>JAGWSV010000006.1 GCA_028869315.1 Rhodospirillales bacterium
CCTGCAAGGGATGGATGCAGGAGGCGCCGACGAATCCCAGCCGGCGGGAGCGGCGGACGATGCCGCGGAACGCCTCCTGGTCGCGGAAATCGGCGATCGAGCCCACGAAGCCCAGCGGCAGGATCCCCGCCGCGCGCGCGGCGAACACGGTGTGCTGCTTGGGATAGAGCAATCCTTCCGGGTCCGGCAGCATGCCCACCGACAGGGTGAAATCCTCCGTCCCCAGGCTGATGGCAACGATGCGCGCATGCGCCCGCGCGATCGCCTCCATGCGGAAGAAGCCCGCGGCGGTTTCGATCAGCACGACGAAGCCGAGGCGGCCGGGGGGAAGGCCGCGCTCGGCCTCCAGCTCGGCAACGATCTCGGCCGCCGCCTGCACCTGCTCGGGGCTGTCCACCTTGGTCAGCACCAGCGCCGCCACCCCGGGCAGCACCGCCGCTTCCAGGTCGCGCACCAGCATCCGCCAGGGACGGTTGACCCGGATCAGCACGTCGGCGCCGCGTCGCGCCACCTGCGGGATCGCCTCGGCGAGCAGGGTGCGGGCGCGGTCCTTTTCGCTGGGCGCCACCGCGTCTTCCAGGTCGAGGATGACGGCGTCGGCGCCACGATCGGCGGCGGAGGCGACGAAGCGCGGCACGGTGACCGGCACGAACAGCATGGAGCGCCAGGCCGGCAGCGCGGCGGCGGAACGGGTGTCGGTCATGCGCGTCTCCTCCGAAGCCGCCCGTGATAGCGGTTGCGCCCGGCGCGGGTCAAAGCCGCGTTCCCGCCGCTTGATCGCGCCCGGCCGGCGGGCGAGGCTCGGCGCCGTCGGGGTTCGGTTCCCGCGTGGCGCCGCCGCCGGAACCGAGGAACGCCCGGACGGAGGAACGCCCAAACATGACGAACCGGACGTGACGCGTCCCCGGACGCCGCCGTCGGACCGGCGAAGCCGTGGGCCGCGGGGCCGGACGGGCGTCGCCGGCGCGCACCCGCCGAGGCCGGCCGGACGATGACCGGCATCGTCGTCACCAGCGCCGCCGACACGGTGCCGCATCGCGGCATCATCACCGTCTGCGTGATCGGCGCGACCCTGGTGCAGGCGCTCGACCAGACCATCGCCAACGTCGCGCTGCCCTATATGCAGGGCAGCTTCTCGGCCAGTTTCGACGAGATCACCTGGGTCCTCACCTCCTACATCATCGCCGCCGCGATCATGACCGCGCCGGTGGGGTGGCTGGCCGTGCGGTTCGGACGCAAGCGGCTGTTCGTCGCCGCCCTGGCGGGCTTCACCGTCGCCTCCATGGCCTGCGGGGCGGCGCAGAGCCTCGGCCAGATCGTGGTCTTCCGGCTGTTGCAGGGCATGTGCGGGGCGGCGCTGGTGCCGCTGTCGCAGGCCACGATGCTGGATATCTATCCGCCCGAGAAACGCGCCTACGCGATGGCGATCTGGGGCATGGGGGTGATGATCGGTCCGATCCTGGGGCCCACCCTGGGCGGCTACCTGACCGAACTCTACAGCTGGCGCTATGTTTTCTACATCAACCTGCCGTTCGGCGTGTTCGCCACCCTCGGGCTCGTGCTGTTCATGCCGGGCGGGCGCGGCCAGGGCGGGCTGCGGTTCGACTGGATCGGCTTCGCCGCGCTCGGCACCGGCATCGGCGCGCTGCAGCTGATGCTCGACCGCGGGCAGGAGCTGGACTGGTTCGCCTCCCGCGAGATCATCACCGAGGCGGTGCTGGCCGGGCTCGGGACGTATCTGTTCGTCGTGCACGTGCTGTCGGCGCGCCGGCCGCTGATCCGGCCCAGCCTGTTCCGGGACCTCAATTTCGCCGCCGGCACGTTGATGATGTTCGCGGTGGGGACGATCCTGGTCTCCACCATGGCCCTGATGGCGCCGTTCCTGCAGGTGCTCGGCGACTATCCGGTGGCGACGGCCGGACTGATCATGGCGCCGCGCGGGATCGGCAACTTCGCCACCCTGATCGTCAGCGGCCGGCTGGCGCAACGGATCGACGCGCGGCTGCTGGTCGGCATCGGGCTTCTGCTGATGTGCTGGTCGTTCTGGATCATGACCGGCTGGACCCCGGACATCTCCTCCCGCGACCTGATCATTGCGATCATCATCCAGGGCGCCGGGCTCGGGCTGTTCTTCACGCCGCTGCAGGTGCTGGCCTTCGCCACCCTGCCGGTGGCGATGCGGACCGAAGGGGCGGCGATGTTCAGCCTGTTCCGCAACATCGGCGCGGCGATCGGCGTGTCGGTGACCGCCTCCCTGCTCGCGCACAACGCCCAGGGGCTGCACGCGATGATCGGCGCCGCGGTGACGCCCTTCAACCGCGCGCTGGAGGCGGTGCCGCTCTACGATCCGGCGACGGCGCGCGGCGCGGCGCTGCTGGCCGCGACGATCGACCGGCAGGCGCAGATCATCGCCTATATGGACGACTACAAGTTCCTGATCTTCACCACCCTGCCGGCGCTGTTCCTGTTGCTGCTGATGCGCCGCCCGCGCGAGCTCGACGTGCCGGCGGCGAGCCATGCGGCGATGGATTGATACGGGCGGCCGCGTTCAATCTCCGTGCCGCCGCATCCCGGCCCGCCGGCAAGCCCGCGCGGGGATCGTCACGGCCGTACGAGGGCCAGAATGATCTCGATAAGGATCAGGATCACGATCGTCGCCTCCATCAGCGCCGCCCGGCTGCTGGAGGCTTCTTCGTACAGCGCCGCGTAGGTGTCGCGGATGATTGCCAGCTTGCGGTCCACCGACGCGCTGACCGCCGCGACCCGGAACAGATCGAGTGCGGCGGTATAGATGCGCGCCAGGTACACGTCCTCGGTCACCTGCAGGGCGTTGTCGACTTTTTCCCGCAGCTCGGTGACCTCGGCCACCAGCCCGTAGAGCCGCCGCGCCAGGTTGGCGAAGCGGCGCGAGCTCAGCAGCGGGCGGGTGCGCCGCGTCTCCTCCACCACGTCGTAGATGCGCGGCAGCTCCTGGTCGAGCAGGCCATCGTAATAGCGCATCTCCAGCAACTGCGCGTTGGCGACGTCCAGCACGTCGATCACGTCCGAATCGCCGCGCGGCTCGTAGATGAACGCCCGGTCCCAGGTGAGCACCACGAGGTCGTCGGAATAATAGGAGAAGCGCTGGCGCAGCAGGTCGCGCCGCGCGCCCTCCGACAGCGGGCGCTCCTCGCCCGACAGCAGCGGCACCAGGTCGATCCGCTGCTGCAACTCCTCCGCCCCGGGCGTCTCGTCGAAGCTGCGCACGAAGCCGATCAGGTAGTCTTCCTCCAGGGCCGGCCGGGAGGCGCGCAGGAAAGCGGCGGCGAAGAGGGAACGGACATGGTCCAGCAGCTCCTGCCACAGCGCGGCGCCGGCGGCGGGGCCGATGCAGCGATCGACCGCGATCAGCCGGCGGGTGAACGCCGCGAAGCTCAGATCGTCGACGGCAACCCGGACGGCGAGGCGGGCAACCCCGAAATCGAACAGGCGGACGGTCGGATCGGCCTCCACCATGACGCCGTCGAGCTGCAGCGCGACGCGGGCGAGCGGGATATCGAGCGGCGGTACCCCGAACGCCACCGCCTTGGGCGGCGTGGACACCAGCCGCCCGCGGCTCAGCCCGGAGCGCGGCTGCTGCGCCCACAGCGTCTCCGCCTTGGCGAGGTCGATCGTGTCGGCGACGTCGAAGAAGCGGCTGGCGATCACGGCGCCGGACAGCACCCGAAGCTCGCGCGTGCTCATCGCCTGCCCGCCGCCCCCGGGCTTATCGTCCGAAATCGAAACGATCTGGCCCCTGCGCCCGGGCGATGGTCAAACGGCATCGCGACATCTCCCGCCCGCGCGGCCTGCCGCCCCAGGCCCGCGGGGTGAACATCGCCCATCTGGCGGCCGATCGCCACGAGGAGGTCCGGGCCGGGGGGGCCGCGGCCGACGACGACGACCCGGTGCTCCCGGGTGGAACCGGCCGGCGGCGACGGCAGACCGCGCGCCGGATCAGCGGTAGCGGCCCGGCGGGCCCCAAGGAGACGGGGTCGGAGACTGCCACGGCGACGGCGGCCGGGCCATCGCGCGCAGCCGGGCGATGCGTTCCTCCATCGGCGGATGGGTGGCGAACAGCGCGCCGAACCGCGCGCCGCTCAGCGGGTTGACGATGAACATATGGGCGGTCGCCGGATTGTGCTCGGCTTCCACGTTGGGGACCTGCCGGGCGACCCCTTCGATCCGCTCCAGGGCGGCAGCGAGCCAGAGCGGCTGGCCGGTGATCTCCGCGCCGCCCTGGTCGGCGGCGAATTCCCGGGTGCGCGAGATCGCCAGCTGCACCAGGGTTGCGGCCAGCGGCGCCAGCAGCAGAACCACCAGCCCGCCGATCGCGCCCAGCGGATGCTCGCGCTCGCTGCTGCGCATCGGCCCGAGGAAAAACAGGAAATTCGCCAGCATGCCGATCGCCCCGGCGAGCGTGGCGGTGACCGTCATGGTCAAGGTGTCGCGGTGGCGGATATGGGCCAGTTCATGGGCGAGCACGCCCGCGACCTCCTGTTGCGAGAGGCTGCGCAGCAGGCCGGATGTCACGGCGACCGCGGCATGCTCCGGGTTGCGCCCGGTGGCGAAGGCGTTCGGCTGGTCGCTCTCGATCAGGCAGACACGCGGCATCGGCAGCCCGGCGCGCGAGGACAGGTCCTGGACCAGCGCCACCAGCGCCGGCGCCTGCGCCGCGTCTACCTCCTGTGCGCCGTAAAGCCGCAGCACCACGCTGTCGGACGTCCAGTAGGAAACGACATTCATCGCCGCGGCGAGCAGCAGCGCGAGCCCCATCCCGTCGGGGCCTGCGATCCAGTAGCCGACCGCGCCGAACAAGGCGGTCAGCGCCGCCAGCAGCAACCCGGTACGTAAGATATTATCCATCGCCGTCCGTCACGTCACCCGCGCGCAGCCTGGACCGGCGCGCCGGAGGATGTTTTGATCTGCATCAAGCTGCGTCGTGCACGACGACATATAAACCGGGGGTCGGCGTTTTCGGAGCGAACCATGCGCCTTTCCGGTCTGCCGTCTGTGGCCGCCCTGCTCGCGGCGGCGCTGCTTGCCGGGCCACCCGGCGCTTCGGCTGTCCCCGCGACGCCGCAACCGGCCGCCGCCCGACCGCCCGCGGTTGCGGCTGCTGCCTGGCCGCACACGACCCGCCATGACGGGGTGGAGATCACCGTCTACCAGCCGCAGGCGGTCGCCTGGCCCGACCACCGGACGCTCACCGCCCGCGCCGCGGTGGCCGTCGCGGTGACCGGACAGAAGGCGCCGACCCTCGGCAGCGTGGAGATCACGCTGGCGACTGCCACCGACGAGAGCGCGGGGGTGGTGCATCTGTCGGACCCTAAACTCGTCTCCACCCATTTCCCTGCGCTGGACACGAACCAGGCCGCGACGCTGGACCGGAAACTCCGCGTCGCCCTGGCCGACATGCGCGCGCGGGAGGTTCCGCTTGCCAGCGTGCTGCTGAGCCTCGATCAGTCCCCGGTGCGGGCGGTGGCGGTCAACAACGAACCCCCGGCGATCTTCTCCGCGAGCCGCCCGGCCAGCCTGCTGGTGTTCGACGGCGCCCCGGTGCTGGCGCCGATCGGCAAGACCGGCCTTTCCTACGTGGTGAACACCAACTGGAACGTGTTCCGCGATCGCGACACCTGGTACTTCCTCAACAACGGCATCTGGCTTGCAGCCGCGGCGGCGACCGGGCCCTACAAGCCGGTCGGCCGCCTGCCGGCGGCCTTCTCCGCGCTGCCGGAAACCGCCGACTTCGCCGATATCCGCCGCTACGTCCCGGCGCACCCGCCAAAATCGGCCGACCTCGTCCCCACGGTGTTCGCCAGCACGCAGCCGGCCGAGATCATCGTCACCGCCGGTCCGCCGAAATTCGTGCCGGTTCCCGGAACCGGGCTGCAACGGGTGGAGAATACGGAGAGCACGCTGTTCTTCGACCCTGCCCAGGGCAGGTTCTACGTGTTGTTCTCGGGCCGCTGGTTCTCGGCCGGCGGACTCGCCGGCCCCTGGGCCTTCGCGAGCGACCGGCTGCCGCCGGACTTCGCGATGATCCCGCCCGACAGCCCGGACGGCGCCGTGCTTCCCTCGGTGCCGGGCACCGTGGCGGCGCAGGAAGCCGTGCTGAAGGCGCAGATCCCAACCACGGCGACGCTCAAGCGCGGTGGCGCCCAGCCGCAGGTGATCTATTCGGGTCCGCCGCATTTCGCGCCGATTCCCGGAACATCGATGCGCTACGCGGTCAACACGGCGGCGATCGTGATCGAGGTGCAGACCAAGTACTACGTGTGCCAGGACGGCGCCTGGTTCCTGGGGACGGCGCCCACCGGTCCCTGGATGCTGGCCGACAGCATCCCGCCGGCGATCCGCACGATCCCCCCGAGCTTCCCTTATTACAACGTCACCTATGTCGACGTGTACGCGGCGACACCGAGCACCGTGACCTACGGTTACACCGCCGGCTACATGATGGGCTTCGTCACCGCGGGCGTGCTGGTCTACGGCACCGGCTATGTCTATCCGCCGGTCGTGCTGCCCGGTCGGGTGCCGATCTATTACCCCTATCCGTACAGCTACGCGGGCCGGGTCTTCTACAACCCTGCGACCGGCGCCTGGGCGCGCGGCGGCACGATCTATGGCCCCTACGCGACCGCGACGGGCGGGCGCTACTACAACCCGACGACCGGCGCCTGGGCGCGCGGCGGCGCGGTGTACGGACCGAACGGCGGGGCCGGCGCCTGGGCCGCCTATAACCCGCGGACCGGAAGCTACATCCACGGCAGTGCGGCCTGGGGTAGCGGCAGCGGCAGCGCCAATGCCAGCTTTGCCAACGCACGCACCGGCATTTCTGGATCGACAAATCAGAACTGGAATGCCTACAGTCGTTGGGGATCAAGCACGATCTCCGGCACCAGCACGACGGTGCAGACGGCAAGCCAGCGTGGCGCGCGGGGTGCGGCTGGCGGGTTCAGTTCCTCCACCGGAGCCCAAGGCGTCGGCTATCACAATCGGGCCACCGGCAGCAGCGGCGGCGCGATGAAAGGATCGGGCGGCAACGTCTATGCCGGGCGCGACGGGAACGTCTATCGCCACACGGACAACGGTTGGCAGACATGGAACAATGGCGGCTGGAACCCGGTGCAGTCCCCGACGAAGAACGGACGGGCCGCGAAGGGCGCACCGCAAACCGGCGGCAGGAGCGCCAGGACCGCGCCGGCCGGCGCGCACCCCGCCGCCCGGTCGGCACCGGCGCGCGGCAGCGCCCTCGACCGGGGCGGGTTCCAGCAGCTCGAACACGACCGGTTGGGACGCCAAGCCGGCGAGGGCGCGTTCGGCAGCCGGTTCGAGGCCGGGGGGCGGTTCGAAGGCGGGGGCCGCGTCTCGGGCGGCCGGCGGTTTCGCTGACTACCACTACCCGCGGCGCCGGCACCGAACGCCGGCGCGCGCGGCCGCAGACGGAGGCACCAGGATGCGACATCTCCTTGCGGCGGTAACCGCCTCCGCGCCGTCGCCTGGCGGACGGGGGCCACGGCGATGAGCCGTCGCATCGGCTACGCGCGCCACGTCGTGGCCGGCGCCGGGCTTGCCCTGGTACTGCTCACCGGCTGCCGCAAGCACAACAGCTACGCGCCGCCGCCGCCGCCCAAGGTCGGCGTGGCCCATCCGCTGGAGCGCGAGGTGGTGCCTCGTCTGGACGCCACGGGCACCGTAACGGCCTATAACGACGTCGATCTGGAAGCCCGGGTGCAGGGCTTCGTGCAGAGCATCGACTACAAGGACGGCCAGCAGGTGACGGCGGGCACCAGATTGTTCACGATCGAGCCCGCGCCCTACACGGCCAAGCTGCAACAGGCGCATGCCTCGCTGGAAGCCGCCGAGGCGCAATACGCCCAGGCGGACGCCGAGTACCGGCGTCAGTCCTCGCTCGGGCGGAGCGACTTCGCCTCCCGCTCGGCCGTGGACCAGGCCAAGGCCACGCGCGACACCGACAAGGCGAACATCGCGAACGCCGAGGCCGGCGTGGCGCTGGCCAGCATCAACCTGAGCTACACGCACGTCACCGCGCCGTTCGCCGGGGTGGTGACGAACCATCTGGTCTCGGTGGGCGAGCTCGTCGGCGTCAGCGGGCCGACCAAGCTCGCCAGCGTGGTTCAGCTCTCGCCGATCTACGTCACCTTCTCGATCAGCGAGCAGGACGTGCAGCGCATCCGCGCCGACCTCGCCCGCGCCGGGATCCAGCTTTCCGACACGAGCAAGGTTCCGGTGGAGGTCGGGCTGATGACGGAGCAGGGCACGCCGCACCAGGGTGTGCTGGACTACGCGGCGCCGCAGGTCGATCCCGGCACCGGAACACTCGCCCTGCGGGCGGTGTTCGCCAACAAGGACCGCGCCCTGCTACCGGGCTATTTCGTTCGCGTGCGGGTGCCGCTGAAGCACCTCGCGGCCAGGATGATGCTGGTGCCGGCTGCGGCGCTCGGCACCGCGCAGTCCGGCCACTACCTGCTGGTGGTGGACAAGGCGGACATGGTGGAGCAGCGCCCGGTGACGCTCGGCCCGCAGGAGGGATCGTTGCAGGTGATCGGATCCGGGTTGAAGCCGGACGACCGCGTGGTGGTGACCGGGCTCTCCCGCGCCATTCCCGGCGCGAAGGTCGCGCCGGAGACCGCCGCGATTTCCGGCGGCTGAACGGGGCGGCCGGTCGGACATGATCTCCAAATTCTTCATCGACCGGCCGGTGCTCGCCAACGTCCTGGCGATTCTCCTCGTGCTGATCGGCGGCGTGGCCCTGTTCTCCCTGCCGGTGGCGCAGTACCCGAACGTGACGCCGCCGACGATCCAGGTGACGACCCGTTATCCCGGCGCCAGCGCCGAAACCCTGATGAACACCGTCGCGCTGCCGATCGAAGAAGCCGTGAACGGCGTCGATCGCATGCTGTACATGCAGTCGACCAGCACGTCGGACGGGGTCTACACGCTCACGGTCACGTTCCAGATCGGCACGGACCTGAACTTTGCCCAGGTGCTGGTACAGAACCGGGTCGCCTCGGCGCTGGCGCAGCTGCCGCAAGCGGTGCAGGCGCAAGGCGTGCAGGTGCAACAGAAGTCCACCGCAATCCTGCAGATCGTCACCCTGACCTCGCCCGACAAGCGCTACGACAGCCTGTTCCTCAGCAACTACGCGACGCTGAACCTGGTGGACGAGCTGGCGCGCCTGCCCGGCGTCGGCAACGTCAACGTGTTCGGCGTCGGCCAGTATGCGATGCGCATCTGGCTGGATCCGCGGCTGTTGCAGGCCCGCGGGCTGACGCCGCAGGACGTCGTCCAGGCGATCCAGCAGCAGAGCCAGCAGGTCGCCGGCGGCCAGGTGGGCGCCCCGCCGGCGCCGGCCACGCAGGATTTCCAGTACACCGTGAACGTCGTCGGCCGGCTGGCCGATCCGCGCCAGTTCGGCGACATCGTGGTGAAATCCGCCGGCGGGGCGGTCACCCGCCTGCGCGACGTCGGGCGGGTGGAACTGGGCGCGCAAACCTACTCCCAGTCGTTCCGCTATGACGGCGCGCCCGCCGCGGGGCTGGCGATCTTCCTGACCCCCACCGCGAACGCGCTGCAGGTGGCGCAGCTTGTGCGGACCAGGATGCAGGAGATGTCGGGCCGCTTCCCCCCCGGCATCGCCTACGCGATTCCGTTCGATACCACCCGATTCGTCAGCGCCTCGATCGACGAAGTCTACCGGACCCTGTTCGAAGCCGCGATCCTGGTGCTGGTGGTGATCCTGGTCTTCCTGCAGGATTGGCGCGCCACCCTGGTGCCGGCCACCACGGTGCCGGTGACCATCATCGGCGCCTTCGCGGTGATGGCGGCGCTCGGGTTCACCGTGAATCTTTCCACCCTGTTCGCGCTGATCCTGGCCATCGGCATCGTCGTCGACGACGCCATCGTGGTGGTGGAAGGCGCGGCGCACTACGTGGAACGCGGCCTGACGCCGCACGATGCGGCGGTGCGGGCGATGAGCGAGCTGTTCGGCCCGATCATCGGCATCACCCTCGTGCTGATGTCGGTGTTCGTGCCCGCCGCTTTCCTGCCCGGGCTGACCGGGCAGATGTACGCGCAGTTCGCGCTGGTGATCGCGGCCACGGCGCTGATCAGTGCGGTCAACGCGGCCACCCTGAAGCCGACGCAATGCGCCCTGTGGCTGCGCCCGCCGCGCCCGCCCGACCAGCGCAACATCCTGTTCCGCGGCTTCAACCGCGCCTACGCGCCGCTGGAACGCGGCTACGCCCGGCTGATCGGGTCCATGACCAGCCACGCGGGGCTGATGGCGATCGGCGCCCTGGTTCTGGTCGGGATCGGGGTCTGGGGCATCGCGCGGCTGCCGACCGCGTTCATCCCGACCGAAGACCAGGGCTATCTCGTCGTGACGCTGCAATTGCCGGACGGCGCCTCTCTGGAGCGGACGGAGGCGGCCCTCGGCAAGGTCGGGCAGATCGCCCAAGCGATCCCCGGCGTCGACCACGTGGTGGAGATCTCCGGCATGTCGCCGCTCGACGGCAACGCCTCGCTCTCCAGCGCCGGCACGGCCTATGTCATCCTGAAGGACTGGAGCGAACGCGGCCGGGCCGGGAACCAAGGGCTGCGGGCGATCTACGAGCGCCTGCAAGCGGAGGTGAACAGCTTGCCCGACGGCACCGGGCTGGTACTGGTGCCGCCGCCGATCCAGGGCATCGGCAATTCCAACGGCTTCACCATGGAAGTGGAGCTGCGGGACGGCAATTTCGACTGGCAGAAACTGCAGCACGTCACGCAGACGATCGTCGCCGACGCCGCGACCCAGACCGGGCTGCAGCACGTCTTCACGTCCTACCGCGCCGACGTGCCGCAGATCCGGGTCGATGTCGACCGCACCCAGGCGGAAAAGATGCATGTTTCGGTCGGCGACGTGTTCAACGTGCTGACCGGCTATGTCGGATCGAGCTATGTCAACCAGTTCAACAGTTTCGGACGCACCTTCCAGGTCTACGTACAGGCAGAGTCGCGCTACCGGCTGACTCCGTCGGCCCTCGAATCGCTCTATGTGCGCAGCAGCACCGGGAACATGGTGCCGCTGGGCGCGCTGGCGACGATCCACCCGGTGGTCGGGCCGGCGCTGGTCTCGCTCTATGACCTCTATCCGGCGGCCATGGTGGTGGGGCTGCCGGCCGCCGGCTTCAGCTCCGGCCAGGCGATCGACCTGATGGAGCAGATCGCCGCCAAGGTGCTGCCCCGCGGCAGCGGCTACGACTGGACGGCGATGTCGTATCAGGAAAAACAGGTGGGCGGGCAGATCTACTTCGTTTTCGTTCTGGCCCTGGCGCTGGTCTATCTCTGCCTCGCCGGCCAGTACGAAAGCTGGATCGCGCCGCTGTCGGTGCTGCTCGCGGTGCCGTTGGCCTTGCTCGGGCCGGCCAGCGTGCTGAGCGCGCTCGGCCTGCCCAACAACCTCTATACCCAGATCGGCATCGTGCTGCTGATCGCGCTGTCGGCGAAGAACGCGATCCTGATCGTGGAAGTCGCCCGCGCGCGCCGCGCGGAGGGTGCGGAGATCACGGGCGCGGCAGTGGCGGCGGCGGAAATGCGGTTCCGGCCGATCCTGATGACGTCCTTCGCTTTCATCCTCGGCACCGTGCCGCTGGTGCTCTCCACCGGCGCCGGCGCGGCGGCGCGGATCTCGCTCGGCCTCGCCGTGGTCAGCGGTATGCTTGCCTCGACATGCCTCACCGTTCTGTTCGTCCCGTCCTTCTTCGTCGTGCTGCAGCGGGCCGAAGAACGGCTGCGCGGGCGAAGCCGCCCACGCACGGACGCCACCGCAGCCGCCGAACCCGAGATGCCGCCGGAGAACGAGACATGAAACGCCGCACCCTTCTGACAGCGCTTGCCCTGAGCGGATGCGCGCGAAGCCAGGTCACGACCACGCAAAGCCCGCGTGTCGGCCGGCTGCCGCCTCCGACCTTCGTTGTCGTCACCGATTTCACCCTGCCGCCGGACCACGTTCAACTCGATTCCGGCATCGGCGCGCGCCTGGAGCGGGAGGCCAAAGGCGAGCAGCCGGCCGCGGCCCAGGCCGCCGCGGCGCGTGCCACGCGGGAGACGCTGACCTCCTGGCTGGCCGCCACCCTCGCCGGCTACGGCCTGCCGGTGGAGCGGCTGCCGGTGCAGGCGGTGCCGCCGCACGGCAGCGTATTGGTGCAGGGCCAGATCGTCGCGCTGGACGAGGGCAATCGGACCCGGCGCACCGTCGTCGGGCTCGGCGCCGGCGAAAGCCGCCTGCATGCCGACGTCCAGCTTTATGACACCGCCGACCCCCGGCACCCCTGGCTGCTGCGCAGCTTCACCGGTACCGCCGGCAGCGGTCGGATGCCGGGCGCGGCCGGCACGATGGGCATCGGCGCCGTCGCCGGACATGTGGCAACCTCCGTCGCGGCCAGCGGAGCGGCGCATGCCGGGGCCGAGATGCGCCAGACGCCGGGCACGGCGCTTGCCCAACGCCTCGCGCAGGACCTGGCCCGGCAGATCGGCGCGTTCGCGGCGCGCGAGGGATGGATCGCGCCGGACGCGGTGCGATAGCGCGCGGCGGGCGTGGCTGCCGGGCCGGATTGCGCCACCGGCCGCCGCGCGCCGAACGCGCCGGCGCGATACCGGCGAAACGCGGGGCCAACCTGGCGGCACAAGGTCCGCTTCGCACTGGTTGTTTGATATAGATCAACAGCTAACTCCCCCGCAGCGCATACTGGTTTCCGGCGTTCGACGACCGATTTCTGCTGACGATGCGATGCCGGAGCGAAGCGTACGGCTGTTACCACCCGGGCGGCTCAGTCGCGGCGAGAAAGGCAGGTGACACGTGGATACGCAGGTCGCGCCTGAAACCGCAGCCACCGCTCCGGCGCAGCCGGGCGAGACGAAACTGAGCCTGCTGCCGCTGACGGCCCTGGTCATCGGCTCGATGATCGGCGGCGGCGTATTCAACCTGCCGAGCGACATGTCCGCCCATGCGTCGCCCGCCGCCGTCATCATCGGTTGGTGCATCACCGGCGCCGGCATGCTGACCCTGGTCTTCGTCTACCAGGGCCTCGCGGTCCGCAAGCCGGCGTTGAACAGCGGTCCATTCGCCTACGCCAGGGCGGGGTTCGGCGACTATGTCGGCTTCCAGTCCGCCTGGGGCTACTGGATCAGCGCATGGCTCGGCAACGTGTCGTACGCGGTGGCGATCTTCAGCGCGCTGTCGTTCTTCGTCCCGGTGTTCGGTAGCGGCAACAATATTCAGGCCGTCATCGGCGCCTCCCTGGCGCTGTGGGCGATCCACTTCCTCGTCCTGAAAGGCGTGAAGCAAGCGGCGTTCGTCAACGTCGTGACGACCTGCGCCAAGGTCACGCCGCTGTTCGTGTTCGTACTGCTGGCCATCTTCGCGTTCAACTACGACAAGTTCACCTTCGACTTCTGGGGCACCGGCGCCCATGGCGCCGCGCCCCTAGGCGGCCTGATGGGCCAGGTTAGATCGACCATGCTGGTCACCCTCTGGGTGTTCATCGGCATCGAGGGCGCCTCGGTCTACAGCGCGCGCGCCGCCAAGCGCTCCGATGTCGGCACCGCGACGGTGATCGGATTCCTCGGCGCCATCACGATCTACGTGCTGGTCTCGTTGCTCTCGACCGGTATCCTGACGCAAAAGCAACTGGCTGGCCTGCCAGTGCCTTCGATGGCGGGCGTTCTCGATTCGCTCGTCGGTACCTGGGGCGCGGCGCTGATCAGTCTCGGCCTGATCGTCAGCGTCGGCGGCGCGTTCCTGTCATGGACCCTGCTTTGCGCGGAAATCCCGACGGTGGCGGCGAAGGACGGCTGCTTTCCGCTGCTGTTCGCGCGCGAAAGCGCCGCCGGCTCGCCGGTCGGATCGCTCTGGGTCACCAACGGGCTGATCCAGCTCTTTCTCCTCGTCACCCTCGTTTCCGCCTCCACCTACCGCACGCTGTATGAAGTCGCTTCCGTCATGATCCTGCCGCCCTACGTGCTGTCGGGGGCCTATGCGCTGAAGCTGGCCTGGAGCGGCGAGACCTATGCGGGCGATCCGGCGGCGCGGCGGCGCGGCGCGCTGGTGGGCGGGATCGCCACGGTCTACGGGCTCTGGCTCTGCTACGCCGCGGGTCTGCATTTCCTGATGCTGGCGGCGGTTCTTTTCGCTCCAGGAACCATTGTCTATCTGCGCGCCCGGCACGAGCACGGCGGCAAGCCGTTCACCCGGACCGAAGGGGTCATAGCACTCATCCTGACCGCGGTCGCCCTCCTCGCCTTGTACCAGCTGCTGGGCGCGGGTACCGGGCAATGACGCGCGCGCCCCGCTCTCCCGATCCCGTTCCTGCCTGGCGACGACACACGGAGGCGACATGACCCGCACATTCGGCGTTCACTCGGAAGTCGGCAAACTGCGCACGGTGATGGTCTGCCGCCCCGGCTTGGCGCATGCTCGCCTCACCCCCGGCAACTGCCACGACCTGCTGTTCGACGACGTGATCTGGGTGCATGAGGCGCAGAAGGACCACTACGACTTCGTGCTGAAAATGCGCGAGCGCGGAGTGGAGGTTCTGGAGTTCCACGACCTGCTGGCCGAAACGCTGCACGACGCCGCCGCCCGCGCCTGGGTGCTGGACCGGCGCATCACGCCGAACAGCGTCGGCGCCGCCGCCGCCAAGGCGATCCGCCCCTGGCTCGCGGAGATGCCGGCGGCGCAACTGGCCGAGTTCCTGATCGGCGGCATCACGCTGTCCGACCTGCCGCGCAGCGAGGGCTCCAATATGCTGGTGGAAGCCCTGGGCGGCACCTCGTTCCTGATCCCGCCCATCCCGAACACCCTGTTCCAGCGCGACCCGTCCTGCTGGATCTATGGCGGGGTCACCTGCAACCCGATGTACTGGCCCGCGCGTCAGCCGGAAACGCTGCTGCAACGTGCGGTCTACAAACTCCACCCTGATTTCAAGGGCGGCGACTTCGCCTTCTGGTGGGGCGATTCGGACGAGTGCTTCATGCCCGCCAGCATGGAAGGCGGCGACGTCATGGCCGTGGGCAAGGGAGTCGTGCTGATCGGCATGGGCGAGCGCACGAGCCGCCAGGCGGTCTCGCAGGTGATCGGCGCCCTGTTCCGCGCCAAGGCGGCCAACCGGGTGATCTGCTGCGTGATGCCGAAAAGCCGCGCCGCGATGCACCTCGATACCGTGTTCAGCCTGTGCGACCGCGACATCTGCACCGTGTTCCGCGAGGTAGCGGACCAGATCCGCTGCTACAGCGCCTATCCGACCGGCGACGAACGTGACTTCGACCTCCACCTGCACGCGAAGCCCTTCCTGGAGGTGGTGCAGGCAGCGCTCGGCCTCTCCAGCCTGCGCGCCATCGCCACGGGCGGCGATGCCTGGGAAGCCGAGCGGGAGCAATGGGACGACGGCAACAACGTGGTTGCGATCGAGCCCGGCGTGGTGATCGGCTACGATCGCAACACCTACACCAACACCCTACTGCGCAAGGCCGGCGTGGAAGTCATCACCGTGCGCGGGTCCGAACTCGGACGCGGACGCGGCGGCGGCCATTGCATGACCTGCCCGATCTGGCGCGAGCCGGCGTACTGATCCTGCAACATCGCCGCACGAACGGAGAACCGCCATGAGCTTCAACATGCGCAACCGATCCCTGCTGAAGACCGCGGACCTGACGCAGCGGGAATTCCGCTACCTGCTCGACCTCGCCCGCGACCTCAAGCGGGCGAAATACGCCAAGACCGAGCAGCAGCACCTGTGCGGCAAGAACATTGCGCTGATCTTCGAGAAGACCAGCACCCGCACCCGTTGCGCGTTCGAGGTGGCGGCGTTCGACCAGGGCGCGCGCATCACCTTCCTCGATCCCGGTTCTTCGCAGATCGGCCACAAGGAAAGCGTGAAGGATACCGCCCGCGTGCTTGGGCGGATGTACGACGCCATCGAATTCCGCGGCTACAGCCAGGAGGTGGTCGAGTCGATCCAGAAATACTCGAACGTCCCGGTTTACAACGGCCTTACCGACGACGACCATCCCACCCAGATGCTGGCCGACATCCTGACAATGCGCGAGTACAGCGACAAGCCGCTGCACGACATCACCTACGCCTATGTCGGCGACTGCCGCTCCAACATGGGCCACAGCCTCATGGTCGCCGGGCTGCTCGTGGGAATGGACGTGCGCATCTGCGGGCCGAGGCAGCTCTGGCCGGACGAAGCGCATGTGCGCCGCGCGCGCGAGGTGGAGGCGGCCTATGGCGGCCGGCTGACCCTGACGGACGATCCAGCGACCGCAGTGAAGCATGTCGACTTCATCAACACCGACGTATGGGTGTCGATGGGCGAGGCGAAGGAGATCTGGAAATCCCGCATCGATCTCCTGCGTCCGTACCAGGTGAATGCGGCGCTCATGGCCGCCAGCGGGAACCCGATGGTGCGCTTCATGCACTGCCTGCCGGCCTTTCATAACACGGAAACGACGGTGGGCCGCGAGATCAAGGAGCATTTCGGCCTGTCGGAGCTGGAAGTGACCGAGGAGGTGTTCGAATCCGAGGCCGCCATCGTGTTCGAGCAGGCGGAGAACCGGATGCACACGATCAAGGCGCTGATGGTGGCGACCCTGGGGGACTGAGCCGATGCGCATCCTTGTGGCCCTGGGCGGCAACGCGCTGCTGCGGCGCGGCGAGCCGATGACGGCGGAGGCCCAACGCGCCAACGTGCGCGTCGCCGCCGCCGCGCTGGCCGCGATCCAGCCCGGCAACGAACTGGTGATCACCCACGGAAACGGGCCGCAGGTCGGCCTGCTGGCGTTGCAGGGCTCGGCCTACAAGCCCGACGAGCTCTATCCGCTCGACGTGCTGGGCGCCGAAACGGAGGGCATGATCGGGTACATGATCGAGCAGGAGCTGGGCAACCTGCTGCCGTTCGAGGTGCCCTTCGCCACCGTACTGACGATGGTGGAGGTCGATCCGGCCGATCCCGCGTTCAAAGACCCGAGCAAGTTCATCGGACCGATCTATCCCGCCGGGGAGGTCGCGCGCCTGCGGGCGGCGCATGGCTGGGTGCTGAAGCAGGACGGAGACAAATGGCGCCGGGTGGTCGCCTCACCGGCACCGAAACGGATCTTCGAGCTGCGGCCGATCCGCTGGCTGCTGGAGCGAGGCACGGTGGTGATCGCCGCCGGCGGCGGCGGCATCCCGACCGTCTACGATCCCGGGCGCCGCCTGCGCGGCATCGAGGCGGTGGTGGACAAGGATTTCTGCTCCGAATTGCTGGCGCGCGAGCTGCACGCCGACCTGTTCATCATGGCGACGGATGCCGCCGCGGTGTTCGCCGACTGGGGCACGCCGCAGGCACGGGCCATGCGCCGCGCCGGCCCCGCCGCGATCGCCGCCTACGGCTTCCCCGCCGGGTCGATGGGACCGAAGGTCGAAGCGGCCTGCCGCTTCGCCACCGCGACCGGCAAGCGGGCCGTGATCGGCGCGCTGGCCGATCTTCCTGCCCTGCTGCGCGGGGAAGCCGGCACCACGATCACCGCCGCGGTCAGCGGGATCGCATGGGCGGAGGGGGCCGGATAGGCCCGCGGCGGCGCCCTGTCCTTGCGCGCCGCGCACCAGCCTCTAGTCTCCTGCCCGACCGGCGCGCCGGCCGGTGCCGCCGGCCGCGCCGCGGCAACCCGAGGGGAGAAACCGAAGCATGTCCGAGACCCTGCCGCTGATCGCGCAGAAAGAGCCGTACCGGATCGAGGTGGAGGCCGGGAAATCCTACTGGTGGTGCGCCTGCGGCAAGTCCGCCAAGCAGCCGTTCTGCGACGGGTCCCACAAGGGCACCGGCTTCTCGCCCATCGAGTTCAAGCCCGACGCCGCCGGCAGCGTGAGTTTCTGCGGCTGCAAGCGCAGCGCCAACGCGCCGCGCTGCGACGGCACCCACAAGACGGTGTGAACGCCATGAAGATCGACGAGGTCTCCCTCACGATCTTCACCTGGCCCGGCATCCCGGCGACCCGCTACACCAGCGGGTCGCAGACCGCGGGCGGCGCGAGCAACCTGGGCCTGCTGCGGATCCAGACCGACCAGGGGCTGGAAGGACACGCGTTCCTGGGCACCGCCACCAACCCGGCGGCGATGGACGCGGCGCAGCTCATCCGCTCGCTCAAGCCGCTGCTGATGGGGCAGGATCCGCTGGAGCGCGAGCGGCTGCACCAGGCGATGCGCTTGCAGTCCCGTAACGTCAGCTACCGCGTGATCGGCGCGGTCGATCTCGCGCTGTGGGACCTGGCCGGCAAGATCGCCTCGCTGCCGGTGCACGCGCTGATGGGTACGTTCCGCAGCTCGATCGCCGCCTATGCCAGCTCCCAGGTGCTGCCCGACATCGCCGCCTACGTGGACCAGGCGCAGGAATTCAAGGCGCTGGGCTGGCGCGGCTACAAGATCCATCCGCCGCGCGATCCGGACGCCGACATCAAGGTCTGCGAAGCGGTGCGCAAGGCGGTGGGCGACGACATCCGGCTGATGCTCGATTCCACCTGGTCCTACGGCTACCCGGACGCGCTGCGGGTCGGGCGCGCGATCGAGGCGATGGGGTTCGTCTGGTACGAGGACCCGCTGGCCGACGAGGACATCTACAACTACGTCAAGCTGCGCCAGAAGCTCGATATTCCGATCCTCGCCACCGAATATCCCGCCGGCGGGCTCGATTCGTATCCGATCTGGCTGACCGAGCGCGCCACCGACTATCTGCGCGGCGACATCCCGAACAAGGGCGGCCTCACCGCCATGCTGAAGACCGCGCACCTGGCCGAGGCGTTCGGCGTGAACTACGAGATCCACCACAGCGGCAATTCGCTCAACAACCTCGGCAACCTGCATCTCTGCATGAGCCTGAAGAACACGACGATGTTCGAAGTGCTGCTGCCGCACGCCGCGCATAAATACGGCATGGCGCGGGAGCTGGAGATCGACGGGGACGGGCTGCTGCACGCTCCGACCGGGCCGGGACTCGGGGCGGAGATCGACTTCGCGCTGATCGCGCGGCAGACCGAAAGCGTGCTGCGCCGAACCGCGACGAAGCCGGCATCTGAAACCAGTCTTAACTGTTCTGTAACTGCGCCGCGCTCAAGCACGGACCATCCCATCCCGGCTGGCCTGCATGCAACTCGCTCCCTACCCGGCTTGGCGCCGGCGCCCATGGCACCCTCGGCGGCATGTCGCCATGGCCGCGGCCGTGCCAGGCCTGGTCGGCCCGGCCGCGGCGCCGGCGCTCGGCGCGTCGATCGGCACCGCGGCATTGATCGGCATCGCATCGCTGGGGCTGCTGCTCGCCTTCCTCGTTCGTTCTGTTATGCGTGTGAAACGGATCGCCGCCCTGCATGAGCGGAACAGCCGCGACATCATCGCGCGCCTCGATGCGCACGGGCGGATCACCTATGCGCCGCCGGCAACCGCGACGATGCTCGGCTATCCATCGCGCACGCTGCTGCATCAGCCCCTCGCCGCGCTGTGCCATCCGGAGGACGCGCCCGCGCTGACGGCGTTGCTGGCCGCCGCGCCGCGCCGCTGCGGCCACGCCGACCGCCTGTTCCGGCTGCGCCATGCGGACGGACATTTCATGCCGATCGAACTCACCCTCGCGCCCGGAGACGCGGGCGGGAGCGTGTGTGTCCTGCGCGACGTGACCCGCTGGCAGGCCGCCGTGGCCGAAACGAAGCGCACCGAAGAACGATACCACCTGCTCGCCGAGCACGCCGGGGACGTGATCGCCCGGGTGCGGCCCGATCGCACCCGGGCCTATATTTCCCCGGCCGCGAAAGCGGTGCTCGGGTACACCCCGGACGAGCTTCGCGGCCTCGATTTCCTGGATATCGTCCACCCCGACGACCGGCAGCGGACGGCGGACGTGTTCGCGGCCTGCGTCAGGGATAACGGGCAGGCAACCTTGCGCTGCCGCCTGCGTCACCCGGCCCGCGGCACCATCTGGGTCGAGGCGAGCTGGGCGGCCCAGCCGCCGGAAGCGCCGGGCCGGCCCGGCGACGTCGTCTCCGTCGTGCGCGACATCTCCGAACGGATCGCCGCCGAGCAGCAGGTCGCCTTCCTCGCCCGCCACGACCCGCTGACCGGCCTCGCCAACCGCGCCTTGCTGCAGGAGCGGACCGAGCAGGCGCTCGCCGCGGCATCGCGCGGCGGGCTGGTCGCGATGCTCTGCTTCGATCTCGACCTGTTCAGGAAAGCCAACGACACCTTCGGCCACGATGCCGGCGATCGGCTGCTCCGGGAGATCGCGGAGCGGGTCGTGACCTGCATCCGTCCGGCGGATACGCTTGCGCGGCTCGACGGGGACACCTTCGCCGTGCTGCAGGCCGGAATCGACCGGACCGACGACGCGGGCCGGCTTGCCACCCGCCTGCTCAGCACGGTCGCCACGCCGTTCACCCTGGCGGGACAGACGGTGTCGGTCTCCGCGAGCCTCGGCATCGCGATCGCGCCGGCGGACGGCAGCGACTACCCGAGCCTGCTGCGCAAGGCGAACGCCGCGCTCCGCCGCGCCAAGACCGACGGGCGCAGCCGCTGGCGCTTCTTCGAACCGGCGATGGAGGCCGAACGGGCGGCGCGGGAACGCCTGGTCATCGAACTGCGCCAGGCGCTGGCCCGTGGCGAGTTCGTGCTGCACTACATGCCGACCGTCCGCCTGGCGGATGAGCGGTTCACGGGATTCGAGGCGCTGCTGCGCTGGCGCCACCCGCGGCGCGGCCTGCTGGGGCCGGGCGCCTTCATCGGGCTCGCCGAGGAAACCGGCCTGATGGTGCCGATCGGCACCTGGGTCATGAGCCAGGCCTGCGCCGACGCCGCGCGATGGCCGGAGCCGGTGCCGGTGGCGGTCAATCTCTCGCCGGTGCAACTGCGCGACGGCACGCTTCCCCGCATCGTCGCCGCCGCGCTGCGTGCCGCCGGGCTGCCGGCCGCCAGGCTTGCGCTGGAGGTCACCGAATCCGCCCTGCTCGGCGACAACGCGGCGCTGCTGGCCGAGTTGCACGCCCTGCAGGCGACCGGGGTGCGGATCGCGCTCGACGATTTCGGCACCGGCTACGCGTCGCTGCGCTCCCTGCGGCAATTCCCGTTCGACAAGATAAAGCTGGATCGCACATTCGTGCGCGACGTGGCGGAGGACGCGGATGCGCGGGCGATCGTGCGCGCGGTGGCGGGGCTGGGCCGCAGCCTCGGCATCGCGACCGTCGCCGAAGGCGTGGAAACCCCGATCCAGAGCGACCTGCTCCGCGCGGAAGGCTACATCGAAGCCCAGGGACTGCACTTCGGCGCGGCGGTTGACCGCGACGGCGTGATGGCGCTGCTGGGCGCCGCCCTCCACGAAGCGGCGCCGCTGACCTGCTGACGGCGCGGCTTCCCCCGGGGTCCGAAAGCGCGCGGGTCAGCCGCCCAGCAGGCCGCGCGCGGCCAGGTTCCGCATCAGCGCGCCGGCGCCGAAGCGCCACGGCGCGCAGGCATCGGTGGGCGCCATCCGGTTCACCAGCCGCCCGAGCCCCGGTGCGGCGATGGTGACGATATCGCCGGTCTTGTGGGTGAAGCCCTGGCCGGGGGCGCCGCGATCCTTGGTGGGCGCGAACATGGTGCCGAGGAACAGTACGGCCCCGTCCGGATAGGGATGATGCGCGTTCAGCATCTGCGCGACGAGATCGGCCGGATCGCGGCTGATCCGCGCGATCGAGGACGTGCCTTCCAGGAGGAACCCGTCCTCGCCCGCCACCGTCAGCGAGACGGTGATGCGCCGGATCGCGTCGAGCCCGAAGCCGGCGTCGAACAGCCGCAGGAACGGACCGATCGCGCAGGAGGCGTTGTTGTCCTTCGCCTTGCCCAGCAGCAGCGCGGAGCGCCCTTCCACGTCGCGCAGATTGACGTCGTTGCCGAGGCTGGCGCCGACGATCCTTCCGGTGGAGGCGACCGCCAGCACCACTTCGGGCTCCGGATTGTTCCACGCCGAGGCGGGATGCAGCCCGGCATCCATCCCGGTCCCGACCGCCGCCATCGGCTGCGCCTTGGTGAAGATTTCGGCGTCGGGGCCGATGCCCACTTCCAGGTACTGGCTCCACGCCCCCTGCGCGATCAGGACCTGCTTCAGCCGCGCCGCCGCCTCCGAGCCGGGCCGCAGCCGGGCGAGGTCGTCGCCGACCAGCCGGTTCACCTCGGCCCGGATCTCCGCGGCGGCGGCGAGGTCGCCGCGCGCCCGTTCCTCGATCACCCGCTCGATCATGGAGACGACGAAGGTGACGCCGGCGGCCTTGATCGCCTGCAGGTCGATCGGCGCCAGCAGCCAGGGCCGCGCCGGATCGCGCGTGTCGGGCGGCGTGTTGGCGAGCACCGGGGCGAGCGGGCCGAGCGCCTCGCCCGGCGCGGCGCGCAGCGCTGCGGCCGGATCGGGCGCCTCGCACAGATCCCGCACGGTGGGGAAGGCGGCGGTGATGTCGACCAGGGCGCCGTCGCGCAGCGCGACGACCGAGGGACCGGCCAGCTCCGGCCGCCAGACCCGCCCGACCAGTGCCGCCGCGTCCGCGTCCTCCGGCTGCGCCGGCTGCACCGCATCCCCGAACCTGCTCATCCGCACCCCTCCGCAAGCTGACATGTCGTCGCCATATCCGGCCCTGGTTATAGGGGCGCGTGGGCGCCCGCGGCGAGGGGGAGAGGACGCATGGCGTTGTTCGGCGGCAAGTCCGGCGAGACGGCGGAGCAGTTCCCGGTCAGCCGGACGGAGGCCGAGTGGCGGGCGCGGCTGAGCCCCGCCCAGTATAAGGTGCTGCGCGAACACGGCACCGAGCGGGCCGGCACCAGCAAGTTGAACGCGGAAAAGCGCGCCGGCACGTTCGTCTGCGCCGGCTGCGGCCGCGCGCTGTTCGACGCCGCAACCAAGTTCGAGAGCGGGACCGGCTGGCCAAGCTTCACGGCGCCGCTGCCGGAGGCCGTGGGGACCCAGGAAGACCGCAGCTTCTTCATGACCCGTACCGAGGTGCATTGCGCCGGCTGCGGCGGCCATCTCGGCCACGTGTTCCCCGACGGCCCGGCGCCGACCGGGCTGCGCTATTGCATGAACGGCGCCGCCATGGGGTTCACCGCGGACGGCGGCGGCGACAAAGCGGCCACGGAAACCTCATAGGCCGTTCGGCCGACGAAAAATCCGGACCGGCCGCGGGTTGCTTGATCCAGATCAATGCCCCGCCCCGCCCGCCATGGTCTTGTCCGCCCATCGGCGATGATCGTGCGCCGGAAGCTTGCGTTTCCTCCCTGAACTTGGCGGCGCTCTCGCGGGCGCCGCCTTTCTTTTTTCCTCCGCCCGATCGATCGGTTTGCGCGCGCCGGCCCGCGATGCCGGCCGGCGAGGGGCGCGGGCCCGGCGCCGGGTGCCACGATTCCGCGCCCCGCGCGCCTCGATGGCTGCGCCCATGGTTGCCTCCTTGGTACTAAACAGACAGACTGCCCTGGGATGAACGGCGACCGGGCGCGCGGACAGGACCCAGCCCCGCAACGCCGTCGTGCCGTTCCCGGGCCATCAGCCCGGGGACCATCGCCAGGGGACCGCCAGTCCACGGCCAGCACACCTCAGGAGGGTTTCACGACCATGCGGATGCAGCGACGGAGTTTCCTCGGCGCAGCGGCGGCGGCAGCAAGCCTGCCGGCGGCGGCGCTCTCCACCCCCGCCCTCGCGCAGGGCCCATCGAAGCAGGTATTGAAGTTCGTTCCCCAGGCCAACCTCACCTCGCTGGATCCGATCTGGACCACCGCCGCGGTGACGGCGGAGCACGCGTACTACGTGTTCGACACGCTGTACGGGGTGGACGGCCAGTTCCGCCCGCATCCGCAGATGGCGGCCGGCCACACCGTCTCCTCCGACGGCAAGACCTACGAGATCACGCTGCGCGACGGGCTGTTCTTCCATGACGGAACCCCGGTGCGCGCCGCCGATTGCGTCGCCAGCCTGGAACGCTGGGCGGCACGCGACACGTTCGGCGTCACCGTCGCCGCCGCGGTCGACGCGTGGGAAGCCAAGAACGACCAGACGATCCGGGTCCGCCTCAAGCATCCGTTCCCGCTGCTGATCGATGCGCTGGCGAAGCCCGCCTCCTCCTCGCCGTTCATCATGCCGGAGCGGCTGGCGAAGACGAGCCCCTCGGTCCAGATCACCGAGATGGTGGGCTCGGGCCCGTACATGTTCGAGGCCAAGGAGTACGTGTCGGGCAGCCGGGTGGTCTACAGGAAGTTCGACAAATACGCGCCGCGCCAGGAAGCGCCAAGCTGGTATTCCGGCGGCAAGGTCGCGCATTTCGAGCGGGTGGAGTGGCACATCATCCCCGACCCCGCCACCGCCTCGGCCGCGCTGCAATCGGGCGAGATCGACTGGTGGGAACTGGTGCTGGCCGACCTCATTCCGCTGCTGAAGCAGCAGAAGGGCGTGCATATCGGCATCGCCGATCCCGCCGGCTACCTGGGCGTGATCCGGTTCAACGAGCTTTGGGCGCCGTTCAACAACCCGAAGATGCGCGAGGCGGTGATGCACACCGTCGATCAGCAGGAATACATGCGCGCCGTCACCGGCAACGACGCCTCCGCCTTCCGCGCCTGCCATTCGCTGTTCCCCTGCGGCACGCCGTACGGCAACCCGCTCGCGCCTGACCCGATGGCGAAACCGAACTGGCCGCTCGCGCACAAGCTGGTGAAGGAAGCCGGCTACAAGGGCGAGAAGATCGTCCTCATCAACCCGACCGACTTCCCGACCATCCAGCCGTTCGGCGAAATCACCTACGCCAACCTCAAGAAGCTCGGCCTCAACGTCGACCTGGTGGAGACCGACTGGGGCTCGGTGGTGAAGCGCAGGGAGATCAAGACGGCGCCCGACAAGGGCGGGTGGAACATCTTCCACACCTGGTGGACCGGCGACGGCATCATGAACCCGGCGATCAACCCGATCATCCGCGGCCAGGGCGCCAACGGCTGGTTCGGCTGGTACAAGAGCGCGAAGATGGAAGCGCTCAACGCGGCGTGGCTGACCGCGCCGACCGCGGCGAAACAGAAGGCGATCGTGACGAAGATGCAGGAGCTCGCCTTCCACGACGTGCCGACGGTGCCGCTGGGACTGTTCTATATCCATACCGGCTACCGCACCTCGCTCGCCGGCCATGTCCGCGCGCCGACCGCCGTGCCGTGGGGGGTGCACCGGGTCTGAGGCATCGTCGGCAAATAAGTGCGTCAGCACGCCGACAAAGATGCCGATCAAAACAAAACCTTAGGGCCCGTTCGACATCGCTGACCGATTCGATAGTTGTCGAACGGGCCCTGAGGGTCGGGCGCCCGCGCCCGATCCGACCTTCCGTATCCGATATCCCGGCGTGGTCGCCCGCTTCGCCGGCGGCCGCGCCGGGCCGCATCCTGCCTTCCGGCCCCGCACGCCTTGGCGCCGGGATTGTCCCCGGCGCCAAGACCCCCACCTGATCCGGACCGGCGAACGCAAAGCTGCCGGGCCACCCGGCGGGCAGGCCCGAGGTCCCGATCGACATGCGGTGCCGTCACCGGCTGGTGTGGATCCGCCCCCGTGCCCAGGGTTTGCCCGCATGCCGGCGGCGCACGCGCGCCCCGGGGAGACCGGTATCCGCGCGTCGCCGAACTGTGCTAGAAACGCACGGCAGACCCGCATTGAGGAGATAGCCATGGCCGTTCGCAAGCTGCTCCTGCCGCTCACCGGAACCGCTGCCGGGGAGGCGGCGCTCAGCACCGCCCTGTTGATCGCGCGGTGGTGGCGCGCGCATGTCCTTGCCCTGCACGTGCGGGTGGACAGCCGCGACGTCGCGCCGCTGGCCGGGGAAGGCCTGTCGGGCGCGATGATCGAGGAGATGATGACCGCGACCGAGCGCGAAAGCAGCGACCGCGCCCACGCGGTGCGCGCGATGTTCGACCGCTTCGTGGCGGAGCACGAGGTGACCCTGGGCGAGCCGCGTCCCGGCACCGAAACCGCAACCGCCAGCTTCGCCGCCGTGGTCGGGCGGGAGGAAGACCTGGTGGCGCAGCAGGGGCGGCTCGCCGACCTGACGGTGGTGCCGCATCCGGAGGCCGGGGAAGACGTCTCCTCGTCCGACGCGCTGCACGCGGTGCTGTTCGATTCCGGCCGGCCGGTCCTGCTGTCGCCGCAGACCCCGCCCAAGACGGTGGGCCGCCGCATCTGCGTGGGCTGGAACGGCACCGCCGAATCGGCCTCGGCGGTCAGCGCCGTGCTGCCCTGGCTGCAGCGGGCCGACGCGGTGCGGATCCTGTCCGCCGAAGGCTACCAGCGCCGCGGCCCCGCCGCGCCCGAGCTGGCGGCCTATCTGGCGCTGCACGAGATCGACGCCGACATCGTGACGTTCGAACCGGTGGGCGGCGTGGTCGGCGCCGGCCTGCTGGCGGCGGCGACGGATTTCGGCTGCGACCTGCTGGCGATGGGCGCCTACTCGCATTCGCGCCTGCGCCAGCTCATCCTGGGCGGCGTCACCCGCCACGTGCTGGAACGCGCGTCGCTGCCGGTGATGATGAATCGTTGAGCCGAACGGCGCGCGGTGACGTGTCGCTCATCCGCCAGATGGGCGGTGCGCGGGCACCAGCAGCGGCGCCGGCGCCCGATCCGGCACCGGCGCTGCGCGCTTACGTGAAGCTGCTGCGGGCGGCGCGGGCGATCGACGCGCGGGTGGAGCCGCTGCTCGCCGCCGCCGGCCTCACGCCGACGCAGCTCGGCGTGCTGGAAGCGCTCTGGCACAAAGGCCCGCTGACCCAGGTCAGCCTGGGCCGCAAGCTGCTCAGCAGCCCCGGCAACATGACGGACGTGATCGACAAGCTGGAGCGCCGCGGCCTGGTCTGCCGCGGCCGCAAGCCGGGCGACCGCCGCGCCGTGCAGGTGGACCTGACCGCGGCGGGGCGCGACGCGATCGCCGAGCTGTTCCCCCGCCACGCCGCCGCCCTCGCGGCCGCCATGGCCGGGCTGTCGGACGCAGAACTGGACACCCTCGGCGCGCTGCTGCGCACCCTGGGCCGCACCGCGGCCGGCACATACCAGCCCCCCGAGGCCGACGATCCGGCGCCGGACCCTCTTGCCGAGGAATACGGGCTCTCCCATTTGCGTCGGTAATCGTTCGACATCGAAGGATCGCCAAGGAGTTTCCCCATGATCGAGGTCCGTCCCTTCGACCGGCTCGGCCGGTTCCGTAACGACTGGCTGAACGCACGGCACCATTTCAGCTTCGGCCACTACCGCGATCCCGCGCGCGCGGGCTTCGGCCGGCTGCTGGTCTGGAACGACGACGAGATCGCCCCCGGCGCCGGGTTCGACCCGCACCCGCACCGGGAGATGGAGATCGTCACCTATATCCGCGAAGGCGCCATCACCCACGAGGACAGCCTGGGCAATGTCGGCCGCACCGAAGCCGGGGACGTGCAGGTGATGCACGCCGGCACTGGCATCGTGCACGCCGAATACAACCGGGAGGCCGGGCCGACCCGGCTGTTCCAGATCTGGATCCGGCCCGACCGCACCGGCGTCGCGCCCGGCTGGGGCACCCGGGAGTTCCCGCGCTCCGGCTCCGGGCTGCGGGTGCTGGCGAGCGGCCGCGCGGCGGATGCGGGCGCCGAGGCGCTGCCGCTGCACGCGGACGCCGCCGTGCTCGCCG
>JAGWSV010000216.1 GCA_028869315.1 Rhodospirillales bacterium
CGCCGACTACCCGGCCGCCGCGTTCATCCGCTTCTGCGCCAACCACGGCCTGTTGCTGCTGCGCGATCGCCCGCAATGGCGCAGCGTGATCGGCGGCAGCCGCGCCTATGTCCGCCGCCTGACCGCGCCCTTCGCCGGGGCGATCCGCCTGTCGTGTCCGGTGCGCGAAATCCGCCGCCTGCCCGATGCGGTCGTGCTGCGCGCGGCGGACGGGCAGCTGGCGCGCTACGATCACGTGGTCATCGCCACCCATGCCGGCCAGGCGCGCGCGCTGCTCGCCGATCCCTCCGAGGCCGAACACAGCCTGCTCGGCGCGGTCGGCAGCACCGACAATGAGGTGGTGATGCACTGCGATCCCGCGCTGATGCCGCGCCGGCGGCGCGTATGGTCGAGCTGGAACTATATCGGTGTCGCGTCGCGCGACGCGCTCTGCGTTACCTATTGGATGAACCGGCTGCAGCACATCCCCGGCGCGGGACCGGTGTTCGTCACGCTCAATCCGGTGCGCCAGCCGGCGCCGGCGAGCGTGTTGCACCGCGCGCGCTTCGCCCATCCGCTGTTCGATGCCGCCGCCCTGCGCGCCCAGCGCGAACTCTGGGGCTTGCAGGGGCAGCGCCGCACCTGGTTCTGCGGTGCCTGGTTCGGCGCCGGATTCCACGAGGACGGGATCCAGGCGGGGCTGGCGGTGGCCGAGGCCCTGGGCGGGGTGCGCCGGCCCTGGCGGGTGGCGGGCGAGCGGGACCGGCTGCCGCCGGGCGCGCGATCGCCCGAACCCCGGGAGACCGCGATCTGGGAGGCCGCGACCGCGGCGTTGGCAGCATGAGCGGCTCGGCACTCTATGCCGGCGTGGTGGTGCATACGCGGCTGCGCCCGGTGCGGCATCGGCTGCGCTACCGGATGCTGACCCTGCTTCTGGACCTCGATGAGCTTCCGGCGCTGGCGCGCCGGCTGCGGCTGTTCTCGGTCGATCGGTTCAATCTGTTCGGTTTTTCCGCCGCCGACCACCTGGCGGGCGGCGGAGACAGCCTGCGCGCGCAGGTGGAGGCGGCGATGGCCGCGGCGGGCGTGGCGCCCGACGGCGGACGGATCCTGCTGCTGGCGATGCCGCGGGTGCTCGGCGCGGTGTTCAACCCGCTCAGCGTCTTCTTCTGCCACGGCAAGGACGGCGCGCTGCGCGCGGTGCTGTATGAGGTCAACAACACGTTCGGCCAGCGCCACAGCTATTTGATCCCGCTCGACCGGGCGGCCGAGGGAACCATCCGCCAGGAATGCGCCAAGCGCTTCTACGTGTCCCCGTTCATGGACATGGCGCTGCGCTATCGCTTTCGCCTGACCCAGCCGGGGGAGAAACTCGGGCTGGCGATCGAGGTCAGCGACCAACGCGGCACGCTCTTGACCGCCGGCCTGTCCGCGCGGCGCCGGACCCTGACCGACGCCGCGTTGCTCCGCGGGTTCCTGCGCCATCCGTTGATGGCCGGCCAGGTGCTGGGCGGAATCCACTGGGAGGCGCTCAAGCTCTGGCGCAAGGGCATGCGCGTGCGTCCCCGCCCGGCGCCGCCGCCCGCGCCGATCAGCATCGTCGCTCCCGGGAGGATCGGATGAGTGGGCGCGCCATGACCGCGGCCGCCCCGCTCGTGCCGCATCCCGGGCGCGCCGTGCTGGCGCGCGTGCTGCGCCGGATCGGCGCCGGCAGCCTGACCGTGGTGCTGCCCGGCGGCGCCCGCGCGCGTCACGCAGGGGCGGAGCCGGGACCCGAGGCGGTGCTGGTCCTGCATCGTTGGCGTGCCCTGCGCCGGCTGCTGAGCGGGGGCGATATCGGCTTCGCCGAGGCCTATGTGGACGGCGACTGGTCCAGTCCCGATCCGGTCGCGCTGCTGGAACTCGCCGCGCGCAACATGACCCGCATCCCCGGCGCCCAGGGCGGTGCGCTGCCGGTCCGGATCTGGCATCGGCTGCGCCATCTGGCGCGCGCCAATTCCCGTCGGGGCAGCCGGCGCAACATCATGTCCCATTACGACCTCGGAAATGATTTCTACGCGCATTGGCTGGATGCGGGGATGAGCTATTCCTCCGGACTCTACCGCAATCCGGGGACCGATCCGGTCGCCGGGCTGGCGGACGCGCAGGCGGCAAAGCAGGACCGGGTGATGGAATTGCTCGATCTCGCCCCCGGCCAGAGGCTCCTGGAGATCGGTTGCGGCTGGGGCGGGCTGGCCGCGCGGCTCGCTGCGGCCGGTGCGCAGGTGACCGGGCTGACCCTTTCGCCATCGCAACTCGGGCACGCCATCGCAACGCTGACCGCGGCAGGGCTCGATTCGCGGGTCGATCTGCGATTGCAGGATTACCGCGATGCCACCGGCAGCTTCGACCGTATCGTATCGGTCGAGATGATAGAGGCGGTGGGCGAATCCTACTGGCCGACCTATTTCGAGACCCTGCGCGCCCGGCTGGCGCCGGGCGGCGTCGTGGTGTTGCAGGCGATCACCATCGCCGACGCCTGGTTCGAGAGCTATCGCCGCGGCGCCGATTTCATCCAGCACGCGATCTTTCCGGGCGGCATGCTGCCCTCCCCGGACGTGATCGCGAAGCTGGCCGAGCGCCATGGCCTGACGATCAGCTGCCGCGAGAGCTTCGGCGACAGCTACGCCCGCACGCTCGCGGCCTGGCGGGCGCGGTTTCATGCCGCCTGGCCCGCGATCGCGGCGATGGGGTTTCCGCCCCGATTTCGGCGGCTGTGGGACTACTACCTCGCCTATTGCGAGGCCGGGTTCCGCGCCGGGCGCGTCGATGTGGGTCTGTGGCGGCTTGAGCCGCGTTGATGCTGGCCCGGCGCGCGGTTATGGGCGCGGCGGCGGCGGTCTTCGTCCCGCCGGGCCCTCGGCTGCGTGGCGTGCCGGACTCGGGCGCGCTGCGCTTTCGCCTGATGCGCGAAGGCAGCGTGATCGGCACCCACACGTTGCTGTTCCGCCGTGCGCCGGACGGGTTCGCGGTCGACATCGCCGTGGACATCGCGGTGCGCTTCGGTCCGTTGGTGCTGTATCGCTACCGGCTGCGCGGCTCCGAGATCTGGCGCGGCGGGCGCTGCATCGCCGCCGCCTCGCGCACCGATGACGACGGCACCGCCGAGTTCATGCGCACGTCCCGCGACGCGACCGGGCTGTGGGTCGAGGGGACCGGCGTGCCCGGCTACCATGCCCCCGCGGACGCAGTGGTGGCCTCGCATTGGAACGAGGCGGAGCTGCGCGGGCCGTGGATCAACCTGCAGAATGGCAAGCTGCTGCATCCGCGCGTCACGCCGCTCGGCCCCGTGCCG
>JAGWSV010000217.1 GCA_028869315.1 Rhodospirillales bacterium
AGGAAGCGGGTGCGGACGCGGCGCGACGCGGCGGCCGCCGGCGCGCCGCCCGCGCCCGGCTCCGGCGCCCGGTCGGCGAGGATGCCGACCAATTCTCCGCGACCGATCGCCTCGCTGACCCGCAGCATGGACTCCGGCGTGCCGATTTCGATCACCGACCTGGCGAAGCCGGGATCCAGCCGCTCGATCGCCGCCGTGAACGCGCCGCGATTGGCGCGGTACATCAGCATCCGCACCGGCACCGGCGATTGCCGCCCGAAGGCCCGCAGCGCCTCGAAGCTGCCGAGATGCCCGCCGAGCAGCACCGCGCCCCGGCCCGCCGCGATCGCCGCTTCGAGATGCGCAAGCCCGTGCACCGACAGGGTGAAATCCTCGGTCCGCCCGGTCAGGAAGAACACGCGGTCGAGCAGCATGGCGGCAAACGCGAACACATGCCGATAGAGGTCGCGCAGGCGCACGGGCCGGCCCAGGGCGCGGCGCAGGAAGCGGGCCGACGCGCCGCGCGGCCCCTTTGCGGCCAGCAGGTAATAGAGCGCGATGGGGTAGAGCAGCGCCCGTCCCGTTCGCCACCCCAGATGCAGCACCAGCCAGATCATCAGCCGGGTCAGCCGGGCGCTGCCGCGCTCGGCGCGATGGTTCCATGCCGGCCGGGCCGCCGCGCCGGCGCCGATGCCGAAACGGGCCGGAGGACGGATATCGCTCACGACGGCGGTCCCGCGGTCCAGACGGCGCGGCCGGACAGGACGCGCACGCCCGCGGCCTCGGCCTGGAACGCGGCGCGGCCCGGGGCGGTTTGCGCCCAGCGCAGCGTCACCCACTGGCCGGGCAGCACGGGGGCGGTCAGTTTCACCGCTTCCAGCACCAGCGCGCGCCCCGCGCCCGAAGCCTGGCCCGTCGCCGGCGCCTGGCCGATCGCAGCACCGTGCGGCGCAGGATGCGAAAGCGGGCCGCGCAGGGCGGCCACGAGCGCGTCGAGCAGCACCACCCCGGGCAGGATCGGCCGACCCGGAAAATGGCCGGGCAGGCAGGGATCGGCCGGGTCGACCCAGAGCCGGATCTCCCCGCCGGCGCCGGCGGGAGCGGCGGCTTCGGTCATGCCGCGTCCCCATCCACGTCGCCTGCGCGCAGCTCCGCCAGCGCCCGGGCCGGCAGCTTGCCCAACGGGTCACGCGGCAGGCGGTCCAGCCGCACCACCCGGCGCGGCAGGAACAGCGGATCGATACGGGTGCGCAATTCCGCCAGGATCGCCTCGGCGGGCAGCCCGGGGGCGACCGCGAAGGCGAGCAGCCGCGCGGTCGGCCGCGTCTCCAGGTCGTCGGGGACGACGAAGATGCCGTCCTCGACGCCGTCGATCCCGGTGAGGATGCGGGTCAGGCCGGCGAGCGAGGCGCGGCGGCCGCCCAGCTTGACCACGTCGCCGTTGCGCCCGAGCAGCCGGAACCGGGTCGGGTCCTGCAGATCGAGCCGGTCGTTCAACGGGAACGGCGCGGCGTACGGCGCGCGCACGCTGACGAGCCCGCCCGGGGCCGCGATGCCGGACGCCGCATCCGGTTCCCCCGGCCCCGGCGGCAGCGGCGCAAGCCGCACGCGCGGATAGCTGCGCCACTCCGGCCCGGCGGTGGCGCGCCGGCTGGCGATGGAGCCGACTTCGGTGGCGCCGAAAATCTCCCACACTTCGGTTCCCCAGCGTCGCTCGGCCGCCTGCGCCATGGCGGGATCGAGCGGCGCGGTGGCGGAGATCACGCGGGCGATCGGCGCCGGCGCGATCGCGGCCCCGAGCAGGGCGCGCAGCTGCAAGGGCGTGGTGACCAGGACCCGCGGCCCCGGGACGGCGGCGAGCGCGGCGGCGACATCGACCGGATAGAAGGCCGGGCCGCACCAGCTTGCCGCCGCCGCGTGCAGCGGCAGCAGCACGGTCGTCTCGAACCCGTACATATGCTGCGGCGGGACCGTGCCGACCACCGCGGCCGGCGCCGCCGGACCGAGGCGAAACCGCCGCGCGGCATCGACCGACCGCGCCACCAGCGCACCCCAGGCCTTGCGATGGCCCACCGGCTCCCCGGTGCTGCCCGAGGTGAAGACGATCGCGGCGAGCCGGTCCGCCGGGATCGCCGGAACCGCCGCCGCCCGGTCCCGCGCGACCGCGGCGGGACCGGGCGGACCATCGGCAACCGCGACCACCGGCATCGGCATCGGCATCGGCATCGGCATCGGGCCGTCCGCCAGCGCGATCATCCCGGGGAACCGCGCGGCAAGGCCGGCGAGCCGGGACGGGGAGCGGTCTCCGGTCAGCAGGCTGACCCGCCCGCGCAGCAGGCAGGCGGCGAAGCCGAGCGCGAACAGATAGCGATCGGCGCAGAGATTGATGACCGGCGCCGCGTCATCCCCGCCGGCATGCGGCGGCGCGGGCAGCCTCGCGGCGAGCCGGGACGCCGCCGCCAGAAAGCCAGCGGCGGTGACAGCACCATGCGGGCGGTGGAACAGCACCGCCTCGGCCGGCCGGGCCACCAGCGGGAACGCCGTCATGTGCGGGCTACCGCGGCCGGTTCTCGTCGATATAGGCGGCAAGGCTGCGCAGGGAGGCGAAGACCTGGCGGTTGCGCGCGTCGTCCGAACGAAGTTCGAGCCCGTAGCGGCGCGAGATCGCCAGCGCCAGTTCCAGCGCGTCGATCGAATCGAGACCGAGACCGTCGCCGAACAGCGGCGCGTCCGCGACGATCTCCTCCGGCGCCATCTCGAGGTTCAGCGACTCGACGATCAGCCGGGCGACTTCGGGCTCCGAGGTCACGGAACCGGTGCTCATCGGGCAGATACAGCGAAAATGCGCATGTTAGGCTGGGTATCCCAATCCTCGCAGCGAGTCTACTGACAGGTGCATCACGCCCGGTGGCGCGGCGCGCCGGACAGCGGAAAGCTGAAGAGCCGCTCCTGGCCCAGCAGGAACACGCGCCCGCCGCGCGGAAACAGGCACGCGATCGCCGGATCGGTCACTTCCAGGCCGCCGGTGTATGCGCCGAACGCGGGCAGCAGCACGCGCCGCGCGTCGGCGACGAAGCACGGCCGGCGCACCGTGCCCGCCGGCGCCCGCACGGCGGCCTTGGGATGCAGATGCCCGCTGATCTCCCCGGCTGCCGCGCCCGGCACCGCGGCGTGGCGGAACCGCAGCGGCCCCAGGGAAAACACGTCGGTGAACACGTCGGCGAATAGGTCGCAACTCCCGTCGCCAAGTCCTACCGGGGGCGCGGGATCGTGATTGCCGCTGATCCAGACCAGCCGGTGGTTCGCGGCGATGGCGGCCAGCCGCGCCGCGTCGGCGGCCGGCAGGCGGGCCGGCCCGCCGGCGTCGTGAAAGGAATCCCCGAGCGCGATCACAATTTGCGGCGTCCAACGCCGCAGCAGCAGCGCGAGCCGATCGAGCGTGGCGCGGCTGTCCCACGGCGGCAGCAGCATGCCCTTCGGCGCGAAGGCGGAGCCTTTCTCCAGGTGCAGGTCGGCGACCGCCAGCAGCCGCGCCGCCGGCCAGTAGAGCGCGCCGGCGGGATCGAGCATCAACCGCTCCCCGGCGAGATGGATCGGCGCGGGCGTCACGGCGGGAACAGCCGGCCCTGGCGCGGCGCGGCGCCCAGCGCCGCGGGCGGCGTCCCGCCGGCCCGCTCCCGGGTCCGTACCGGCGGCGGCGGCGGGTCGGCCGCGGCGGTCGCTTCCGCGATCAGCGCTTCGGCCTCGGCCAGCATGTCGTCCTCGGTCGCGGCGCCGCGCACGCTTTCCCGCCCGATCTCCAGCAGCACCGGCACCGCGAGCGGCGAGACCCGCGAGAGCGCCATGTGCACCACCTTTCCCTTCACCCGCTCCAGCATCCCCGCCAGCCGCCCGAGATCGATCAGGCCGGAGGCGGCGTCGGCCCGCGTCGCCCGCAGCAGCACGTGGTCCGGCTGGTAGCGGCGCAGGACGTCATAGACGAGGTCGGTGTTCACGGTGACCTGGCGGCGGGATTTCTCCGCCCCGGGACGATGCCGCTCGATCAGTCCGGCGATCACCGCGACGGTGCGGAAGCTGCGCTTCAGCAGCGAGCTTTCGGCCATCCAGGCCTCCAGGTCGTCACCCAGCATGTCCTGCGCGAACAGCGCGGCGACGTCGGTCGGCTGCGCCGCCGACCACACGCCCAGCACATAGTCGGTGGCGACGAAGCCGAGCGGCGCGAACCCGGCGCGCTGCATCCGTTTCGTCACCAGCATGCCCAGGGTCTGGTGGGCATTGCGGCCCTCGAAGCAATACGCAACGAGATACCACCGTCCGCCGCGCGGAAACGTCTCGACCAGCAGGTCGCGGTCGCCGGGCAGGCGGGAGCATGTCCGTTGCAAACGCAACCATTCCGCCACGGGCGCGGGGAACGCGCCCCAGCGCGCCGGATCGGCGAGCAGCGCGCGCACCCGGTCGGCCAGGTTGGTCGAAAGCGGCAGCCGCCCACCTTCGTAGGCGGGGATCAGCGGGTCCTTGCCGCTGCCCTCGGCCGCCTCCACCACCGTCTCGCGCAGCCGCAGGAAGCGCAGGGTTCGGCCCGCGAACAGGAAACTGTCGCCCGGCCGCAGCATGGAAACGAAATATTCCTCGATCTCGCCCAGCACCGGCCCCGGACCGCGCCGCGATCGCCCTTGCCCGGCGAGCCGCACCTTGATCAGCGGCGCTTCGACGATGGTGCCGACATTCATGCGGTACTGCGCGGCGATCCGCGCCGAGCGGACATGCATCCGTCCCTCGGAATCGTGGAACAGCTTGTGGTGGCGCGCATAGGCGGCGAGCGCGTAGCCGCCGGTGGCGACGAAATCCAGCACCGCGTCGAACTCCTCGCGCGGGAGCGCCGCATAGGGGGCGGCGCGGCGGACCTCCGCGAACGCCTCGTCCGGCAGGAACGGCCCGGCGCAGGCGCGGCCGAGCAGGTGCTGGGCCAGCACGTCGAGCCCGCCGGGGCGCGGCGGATCGCCGTCCAGCGCGCCGGCGGCCACGCCTTGCAGCGCCGCCTCGCATTCCAGCACCTCGAAGCGGTTCGCCGGCACCAGCACCGCGCGGCTGGGCTCGTCCATGCGATGGTTGGCGCGGCCGAGCCGCTGCATCAGCCGGGACACGCCTTTGGGCGCGCCGACCTGGATCACCTGGTCGACCCCGCCCCAGTCGATCCCGAGATCGAGCGAGGAGGTGGCGACCACCGCCCGCAGCCGGCCCGCCGCCATCGCGGCTTCCACCCGGCGCCGCTGCGCCACTTCCAGGCTGCCGTGGTGCAGGGCGATCGGCAGGGTGGGATCGTTCAGTTTCCACAACGCCTGGAACATCAGCTCGGCCTGGGCGCGGGTGTTGACGAACACGATCGTCATGCCGGCGGCGCGGATGCGCGCCATCACCTCCGGCGCCGCGTCCAGTCCCATATGGCCCGACCAGGACAGCCGTCCGGCGGGAAGCTGCAGCGCCACCTCCGGCGCCGCGCCGGGCGGCGCTCTGACGATGCGGCTCGCCCCGACATAGGCGGCGAGCGCGTCGGGATGCGCCACCGTGGCCGACAGCCCGACCCGGCGCAGCGCCGGCGCCAGGACACCGAGCCGGGCGAGGCCGAGGGCGAGCTGGTCGCCCCGCTTGCCGCCCGCCAGCGCGTGCACCTCGTCGACCACCACGGCTTCCAGCGCGCCGAACAGCGCCTCCGCCCCGGGCCATGAGAGCAGCAGCGCCAGGCTCTCAGGGGTGGTGAGCAGGATATGCGGCGGGGCGGCGCGCTGGCGGGCGCGGCGGTTCGCCGGGGTGTCGCCGCTGCGGGTCTCGATCGTCACCGGCAGCCCGAGCTCCTGCACCGGGGCGAGCAGGTTGCGCGCGATATCCGTCGCCAGCGCCTTGAGCGGGCTGACATAGAGCGTGTGCAGCCCCGGACGCGGCGCGGCGGCCAGGCCGATCAGGGAGGGCAGGAACCCGGCCAGCGTCTTGCCCCCGCCGGTGGGCGCGATGAGCAGCGCGCTTTCGCCCGCACGGGCCGCCGCCAGCATGGCAAGCTGGTGCGGGCGCGGGGTCCAGCCGCGGGCGGCGAACCAGGCCGAGAACAAAGCCGGAAGCTCGGGCATCACGGGCGGGCTCATCGGCCAAGTCGGGGCGGCTGGCAATGCCGGGCGCGGCGGCGAACGACCGGCCGCCCCGCCGGGGGCGCGACCGGGCAGGCGGCGCCGTCAGCCTCGGGCGGCCGCCCGGTTCAGGCTGGCCGCCGCCACCAGCCGCGCTTCTTCTCCGCCGGAGGCTCGGGTTCCGCCCCGACGACGATCGGCCTGATCGCCGGCTCGGCGGGCGGTTCCGGTTCCTGTTCCGGAGCGGCCGCGACGGGTTCCGACGGCGGCGGCGGCGAAGCGGGGGAAGCCGGCGCGTCTTCGGGACGTTCCGCGGGCGCCGCCGCAACGGGTTCCGGCGCGGACCCCGACGGGAGTTCCACGGCAGCGTCCGCGGGCGGTTCCATGGGAGCGGCGGCGATCGGCGCGGGTGCCGCCGTGGCTTCGGCCGTGGCGATCGCGCCGGTGGCCGCCGCCAGGGGTTCCGGCGGGGTATCGTGCTCCGTCCGGGCTGGCGCCGGTTCGGGCGCGGCGGGCGCCGGTTCCGGGCGGATCGCGGCGGGGGCGGGCGTCGTCGCGGAGCGGGCTTCCGCCTGTTCCAGCACGTCGAAGATGTCGAACATCTGCCCGCCGAACGGATTGGCCGGCGTGGGGCCGGCATAGGCCGGCGGCAGGTCCGGCTGCTCGGCGCCCGGGGCCGCGATGCTGGGCAGGACGTCATCCGCCGGCCGCCGCCGCCGGCCGCCGCGCCGGCCACGGCGGCGAGACCGCGCTTCGGTCTCCTCCGCGCTGACCGGCTCGGCATGTTCCGGCACGCCTTCGACGTGGGTATCGGCCGCATCGGCCGGCTCGGCGGTCTCCTCCGAAGCCGCGGGCGCGATCGCCGGGAAGACGATGTCGGCCCCGGTCTCGGCGGTCGCCGCGTCGGGCGCTTCTCCGGCTGGCGCCTCCGGCCCGCCGCTTGAGGTGCTGCCCTGCGCCTCCTCCCGGCGGCCGCCGCGACGGCGGCGGCGGCGGCGGCGGCGGCGATGCTCCTCGTCTTCGGCGCTGGCGTCGGCCGTGCCCGCCTCGGCCGCGGCGCCCGTGGGGGCCGCTTCGGCG
>JAGWSV010000218.1 GCA_028869315.1 Rhodospirillales bacterium
CGGCGGTGGCGGCGGCGGCGGGCCGGGCGGCGGCAGGTGCAACGCCCCGCCCGAAGCGGCCCAGGAAGCGGCCGGCCCGCCCCCGCCCGGGAGCAGGCAAACACTGGCGGCCAGGAGGACGGTCGCGCCCGCGGGCACGAGCCGGCGCAGGAGTCGGGCGACACGGCGGTTCATCCCGCCTTCCTCCCGCAGCGCGGCAAATCGCGTCAAGCGATCAGAAGCCGACAATCTGCCCGGGTCCCACGGCGGCGAGGAACGTCGCCACTCCCGCGACCTCCACCGCGTCGGCCAGTGTCGCGGAGCCCAGCCCCTCCGCGCGCAGCCCGGCCTCGCAGGCGATCAGCCGCACGCCAAGCTCGCGGGCGGCGTCGCGCAGGTCCGCGAGCCCCGCCACGCCGGCTTCGCGCACCCGCGCCTCCCGTTCCGCGTCGTCGAGGCCGGCGAGATCGGCGAGCAGCGCCCGGCTGCCTTCGTTGGTGGCGAACACCACCACCGTCCGCCCCAGCGCCGCCGCGCCGGCGGCGAGGATGAAGGCGGCGTGCACTTTCCCATGCGCGGCGGAGGCGATCAGGATGCCCAGCACCGGCGGCGCGCGGCCGGCAGCATGATCGGGCGGCCGATCCGCTGCTCCGGAAGGGTCAGAGGCCACAGGCGGGGCCGGCGGCTTCGGCTGCGTGCGCGGAGAGGTCGGTGATGGTGGGACGCGGTCCGCACAAGGCGCAGGCCGGATCGGGGCGCAGGCGGATGGTGCGGAAGCTGCTCGCCAGCGCGTCCCAGATCAGCAGCCGCCCGGACAGGCTCTCGCCGATGCCGAGGATTTCCTTGATCGTCTCGGTCGCCTGCAACGTTCCCATCACGCCGGTGACGGCGCCGAGCACCCCGGCCTCGGAACAGCTCGGCACGGCGCCGGGCGGCGGCGGCGCGGGAAACAGGCAGCGGTAGCAGGGGCCGCCCTGATGCGGCTTGAACACCGAAAGCTGGCCTTCGAAGCGCAGCACGGCGGCCGAGACGAGGGTGCGGCGGGCGAGCGCGCAGGCGTCGGCGATCAGGAACCGGGTCGCGAAATTGTCGGTTCCGTCGCACACGATATCGTACTGGGAGACAAGTTCGGCGGCGTTGCCGGGGCCGAGGCGCAGCGGATGCGGCTCGATCGCCGTGCCCGGATTGATCGCGCGCGCGGCGGCCGCGGCGGAGGCGACCTTGGGGGTGCCGATCGCCGCCGTCGTGTGCGCGATCTGGCGTTGCAGGTTGGACAGCTCGACCGTGTCGTCGTCGACGATGCCGATCGTGCCGATGCCGGCGGCGGCGAGATAGAGGATCAGCGGGCTGCCGAGCCCGCCGGCACCGACCACCAGCACCCTGGCGGCGCGCAGCCGGGCCTGGCCGGTGCCGCCCACGTCGCGCAGCAGGATATGGCGGGAATAGCGGCGAATGTCGTCTTCGGAGAAGTCGAGGTCCATGTCGGGCACCAGTGGCGTGGGCACCATAGGCGTGGGCGGCGCATGCCGGAAGGGCGCCCGCTCCCGCGCAAACCGGGGGATCGGAAAATGGGGCAGCGCCCGAGGGGGCGCTGCCCCCAGTCTGGGGAGGAAACGTCAATACCCGCCCCCGGGCTGGGGACCTGGAACGCGGGTGAGCGCGATATGGGGCCGATCGGTCGCGCCGCAAGCCGGGGGAGCGGCGCCGCATCCGGGCGTTGCGCGCCGGCCCGCTGCGCGCCTAAGAGGTCTCCCGCAACGACGGTCAACCCTTTGGGAGGCTCGCATGAGCGACGACGGAACGGTGAAGATCCTCGGCATTTCGGGCAGCCTGAGAGCCGGCTCGGTCAACAGCGCCGCGCTGCGCGCCGCGGTCGAACTGGCACCCGACGGCTTGCGGATCGAGATCGCGGAGATCGGCGATCTGCCGCTCTATAACGATGACGTCCGCGCCCAGGGCTTCCCGCAAGCGGTGCAGCGGCTGCGCGCGCAGATCAAGGCCGCCGACGGCCTGCTGTTCGCGACACCGGAATACAACTATTCCATTCCCGGTGTGTTGAAGAATGCGATCGACTGGGCGTCGCGCCCGCCGGAGCAACCGTTCGACGGCAAGCCGATCGCGATCATGGGCGCCAGCCCCGGCGCGCTCGGCACGGCGCGGGCGCAGTACCACCTGCGTCAATGTTTCGTGTTCCTGAACGGCCACATCCTGAATCGTCCGGAAGTGATGATCTCCGGCGCCGGCGGCAAGTTCGACGCGGCGGGAAAGCTGACCGACCAGGCGACGCGCGATTTCCTGGCGGGCATGCTGGTCGCGTTCAAGGCCTGGACCCTGCGGATGCGCGGCTGAGCCCCGCCGCCGGGGGTCCGCAGGCGGGCACCCGCGCGCCCCGCGAACGCGGCGGGATGAAACGGTCTGCTCCGGCAATGCGCGCCAATGCATTGCCGGAGCGCGCGAGAGGACGCTAGGATCGGGAGGGAGGTCGTCACCTCCCGTTCCCCCGCCAGATCGGTTCCCGGTCCGGCTCTCTCGCCTTGGCAGTCGACATGCGGTACCTGCCCCTCAGCCTCTCCCTCGGTCCCGAGCTCAGGCAGGTGATGCGCGCCGCGGCGCAGGATCCGCGGGGCCGCGCGTTTTGCGGCTATTGCGGCGGCGCGCTGCGCATCCCGCCGTCGCGCCCCGGCCAACGGGTCTGCTGCCCGGGCTGCTGGCGCTGGCAGGAGGCGTGCGTGGCCGAGGAAACCCCCTGGCGCCTGTCGGCCAGCGCGGCCGCTGCCCTGCGCCAGACCCGCCGGTGGCTGCGCCGCTGACCCAAGCGGTGCGGCCGTCGAGACGCCCCGCCCGTGGCGGGCGCCGGCGATGGCCGCCGGCGAGGGTCGTCTTCCATGACAGTTCGGGGTCCCGATTCCGACCCTGCCACCCCCCATCCGGCCGCGACCGCTCGTGGCGAGAAGCGGCCGGGCGGGCCCGCATCCCCGCCGGATCGCCCGATCCCGGCAGGCCTGCGTCGCCCGGACGGACATGGACCCGGGCCGGGACCGCAGTTCAAACCCCGAATGCGCCCGGACCTCGCCTTGACCCCTCCCTCCCGATCGGCGGTAGAATGCGAAGAACCCCGTCCGGCCCCGGTCGCCAAGGCCACGGCTGCCCGTTGCGATGCGCAATCCGGGGCCGCGCGCAATCCAGGGCCGTGCGCAATCCAGGAGCGAACATGCCAAGTTTGAATTACGCTGCGCCCACGTCGGTACAGGAGGCGATTGCCCTGCTCGCCGGCGCTGCCGGCCTCGCCAAGCCGATGTCCGGCGGCACCGACCTGCTGGTGCAGCTGCGGTCCGGCCGCCTGAAGCCGGACCTGATCGTCGACACCAAGCACATCCCGGGGATGATCGGAATCCGGGAGGAATCCGGCGGATTCGTGATCGGCGCCGCGACGTCGGGCGCAACCCTCGAAGCGCATGCCGGCCTGAAGGCGGCCTGGCCGGGCGTGGTGGAGGCGATGGACCTGATCGGCTCCGAACAGATCCAGGGGCGCGCCAGCCTCGCCGGCAATCTCTGCAACGCCTCGCCCGCCGCCGACAGCGTCCCGGCGATGATCGCCGCCGGCGCGGTGGCGGTGATCGTCGGCCCCAAGGGGGAGCGCACGGCGCCGGTGGAGAGCATCGTCGTCTCTCCGGGCCGCACCTCGCTCGCCCGCGACGAGTTCATCCTGGCGATCCGCCTGCCCGCACGCCCGGCGCATTCGGGTGACGCCTATCTGCGGTTCATTCCGCGCACCGAAATGGATATCGCGGTGGTCGGCTGCGGCGTGAGCGTGACGCTCGACGCGCAGGGCGTCTGCACCGCGGCGCGGGTGGCGCTCGGCGCGGTGGCGCCGACGCCGCTGCTGGTCGCGGATGCGGGTGCGGCGCTCGTCGGCCACACCCTGGATGACGCCACCCTGGCGAAGTTGGACGCCGCGGCCCGTGCCGCCTGCAAGCCGATCTCCGACAAGCGCGGCACGATCGAATACCGCACCAAGGTGGCCGGCGTGCTCGCGCGCCGCACCGCCGCCATCGCATTCGAACGCGCCAAAGGCGGCGTCGTGAAGGGACACTGACCGCAGATGAGCAAGCATCACGTCACCACCACCATCAATGGCGAGGCCGTCGAGTTCCTCTGCGAAACGCAGGAGACGCTGCTCGACGTGCTGCGCAACACGCTGAACCTGACCGGCAGCAAGGAAGGCTGCGCGTCGGGCGACTGCGGCGCCTGCTCGGTGATCGCCGACGGCACCCTGGTCTGCTCCTGCCTGATGCTGGGGGTGGAGGCCGAGGGCCGCAGCATCACCACCGTGGAGGGCATCGCCGACGGCGAGAAGCTGCATCCGATCCAGCAGAAGTTCCTGGAGCACGCCGCGCTGCAATGCGGCTTCTGCACCCCGGGCTTCATCGTCGCCGCCAAGGCGCTGCTCGACGCGAACCCGAACCCGACCGAGGAGGAGGCGCGCTACTGGCTCGCCGGCAACCTCTGCCGCTGCACCGGCTACGACAAGATCATCCGGGCTGTCATGGATGCCGCGGCCGAGCTGCGCGGCGAAGCGAGGGCTGCATGAACTACATCGTTCCTCAATCCGAACTGAAAATCGTCGGCACAAGCCCGGTCCGTCCGGACGGGGTGGACAAGGTCACCGGGCGCGCCACCTTCGGCGCCGACATGGCGCTGGCCGGCATGATCTGGGGCAAGGTGAAGCGCAGCCCGCACGCGCATGCGCGCATCGTTTCGATCGACACCTCGAAGGCGATGGCGCTGGCCGGCGTGAAGGCCGTCGTCACCGCCGCCGACTTCCCCGAGATCCCGAACGAGGAAGCCTTCGTCGGCGAAGGGCCGATGAACTTCCGCGACCTGTCGCGCAACTGCATGGCACGCGACAAGGCGCTGTACGAGGGTCACGCGGTCGCCGCGGTCGCCGCCAGCACCCAGGCGATCGCCGAGCAGGCGGTCGACCTGATCGAGGTGACCTACGAGGTCCTGCCCCACGTGATCGACGTGGAGGCGGCGATGGCGCCGGACGCGCCGGTGCTGCATCCGGACATGTTCACCGCCGGGATCGAGCCGAAGCCGACCAGGCCCTCCAACATCGCCAAGCGGGTGAGCTTCGCCAAGGGCGACGTCGACGCCGGCTTCGCCGAGGCCGAGGTGATCGTCGAAGGCCGCTACACCACCCAGCCGGTGCACCAGGCCTATATCGAGCCGCACGCCTGCGTCGCGCAGGTCGCCACTGACGGCCAGGCGCAGATCTACAGCTCAACCCAGGGCCAGTTCATGGTGCGCGCCTACAGCGCCAAGATCCTGGGCTGGGAGATCGCCAATCTCCGCTCCTTCCCGCTGGAGATCGGCGGCGGGTTCGGCGGCAAGACGGTCGTCTATCTGGAACCGCTGGCGCTGAAGCTGGCGCAGAAATCCGGCCGGCCGGTGAAGATGATGATGACGCGGGAAGACGTGTTCCGCGCGTCCGGCCCGACCTCCGGCGCGGTGATCGAGGTGAAGATCGGCGCCAAGCGGGATGGCGCGATCGTCGCCGCGCGCGAAGTGCTGAAATACCAGGCCGGCGCCTTCGCCGGCTCGCCGATCGGGCCGGGCTGCATGTGCGGCCTCGCCATGTACGACATCCCGAACGTGGACGTCGTCGGCTACGACGTGGTGTCCAACCGCCCCAAGGTCGCGGCCTATCGCGCCCCGGGCGCGCCGATCACCTCCTTCGCGGTCGAGAGCGCGATGGACGACCTGGCCCGCAAGCTTGCGATCGATCCGCTGGCGCTGCGCGAAATGAACGGGGTGCGTGACGGATCGAAGACGCATTACGGGGTCACGCACAAGGACATCGGCTTCCTCCCGGTGCTGGAAGCGGCGCGCAACCATCCGCACTGGAAGGCGCCGCTGAAGCCCGGCCAGGGCCGCGGCGTCGCCTGCGGGTTCTGGTTCAACATCGGCGGCGAATCCTCGGGCGCGGTGCACGTGAACGAGGACGGGTCGGTCAGCGTCGTCTCCGGCAATCCCGACATCGGCGGCTCGCGCGCCTCGATGGCGATGATGGCCGCCGAGGTGCTGGGCATTCCGGTCGAGCAGGTGCGCCCGATCGTGGGCGATACCGCCTCGATCGGCTTCTCCTTCCTCACCGGCGGATCGCGGGTGACCTTCGCCACCGGCATGGCGGTGACCCAGGCGGCCGAGCGGGTGGTGGAGCAGCTGAAGACCCGCGCCGCGCAGATCTGGGAGATCCCGGCCGAGGCGGTGGAGTGGAAGGACGGCAAGGCCTGGCCCGCCGGGCTGAACGCCGGCGCGTTCGAGCCGCTGAGCCTGGCGCAGATCGCGCTCAAGGCCGGACGCACCGGCGGGCCGATCAGCTCGGAAGTGTCGCTGAACGCCCAGGGCGCGGGCGCCGGGTTCGGTTGCCACATCTGCGACGTGGAGGTGGACGCCGAGACCGGTCAGGTGAAGATCCTGCGCTACACCGCGGTCCAGGACGTCGGCAAGGCGATCCATCGCGCCTATGTCGAGGGCCAGATTCAGGGCGGCGCGGCGCAGGGCATCGGCTGGGCGCTGAACGAGGAATATATCTATGACACCAAGGGCAGGATGGAGAACGCGGGCTTCCTCGACTACCGCGTGCCCGTCGCCTCCGACCTGCCGTTGATCGAGGCGGTCATCGTCGAAGTGCCCAACCCGCGCCATCCGTTCGGCGTGCGCGGCGTCGGCGAGGTGCCGATCGTGCCGCCGATGGCCGCGGTGGCGAACGCGATCCGCAGCGCAACCGGCTTGCGGATGCCGGACCTGCCGATGTCGCCGCCGAAAATCTGCGCGGCGCTCGATGCCGCCGCGGGGGCGAAAGCCGCCTGATGCCGAAAGTCGTCTTCTCGGGCTCGGAAACCCGCCGGTTCACCGGCGGGCGCACCGAGCTCGAGGTGACGGCCACCACCTTCCGCCAACTGGTCCGCGAGCTCGACGCGCGCTTCCCCGGGCTTGGCGAACAGGTCGAGGAAGGCATGGCGGTCGCGATCGACGGCGTGATCTACCAGGACGCCTACGGCGCGCCGCTCGCCGAGGGGGCGGAGATCGTGCTGATCCCGAAGATCGGCGGGGGATAGGGCCGGGCTTGACGTCTATCCGCGGATCGCGTATATCCCGGTGTGAACCAAGCGCTGCGTGACGCGCCGGCCCGACCGGGTTAGTACCTGATTATGCGTTTCCGGACCAAGCCGTGGCGATGGCCTGGAAACTCCTCCCCAACCCGGAGATCGCGCCGGGTGACCTCGTGCATGCCTGCCTGACCGACGGGCGCACGCGGATCGAGGTGCTTGGCTATGTCCGCATCGCCGGCCGCACGGCGCGGCTGCTGGACCTGCATGTCCAAGGCGGCGGGCCCGGATGCCTTGGCGTTGCCGGATTGCGCCTGCTCGCCGAATGGACGCTGGAGGTTTTGGATGTCGACGAACTCCGCATTGAAGGCGCGGCTCGCACGTCTGGGGCCGGTCCGGGACGCCGCCCCTCCCCCCTCGTTTTCCGGCGCGCCGGTCAGCCTGTTGCTGCGCCGGACTGGACCCTTCGATAACCGGCTCGACGTCCTCGCACGTCTGCGCGCGGCCGGCCTCAGCCTGCAGGCGGCCCATGCGGTGATCACCCGCCTCGCCGGGGTGGGGCTCGCGGTCTGCCCGGTCGCGGGCGGCGCGGACATCCCAGCCCTGGCACGGGACTTGGCCGTGCTCGACGTGCAAGCGTTGCGCGAACGGGCCCGGGATGCCGGCTTCGTCGCCGCGGTGCGCGCCCGCCACGGCCTGTCGCAGCGGGAGTTCGCGGCCGTGCTCGGGATCGACGTCGAGACGTTGCGCAACTGGGAACAGGGGCGCAACCGCCCGGATCCCGCGGCGCTGAGCCTGGTCCGCGCCTACGACCAGGCCCCGGACGTCGTTGCCGCTGCGGTGCTGGAACCCGCCGGGTAGCGCGGTCGCCGGGGGCTGCCGGCCGGAAAGGCCCCATCATCGGATCACGCCGCCGCGCCGGGTTGCCCAGGTGGACAAGGGGCGGCTGCGCGCGAAACCCGAGCCGATGTCAGCCGATGTCGATCCATATCGGCCGGTATCGGCGACGGCACGGCGGAGCATGATCGGGTCGACCTGACCCGATCGTGCTCCGGCCCGGCTACGACATCACGATCTTCGGCCCCGCCGCCGCCGGCCGCCCGGCCAGCTTCGCCCGCACCGCCTGCGCCACCGCGGCGAAGGCCTGCGCGGCCGGGCTGTCCGGCGCCGAGGCGGCAATCGGCGTGCCGGCGTCCGAGCCGGTGCGGATCTCCAGCAGCAGCGGCACTTCGCCGAGGAAATCCGTCCCCAGCCGCGCCGCTTCCGCCCGCGCCCCGCCATGGCCGAAAATCTCCGCCCGATGGCCGCAGTTCGGGCAGCAGAAGAAGCTCATGTTCTCGACGATGCCGAGCACCGGCACGTGCACCCGCTCGAACATTCGCACCCCGCGCCGGGCGTCGATCAGTGCGATGTCCTGGGGCGTGGAGACGATCACCGCCCCGGCCAGGGTCACCCGCTGCGCCATGGTCAACTGCGCGTCGCCGGTGCCGGGCGGCATGTCGACCACCAGCACGTCCAGCGCGCCCCATTCCACCTGCCCCATCATCTGCTCGAGCGCGCCCATCACCATCGGACCGCGCCAGATCATCGGGGTTTCTTCCTCGACCAGGAAGCCGATCGACATGCATTTGAGGCCCCAGGCCTCCAGCGGGATCATCTTCTCGCCCCGCACCTCCGGCTTGCGCGCGAGCCCGAGCAGGCGCGGCAGGGACGGCCCGTAGATGTCGGCGTCCAGCAGGCCGACGGCGAGCCCCTGGCGCGCCAGCGACACCGCGAGATTCACCGCCACGGTCGACTTGCCGACCCCGCCCTTGCCGGAGGCAACGGCGACGATCGCCTTCACGTCGGGGAGCAGAAGCGACGCCGGCTGACCGCCGCCGCC
>JAGWSV010000029.1 GCA_028869315.1 Rhodospirillales bacterium
CGCGCGGCCCCGCTGGCCCGCGCGATGTCCTCCGCCGCCAGTCGCCCCGTGGCGGCACGGGCCCAGCGGTCGATCCGCCGGCCGAGCACCTGGCGCAGCCGCGCTTCCGTGGTGGCGTAGCGGGCCAGGTGGGACAGCGCCGCCTCCCGCAGCCCCGCCGCATCGGGCGGCGGGGCCAGCGGGCGCGCGTCGGCGGCAGCAGTCGTTGGGTTCGGCGGGGACCCGTCGCGGGGCGCGGACGGGGGCCGACGTCCCGGCTGCGCCACGACCGGCGGCCGCGTCAGCCGAACCGGCGCGGATCGATGGCGGGCAGGATCGCGGCCGCCTCGCCCGGGTGGCGCCCGGAGACGAGATCCGCCACCAGCCGCCCCGCCGCCGGCGAGGTCTGGATGCCGTAGCCGCCCTGCCCCACGCACCAGAAGAACCCGTCGCCCGCACGGTCCCAGCCGAAAGCCAGGCTGCGGTCCGGGGTGAAGGTCCGCAGCCCGGCCCAGGACCGCTCCACCCGGCGCACGTCGATCGCCAGCGCCTGCTGCATGCGGTCGATGCCGATCGCGATGTCGATCTCGTCCGGTTGGATGTCCTGCGGTTCGAACGGGGTCTCGTCGGCCGGACTCACCATCAGCCGGGTACGCGCCTCGGCCCGCGCGTACCAGGTGTGGCCGACATCGTTGACCAGCGGCCAGTCGGTCACGTCATGCGGCGACGGATCGACGATCGCGGCGGTGCGCCGGCAGGGAACCAGGCCGAGCCTGCGCACCCCGGCGATGGCCGCCACCTCGTCGCCCCAGGCGCCGGCCGCGTTCACCACCACGAGGGAGCGGAATACGGTGCCGTCCGCGGTCGTCACCTGCCAGCCGCCCGGCCCGCGTTCGATCCGCCCGGCGCGGCGGCGCAGCGCCACCATCCCGCCGGCCGCGCGCAACTGGCGCAGGAATCCCTGGTGGATGGCCGCCACGTCCATGTCGAACGCGTCGTCCTCGATCGCGGCGGCCACCGCGTAGTCCGGGCGCAAGGCCGGCACCAGGGCGCGGGCCGCGGCGACGTCGATCTCGCGCAGGCCGATCCCTTCGGCCAGCATCGCGGAAAGGGCCGCCCGCTGCTCCGGCGGCGCCAGGAACATCACCGCGCGGCGGTGCATCAGCGGATGCTCGGCGAACCCGGGCGGCGGCGCGGCGAAGAACCCGCGCGACAGGCCGGTCAGCACGCGCACGTCCGGCGGGCCGTAATTCTGGATCCATACCGCGGCGGAGCGGCCGGTGCTGTGGTAGCCGGCCTGCTCCTCCGCCTCCACCAGGGCCACGCGATGATCGGCGGCGAGCGCGGCGGCGGCCGAGGCGCCGGCGATGCCGGCGCCGATCACCACCACGTCGAAACTGCTGCTGTCCATGCCGCGCCGGTCCGCTCAGGGGGTAATGGTCTGGATGACGTCGAAGCCCTCGAACTCCGGGTGGCCCAGATAGAGCGGACGGTTGTTGCCGGCGTCGCGATGCGCCGCGCGAAACGCCTCCGACGTCGTCCAGGCCTCGAAATCCTGCCGCGACCGCCAGACGGTGTGGGACGAATAGAGCACGTGATCGTCCCGCACGGGCCCCCGCAGCAGGTGGAATTCGATGAATCCGGGCACCCCGGACAGGTGGCTGTCGCGGCCGGTCCAGACCTGCTCGAACGCCGCGGCGCCGTCCGGCACCACCTTGAAGCGGTTCATCGCGATGAACATCAGCACCCCCTCTGTCCCGATCGTCCCCGGTTCTCTAAACTCGCACCCCTCCCCTGACCACCGATAACTGAGACCTGCAATCGCGACATGGCCGGACATTCCCAGTTCAAGAACATCATGCACCGCAAGGGCGCGCAGGATGCGCGGCGCGCCCGGCAGTTCGCCAAGCTGATCCGGGAGATCACGGTCTCCGCCCGCCAGGGCCTGCCGGACCCGGCCTTCAACCCGCGCCTGCGCGCCGCCGTGATGGCGGCGCGGCAGGCGAACATGCCCAAGGACACGGTCGACCGCGCCATCAAGAAAGCCATCGGCGCGGGAGCCGGGGAGGACTACGCGGAGGTCCGCTACGAAGGCTACGGCCCGGCCGGCGTGGCCGTGATCGTGGAGGCGCTGACCGACAACCGCAACCGTACCGCCTCCGACGTGCGCTCGGCCTTCGCCAAGCATGGCGGCGCGCTGGGGGAGACGAATTCGGTCAGCTTCCTGTTCTCCCGTCTCGGCGCGATCCGCTACCCCGCTGCCGCCGCGGACCCCGACGCGATGCTGGAAGCGGCGATCGAAGCCGGCGCCGAGAACGTGGAGAGCGGACCCGACGGTCACGAGGTCACCTGCGCCGCCGACGATTTCTTCGCGGTCCGCGACGCGCTGGAAGCGAAGTTCGGAGAGCCGGAAAGCGCCCGCCTGGACTGGCGGCCGAGCACCACGGTGGCGTTGGACGAAGAGCGCGCGGCGTCGGTGATGAAGCTGCTCGACGCGCTGGACGAGAGCGACGACGTGCAGAACGTCTACGCCAATTTCGAGATCTCCGAAGCGGTGATGGAGCGGCTCTCGGCCTGACCCGGCGGCCACCGGGCCCCGGCACGGAGCCCGCCTCCGCTCAGGCGGCCAGTTCGCGCGCCATCTCGGCCACCGACCCGATCGAGCGGTTGGCATCCTCGATCGCGCCGGCGATGCGGTCCGAACTGTCGCGCACGCGACCGACCGCGCCTGCCGCGGTCTGCATGTTCGCGGACATTTCCCGGGTGACGGCGTTCTGCTCCTCCACCGCGGCGGCGGTGGCGGCGGCAATCTCGGCAATGGCGCCGACGGTCTGCGAAATGTCCCGGATGGCGTTCACCGCCTGCCCGGTCTCCGTCTGGATGCCGGAGATCTGCTCCGCGACCTTTTCGGTGGCCTTGCGGGTTTGATCAGCCAGCGCCTTCACCTCGTTGGCCACCACCGCGAAGCCGCGCCCGGCATCCCCCGCGCGCGCCGCCTCGATCGTCGCGTTCAGCGCCAGCAGGTTGGTCTGGCTGGCGATGGTGGTGATCAACTGCACGATCTGCTCGATCTCCCCGGTGGCGCGCGCCAGGGTGGCGATCGTGGCCGAGGTTGCGTGCGCCTGGGTCACCGCCCGATCCGTGATCGTCGCCGCTTCCGCCATGCGCCCGCTGATTTCGGTGATCGAGCTCGCGAGCTGCTCGGCGCCAGCCGCGACCGCCTGGACGTTGGTCGCCCCGTCCGTGGCGGCCGCGGCGGCGCCCGCCGCCTGCTCGCTCGCCGTGGTCACCGAGCGTCCGATCGATTGCAGGCTGAGGTCGATCTCGCGGGCAAGCTGGTGGCTGCGTTCGCGCTGCTGCGCCAGGTGCGTGATGTCGCTCGCGAGCTTCAGCACCCGAACCGGCTTGCCCATCGGATCGAGCACCGGGTTGTAGCTGGCCTGCAGCCAGATTTCCCGCCCGTCGCGCGCAATCCGGCGAAATTCGCCGGAATGGTATTCCCCGTTCCGCAGATGCTGCCAGAAGCGCTGGTACTCGGGGGTGTCACGGTCCTCCGGCCGCACGAGGGCAGCATGCGGGCGTCCCACCAGCTCCGCCTCGGCATAACCGACCACCTGCAGGAACTTGGCGTTCGCGGCCAGGATCCGCCCGTCCAGGGCAAACTGGACGACCGCCTGGGAACGCTCGATGGCGGCGACCTGCGCGCGGGTCTCCGCCTCCCGCGCCACCCGCTCCGACACGTCGATGGCGAATTTGACCACCTGGGCCACACGGCCGCGCCGACGGACAGGGAAATACGAGCCCTGCAGCCAGGCCAGGGAGCCGTCCTTGCGGGCGCGGGGAAACTCCCCGGTATGGGCGGTTCCGGCATGGAGGTTTTGCCAGAACGTCCGGTAGGCCTCGCTCTCTCGCGAGTCCTGATAGAGGAACATGCTGTGGTGGTGGCCTTCGACCTCCTCCCGCCGGTATCCCATGGTGGCGAGAAACAGATCGTTCGCCTCCAGGATGGTGCCGTCCAAGGCGAAGGCGATCATCGCCTGGGTGGCGCCGAGCGCCGCCATCCGATCGGCGGCAAGCGAAGACGGCCGGGAGAACAGCATCCAACGGGTCCTTCCGAACGAGCGAGGGCGGCACGATGCCGCCCGGCGGCGTGGCCGGGATGCGCCGGCGGGATTAACAAATCGCTGCCGCGCCGACCGCTTGCCCGGAGGGTGGCCCCGGCCCCATACTCGGCGCGGACCTTCATGCCATGACCCGCCCCGGCGCCACGCCGCCCGCCCGTCCCGATCGGCAAGCCGCTGGCCGGGCTACCTCGTTCCGCCCCGTGACCCAGCCCTGCCCCGTTTCTTGGGCCCAGCCCTGGGCCGCCGCCGGTCGGCACGGCGGCGGCGGAACGCCGTTGCCGACCTTCGCGTTGATCGTCGCCACCCCGGCATGGCGGCATCTCATTCCGAATGTCGAGGCGGTGGCGCGGCGCGCTACCCGCGCCGCCGGCACCGGCGCCACCGTTCTGCTCGCCGACGACCGCACCGTGCGGCATCTGAACGCCCGCGACCGCGGCAAGGACAAACCCACCAACGTGCTCACCTACGACCCGCCGGGGCCCGGCCTGCCTGGCCAGATCGTCCTCGCGCTCGGGGTGCTGCGCCGGGAAGCGGCCGCCGCCGGCCGCCTCCCGGCGCATCACCTCGCCCATCTCATCGTGCATGGTGCGCTGCACCTGTGCGGCGCCGACCACGAGCGGGCGGGCGAGGCCCGACGGATGGAAATGGCCGAGGCCCGCATCCTGCGCCGGATCGGCGTGCCCAACCCGTGGAAGCCGCGTGACGGCGGCGCGGCTCCCGCCGGGACCTGCTTCCCGGAACGCCGCAGTCCCCAACATATGGCAGGATGAGCGACCCCGCCCCCCGCCCCGGCCTGCTCGCCCGGCTACGCGCCCGGATCGCGCACCGCTCGGCCGAGGTCGGGCTGCGCGCCTCCATTGCGGAACTGGTGCACGAGGCGTCGGAAACGCCCGACACCGCGGGCGAGCCTCCCGAACTCGATCGCCACGAGCGCATCCTGATCGCCAACATCCTGCGCCTGCGCGGCACCACGGCGGGCGACGTGATGGTGCCGCGGGCCGATATCGTGGCGATCCCGGCCGACATGACCTTCACCCAGACGGTGGAGCGGTTCCGCACCGACGGCCACTCGCGCCTGCCGGTCTATGGCGAGCAGCTCGACGACATTCTCGGCATGGTCCACATCAAGGACGTGTTCGCCTATCTGGGCCGGCCGGAAGCGTTCTCCCTGGACTCCATATTGCGCCGGCCGCTGCTGGTGGCGCCGCAGATCCCGGTGCTCGACCTGCTGCTCCAGATGCGCCAGGCGCGCATGCACCTCGCGCTCGTGGTGGACGAATACGGCGGCATCGACGGGCTGGTGACGATCGAAGACCTGGTGGAGACCATCACCGGCGACATCGCCGACGAGCACGACGAGATCGAAGGCCCGATGATCACCGAGCGTCCGGATGGCGCGCTCGACATCGACGCCCGCCTGCCGGTGGAGGATTTCGAGGAACGCCTGGGCGCGACCCTGACCGCGGAAGAGCGCGACTCCGACATCAACACCGTCGGCGGCCTGGTGTTCGTCCTGGCCGGCCGGGTGCCCACCCGCGGAGAAGTGATCAGCCACGCCTCGGGACTCGAATTCCGCGTCCTCGACGCCGACGCACGGCGCATCCGCCGGGTCCGGGTCCGCCGGGCCGCGCCGGGGCCGTCTGCCGCCACGGCGCCGGCGGCCCCCGGCGCCGTTCCGCCGCCCTAGTGTCCTGCCCCTGAACTGCCCTCGCCGTTCAGGGACCGGCACGCCGCTGAAAGCAAGGAGTTCTCATCCAGATACCAACGGGCGCTTCCGCTTGTTGGCTGAATCGGCCCATAAAATCAGGCCGGGCGCCGCGCGAACCTGCGGCGGGAGGCCGCCGGCCAGGCGCGACGAACGACGCCACCGATCACTGCGTGACCGGGGGCATGACCGGATTCCCCGGCGTCGCACCGCGCCGGCGTCACGGACACCGCTCCAGGCCTCAAATCGGTCTGTGGTCCCAGGTCCGTGCCGGCGCCATGTCCATGGCCCGATCGATGTCCTGGGCCGCCAGGGTACGAAATATCCCCGATGGTGCGTCCCGCCGCCGATGGAACCATATGGAAAGCCTCTACACGTGTATGGTGGGGTGGTTGATGCTCGGTACGGAACCCGACATCGCAAGGCCGGATATCCGATCCGGCGCCTGGCTGGAGGCGGCTATGATGACATACGATCTCGTCGGCGAGACGCGAGGGAACATCCGGGACGATCGTTTCTTCCTCTCCGGAGCGGCGCCTGCCGTCGGCGGCAGCGGCGCACCCGGGCCGACGATGTCCCCGCCTGCCGTCGCGGAGGCGGCGGCAGGCGCCCTGGCGCGGATGATGGCGCTGCGCGACCCTGAGACGGGGCGGCATATGGCGCGCGTAGCCGCACTTGCCGGCGGCATTGCGCGCAGCCTCGGCCTCGACGACGCCGAGGTGAACGGCATCCGTCTGGCCGCGTCGCTGCACGATGTCGGCAAGGTCGGGGTGCCGCTCGCACTCTGCAACAAGTCCGGCCCGCTCACCCTGCCGGAACTGCAGATGCTGCAGACGCACCCGGTGGCGGGCGAGCAGATCGTCGCCGGCATCCCGTTTGCGATGCCGGTCGCGCAGGTGATCCGCCAGCACCACGAACGGCTGGACGGTTCGGGCTACCCGGACGGCCTCTCCGGCGACGCCATCCTGCCCGGCGCACGGATCGTCGCGGTGGCCGACGTGCTGGAAGCCATGGTGACGGATCGCACCTATCGCCATGCGCCGGGCATCGAGGCGGCCATCGCGGAACTCCAGCGTGGCCGCGGAACCCTTTACGAGCCGTCAGTGGTCGACGCCTGCATCACGCTCTGCCGCGACCCGGCGGTGCTGTCGATGCTGATCACGACGACGCGGATCCCGCCGCCCGACGCCATGGAAAGGCCCGCGCCGCCGCGCCTGACCCTGCAGCAGATGGCCGTGATGCAATTGCTGGCGGACGGCCAGTCGACCAAGGAAATCGCCCGCTCCCTCGGCCTCGGCCTCGGGACGGTGAAGACGCACCTGTCGCGGGCCTATGCGGCGCTGGGCGCCAACAACCGGGTCACGGCCCTGCGCGCGGCAGGACTGCTGGAGCCGCGCGAGAACTGAGCATCGCCGGCGCGGCCGGCCGGCGATGGCACGGCATCGTCGGCCAATAATACGGGCGGCCGCCGCGGCCAGGAGGCGCTCCGCTCAGGTCGGGAAGCAGGCGGCGGCCACCTGGGTCGCCCCGGAAAGCGGGGTGATGAACGCGCCCTGCCAGATCGAACTGGTGATGGTGACCCGCTCGAACGTGCCGGTGGCATTGTCGCAACTGGTGGTCGCGGTCACCGTCACATCGCTCGCGGCGATCGCGCCCGCCCCGATCCATTTCGACGCAAGGTCCACGGCGTACGCGGCCGGATCGCTGCAGGAGCCGATGGCGGCGCAACGCGCCGTCTGCGCCGCCACCGTCTCCAGCGAACCGCCGGTCCAGATCATCAGTCCGAGTTCCACCGGGGCGATCAGCAGCAGCACGAGCAGGCCGCCGACCAGCGCGAACTCGAGCGCGGTACTGCCCCGCCGATCGGACCGGAACCAGGTGGCGAATGAACCCGTCATTGCAGTCGCACCGTTACGGTCTCCTTGAGCCGGGAGGTGCCGAGCCCGGTGAAGGCCGGCAGCATCGGGGCCATCGCGTAGGTGGCGCTGATGGTCATGTAGGTGCCGGGATAGGTGCCGTCCGCGCATTTGGTGGTGGACGGCGTGGCGGTCAGCGCCACCGGGTCGCCGGCGGCGCAATACGTGCCCGGCGCGGCGGCGGTGGCGGTCACCCCGGACAGGGAGGTGGCGCTCTGCACCATGGTCTGGACCGCGCTCGGCTGCACCGACGGGCCTTTCAGGAACGCGTAGTAGGCGCCTTGCGAGACCGCGCCGGCGAGGGCGCCACGAGCCCAGACGGTGAAGCCGAGATCGGCCCCGCCGCCGAACAGCAGCAGCAGCACCGGCAGGATCAGCGCGAACTCGACCGCCGCGACCGCGCGCCGTTCGGCGCGCAGGGCGCGCCGGCTGCCGCCAGGGCGGGGGGAGCGCAGGCCTGCCGCCGCCCGCCGCATCATTGCACCAACATGACGACAGAGGAGGTCTTGAGAATGCTGCCGAAGCTCGTCGCGCCCATGTTCGGGCAGTTGCCGGCGTAGCCGGAGTAGCCGGACAGGCTGATCGAGGCGGCGATCAGCTCGAAGCAGCTTTCGCTCGGTGTGCCGGTGGCGCTGGTCGACCCCTGGCCGCTGAAGCTCGCGTTCGGAAAATACATCACTCCGCCGATCTGAACGTGCGGGTCGCCCGAGACCGTCACGCTGCCGCTGGTGTTGCCCGCCAGCGCCAGCCCGGCGATGCCGCCGGTGAGGGCGGCCTGCGCCGGCGTCGGGGCATTGACGTTGAAGTTGAACGTGTTGGCGCCGTTGAAGGTGCCGGTCGTGACGATGGTGACGCCGTTGCCGTTCGTCGTGGTATAGTTCGTGAGGTTTATGTTGCCTTTGAAATAGTACATGCCAGGCTGCAGATTGAAGGTGTACGGTCCCCCGCTGGTGACGTTGAAACTGCCGTAGGTGCCCGGTTCCAGCGTGCAGGTGCCGCTGCCGGTGGTCGCGCTGCAGGAGCTGCCGTTGGCAGGCAGGGTGCAGGGCGAGGGGTTCTGCCAGGTGCTGTTGGGATTGGGACAGCTGATCGACGTGACATTCGTCGCCTGCGCCGCTTGGGTGAAGGCCTGCTGCACGGCGGCGTTGGTGGCATAGGGATCGGGCAGGGTTCCGGCGTTCGGCACCGGAGTGATCGGATTGCCGTTGTTGTCGGTGACATCGGTCGGCGAAAACCAGCTCGGCAAGGACACGCTTCCGGCGGCGTAGATGCCTTCCGTGTTCCAGTATCCGCTGCCGGTCTCGGTGATATTCGCGTTCGATCGGACGCTGCATCCGATGGCGGAAACCGTGGCAGATCCGGAATAGACGATGCCGCTGCCGCCCTGCGCGGCGGTCTTGAGCGCGGCCAGGCAGGGCTGCGGACCACCCCAGGCCCGGGTCGACGCCACCTCGCCGGTTGCCGTCGCAGCCAGGTTCTGGGACGTCGCGGACTTGAACATCTGCGCGAGCATGAGCGGAACATTCTGCTGGATGCTGACGCGTACCGCGGCGTCGCTCGGATTGCGCACGCCGCTGGTGACCTGCACGACCACATGGTCGTCGGACAGAGTTTCGGTGGCCGCGTCCCACGTGCGGACGCTCGCGCCGACGGCGCCGTTCAGCTCGGCGACGTTCGCAGCGGCGTTCGCCGCCTGCTGCGCCGTCGCGCCCGCAGCCTGGGCCTCGCCGCCGGCCAGCGCCGCCATGTCGGCGATCCGTTGCGTTTCGAGCTGCACCACCGACCAGTGCGCCACCTCGACACCCAGCGCGAGCGACATCAACAGGACCGGCGCAGCGAGCGCCGCGATGAGCACGACGCTGCCCCGGCGGTCGCGGCCAAAGCCACGGCCGAACCTCCCATGGCTCCGCCGATCGCCTGTTCCGATCATTGGCATCCCGGGAACCTGAACAAATCTCGAACTGACAGAACGCTCCTGCACGCTCACGATTACGTGCGCAGACGGGATCGGGGCAATTAGGCCGAATGGCCTAGGCCATCTGGCCGGCCTGAAAAGGATTGCGCGGACCTCAACTTTCTGTGTTCGTAAACGCCGCGTTAACGAGTTGTTCAGCACGGCGCGAAACCTCCCGCCGGTGCACACGATGAGGGAACCCGCCATGCTCCTCCTGCAAGTCGGCACCAAACCGCTGCGCCGCGCAGAAGACCTGCTCGAGCTGCGCCGTCGTGGGCTCAACCGCGAACATGCCGGCACCGGTGCCGAAGCGCTCGAGTTCCTGCGGCTTTATCGTTTTGATGCCGTTCTGCTCGACCTCGACCTGCGCGACATGCCCGCCCTCGATCTCATTCGTCGGGTACGCGGGTCCGGCTCGCAGACGCCGATCCTCGCCGTGACCGGACAGACCGATCCGCTGATCCGGGTGAAGGCGCTCGATCTCGGCGCCGACGACGTGCTCAGCGCATTCTGCCCGATCGACGAACTGCTGGCCCGGCTGCGCGCGGTGATCCGCCGCAGCGGCGGGCACACGAAGTCGGTGCTGAACGCGGGCCCGCTGGAACTCTGCCTCGACAGTCACGAGGTGAAGGTCTCGGGCAAGCCGTTGCACCTGACGCCGAAGGAATACGCGCTGCTCGAACTGCTGATGCTGAAGCGGGGCGTTTCGCTCACCAAGGGCGCCTGCCTCAACCACCTCTACGGCGCCGAGGAGGAACCGGAGCTGAAGACGGTGGACGTGATCGTCTGCCGCCTGCGCAAGAAGCTCGCCGCCGTCGGGCTGCCGAGCCTGGTGCAGAATGTCTGGGGCTGCGGCTACCGCCTGGCCGAGGTCGCGCCGACCACGACCCCGGCCGCGCGCCAGCTCGCCACCGACCTCGCGCTCGCCTGATCCGCCGCGCCGGCGCCGCGCCGTGCCGCGCGGCGTGGCGTTCCCGGACGCATCGTCATGCGGCGCAATCCGCTACGATATCACAATATCCTGAAACTGGCGGCGGGCGGCCTGGCCGGGTGGATGCTGCTCGCCGCCCTGCCGGCCGCCGCGGCGCCGCCGCCGCGGCTCGCCTGCGAGCAGGCGAGCGAGGCGGCCGAGACGGCGGCGCACCTGCCGCCCGGCCTGCTGCTGGCGATCGGCCGGGTGGAGAGCGGGCGTTATTCCGCCACGCTCGGGCGGGTCGCTCCGTGGCCCTGGGCGGTCGACTTCGCTGGCACCGGGGTGCTGTTCGCCACCAAGGCGGAGGCGATCCAGGCGATCCGCGGAGCGCTGGCGGCCGGGCAGCAAAATATCGACGTGGGCTGCTTCCAGGTGAATCTGGGCGCCCATCCGACGGCCTTCCCCGACCTCGGGACGGCGCTCGACCCCGCCGCCAACGCACGCTTTGCGGCCGGTTTCCTGAGCAGCCTGCACGCCCGGCTCGGCGGCTGGCCGGCGGCGACGGCGGCCTACCATTCCGAAACCGCCGCCCTCGGCCAACCCTATCTGCTGGCGGTGATGCGCGACTGGGCCGCGCATGGCGGCGCGGTCCAGGCGGCGGACCCGTCGGCCGACCCGCCGCCCGCCGACGTGCCGGACCGCACCTGGGTGGTGATGAGCCCGGTCGCCGGACTCCACGTGATCGCCCCCGGCAGCACGATCCTGGCCGATGCCGGCTCGGTCCAGGTGATCACCCCGGCCGCCTTCTCCGCCCGCGTGGCGGCAGCGCCGGAGCCCGCGATCCACTACAACGAGCCGGTCCCGACACCGCGCTGAAGCAAGCACGGCAACCGAAGACGCCACCACGCCGGCGAGGATGCCGGTCAAACCCGGACCTCAGGCCCGCTTCGGCGCCACCGGGCAAGCGGACCAGCCCGGGTCAGGATGTCGGCGCCCCGGTGATGCGCCCTTCGCCGACCAGCGCGAACGCTCCCCAGAAGAACGGATCGGCCAAGGCCGCAGGGAAGCTCTTGCCGGCGCCGTTGATCATGGTGAGCTTGGCCGCGCGCAGGTCCGCGGCAAGGCCGCCGCGCTGGCCGGCGGCGTATCGGCGCATGGTCTCGGCCACCAGGAACGCCGAGGCCTGGTCGCTGATCGCCCAATGCGTGACCATCATCGACCGCGCGCCGGCGAAGAAGAACGCGCGCGCCAGGGCCGACAGGCTCTCGCCGCCCGAATGCAGGCCTATCCCGCCCGAATTGCAGGCCGACAGGATGACCGTGTTGGCATCGAGGTCGAGCCCCAGCACCTCGCCCGATGTCAGCAGCGCGCCGGCGGCGCTGGACGCGCCCGCCGGGGCGGAGGTGACGATCGCCGGCTGGCTCTGGCAGCGCAGTTCCGACGGCAGGATGGCATGGGTGGCGAAATGCAGGACCCGGTACTTCTTGAGGTCCACCTTCGCCACCGCCGTGGTGGTGAACGCCGGCCCGGTCAGTTCGTCGGCTGGCGAGCCGCCCAGCAGTTCCCGCGCCGCCGTCAGCTCCCGCAGCGAAAACGGCAGTTCGGGCAGGCCCGCGAACAGGCGCGCGCTGTCGGCGCAGGCACCGCGCGGGTAAGTGCGCTCGGCCTGCGCCAGGCTCACCGGCCGCGGATCACCGAAGCCGAACCAGGGATCCGGCGCATGCGAGCCTTTTGCCAGCTTGCGCAGGGAGACGAAATTCGCCGCCGCCGGCACGTAAGAGATCGGCATCTGCCGGATCAGCCAGGGCGCGGCGGCGAGGTCGCCCGGCTTGGCGGGCCCGGTGAGCAGGATGCCGAACGGGATGGAGAGCAGCGCCCCCGACGGCGCCACCACCAGGCTCGACGCGCCTTTCAGCCCGGCCGACACGGGGGCGAGGACCGTCTGATAGATCGCCGCCGCCGCCTTGGTGTCGAACGCCGGCAGGTGGCCCTGGTCGTCCGGCTCGATGGTGGCGCGCACGTCGCGCACCAGCCTGGCGATCTGCGCCCGGCCATCCGCAAGGCGGGCGACGGCGATGCGGCCGTCGCGCAGCAGGAACGTCCAGCCGCCATGGTCGGCCAGGCTGATCCCCACATAGGCTTCGTGCGGTTCGAGCGCCTTCAGCACCGCGGCGGCCGGCACCACCTGCTGCACCAGCTGGCGGTAGTTCGGGGCAGCCGCCTGCACCGCCGCGCTGGCTTCGGCGAGGGTGGCCTCCGCCTTGCCGATCGCCGCGTCAAGCGCGGCGGGAGATTGTGGCAGCGCCTCGGACGGCCGGGTGCCGCTCGCCGGCCCGCGCGCGAGGGCGTCGCGCTGGCGATAGAGCGCATCAAGCCGGACGACCGCATCCTGCCGGCGGCGGATCGCCTCCGCCACAAGCGGGTTGCGGGCGTGGATGGCGAGGCGCGCCGACGCCTCGGCGATCTGCCGGCTGGTGACGCTGCCCTGGCCGAGCTCGGCGGTCTCGAACATCTCGGCAAACAAGGCCTGGCGGTCGGCCGGATCATCCGCCGCGGCCCGGTCGAACGCGGCGAGGCATGGCGCCAGCAGATCGGGGTTGGCGCCGATCTCCAGCTCCCGCAGCAGCTTCGTGCCGGCGCGGCAGAGCCGGATCGCCCGCTGCGTCCGGCCCTGGCGCACTGCGTCGGCGGCCTGCAGCAACTGGGTTTCCGCCACCGGGCGGGTGCGCGGGAGAACCTGGCCGAAGCCGGCGGTGGCCTGCGCCAGCCCGGCCTCGGCGGGAACCAGCCGTCCCCGCGCCGCGTCGGTGACGGCGGCGGTGCGCACCAGCCGCGCGGTCACCAGCGGCACGTCGAGCCCGTTCGCCTGCGCGAGCGCCTGGGCGCGGCCGATCGCGGCCTCGGCCGCCGGCAGGTTGCCCTGCCGGCGCAGCGCAACCGCCTGGTAGCGCCAGGTCTCGATCAGGCCCAGCAGCGCGGATTGCACCGTGGGGTCGGCCGTCAGCCCGGCCGCGGGAAGGCCAAGTCCCTGCCCGCTCGCCGCGGCCCCCGACGCCGCCCCCAGCCTCCAGGCGCCGCCGGTCGGCGCGGTCGCCAACGCACCCGCCGGCAGCAGCGCGGCATAGGTCGCTCCCGCCCGGCGCAGCAGCGCGAGGGCCGCCGCATCATGTCCTTGGTTGAGCGCGTTCAAGGCGCGATCGTGCAGCAGGCGCGCGGGGACCACGGGGTCGGCCGCGCGCGGCGCCAGCTCGGCGGCGCGGGCGAGCAACGATGTTGCCTCGGGGAAGCGCCCCTGGTCGGAAATCTGCAGCGCCAGATCCATCAGCGGCGCCACGGTGTTGGGATTGTCGCGCCCGAGCAGCCGCTGCTGCAACGCGAGGGCGGCGCGATCGGCGGTCTCCGCCGCGGCGAAGTTCTCCGCCAGGTTGGCATGGGCGCCGACCTGCATCAGCCGCTGGTACTGCGCCGCGTCGCCGGCGCTGAAGGCCTGGGCGGCGAGCACGCCCGCCAGCAGGGTGTCGGCCGCGGATGGCGGGAGCGCCGCCGCGGTGGCCGACGACATCCCGGACATCACGCCGATCGCCCGCTGCATCACCGGCAGGGTGGGTGCGATTCCGTCGGCCGCGAAGATCCGCCCGCGCACCGACGCCACCAGCGCGATCTGCGGCCAGCCGCCGATCCGGCGGGTGCAGCGCAGCACCAGCGCCGGCGCGCCGTTCAGAATCGCGGTCGCGGTCGGCGCGCCGCAGGCGAAGCGCTGGTCGAGCTGGTCGCGCCACGGCCCGGACGTGGCCACCTGCCGCAGCGCGGAAGTGGTCCCGGCGCCGGTCTCGGCCACGCGCGCCGCCGGCTGGGTCCAGCCGCCGCAATAGATGCTGACCGTGCGCGGCATCCCGCCGGCAAGCTGCAAGCAGGACTCGCCCGCCGCATCGCGGCCGAGCGCAACGCCGGCGCCGGCGCCCGGGCCGGCGCCGATATAGGCGGTCGGCGGCGGCGCCGTGCATCCGGCGACCAGAAGGCAGGCCAGCCCGGCGACGAACCGGTGCAACGTCATCCCGCGCATCTCAGTAGTCCACCGAGGCGATGTTGGGCGGCACCACGTCCGGGCTGGTGAGCTGATCGGGCAGCACCGGCGGTATTCCGAGCACCGAGATGGCGGGCGTTTGCAGGGCAGGCACCGGCGGCATCCATCCCGGCAGCTGCTGGCGAAGACTGCCGAAGCTGGCGGTGAAGCCGGCCTGCACCAGCGACGGGCCCTGCACGATCGGCGGCGGCACGATCGGCAGCAGCGCGCAGAACGTGGCGCCGATGACGCATCCGTTCATCGTATAGGCGGGGTCGACCTGCGGAATGATGTGGGAGATCAGTGCCGCCCCCGGCGTCGCGTTGCCGGCCACGCTGCCGAACAGGGTGGCGCTGCCGGCCTGGCCCTCCACCAGCAGTCCGCCGGCCGCAAGCGTGCCGGCAGCGGTGCCGGTGCCCAGCGACAGGACGAGCTGCAGTCCCGGCGCCTGCAGGCCGGCGAGGCTGACGGCGCCCGAGCCCGGCAGCGCGATCGCGAGCGTGCCGCTGTTCGCCGCGGCGCCGCCGACCGTGACCGTGCCGGTCTGCACGAAGCTCGCGCCGCCATTCGGGTCCGACGCCACCTGCAGCCGGACATCGGTTGGGCTCAGCGCGGGCAGGATGTCGCCGGCAAGGGTCATCGTGCCGGCGGCGGTGAGCGAGACGTCGCCGGCAACGATGGGGCCGGCGACCGTGAGCGACGTCGCGTCGTTCAAGGTCAGCGATCCGCTGGCGGCGAACGCGCCCAGGGTCCCGATGGCATTGGCCTGGTCGAGGGTCACCGTATCCGCGGTGCCCGTCAGGCTGCCGACGGCGATGGTCGCGCCCGTCGCCTGGGTGATCGGGCCGGTCGTGTCCAGCGCCAGGGTGGCGGCAAGGGTGGTCAGATCCAGCGATTCTCCGACGGTGATGCTGCCGGCGGTCGGGACCGTCTGCCCGACCGGCAGCCCCACCTGCAGCGTGCCGATCCCCGGCTGGATCGCCAGCAGGTCGGCCGCGGGGATCAACAGGCCGGCCGCGATCGTGGTGCCGGGCTCGGCGAAGACGACGCCGTCGCCCGGCGTGAACGGCGCGAGCGCCACCACCCCGCCCGGGGCGATGATCCTCGCACCGAACGCGTAGGTGCCGAAGTTGAACGGCGGCGCGATCGAGATGTTGTCGGCTTCGAGCGAGATCCGTCCGCCTTGCGGCACCACGAGGGTGACGAGGCCCCCTTCGCCGCCGCCAAGCTCGATGATCCCACCGGCGGCAGGGACCGTCAGCGAAATATTTGTCGCGGAAATCCCGCCGTAGAGGATTACAACCCCGCTGAGACCTGAGCCGCCGTAGGACTGAGAGGCGACGGAGTCCAGGGCGAAGTCCCCGTTCGCGGTAAACTGGCCGATCGTGCGGATCTGGTTGGACGGGTTGGTGAGGTCGACCGCTCCGGTCGATCCGGACAGCGTGCCGACCCCGATCAGGGGGGCGGTCTGGGTCACCGGGCCGATGGAATCGAGCGTCAGACGCACCCCGTGCAGGCCGCCCTCATAGATCGACCCGGCCAGGGTGATCGCCCCCGCCGTGGTCGTCATCACGCCGGTCCCCGTATTGGTGACGGAGGCGCCGAGAACGAGGCTCGGCTCGGATCCGTATCGGCCGCGCGCCACCGGAAGGTCTGCGACATTCAGCCCCTGTCCGGTCGCCGCCACGCTTCCGCCGACCGTCATCGACAGGCCCGGCGTCGCGGGCGCAAGGTCAACGGATCCGTAATACGGACTGGCGAGGGTTCCGCCGGGGCCGAACTTCAGTCCGTCGGTGCGCAGGCTGATCGCGCCGGTATCGGGGGTCGCGAATCCGCCCAGTGAATTGGCTGTGACCGCGGCGTTGATCACGATGCTGCCGGTGTTGGGCGACAGCAGACCCGAACTGCCGGTGGACAGGAGAACGCCGCCGTCCAACGAGTCGACCGGCGCGTTCAGGGTCATGACCCCGTTCGGATCGGCCGTGCCGGCGGCGAGGACAATGTCGTGACCGGCGATGAGGCTGTCATTGACAAGCAGGTTGCCGCCGGATTGCATCGTCAGGCCGTTGGCCACGTCGATCGACGCGCCTGCGGTGACCTCCAGCAACGTCGTCGCCTGCAGAATGACATCGGACGATGCGCCGGCCGCATCGATCGCGCTGTTGCTGACGGTGTCGTAGGTCGTCCCGACATTGCTCAGAATGGTACCGGCGGACGCATCCAGGCTGCCGACGCCGCTGCCCGCGTTGATGACGTCGAGCGTGCCGGGATCGAACAGGATCGTCCCCACATTCCCGACCGGCGCGCCCAGATCCACCGATCCGTCGAAGCCGAGCGTCCGCCCGGACACCTCGGCGAACCCGCCATTGCCGCCATCGGGCCCGCCATGGGCGGAAATCGCCCCGTGCATCACCGTGCTGGCGGCCGACAGCACCGTGATCCGCCCGCCAGTGCCGCTGCCTGTGGCATCGGCGGCGATCGTCGCGCCACGCGCCACGGCGACATCGTGCGACAGCATGGCGGGCGTCACGGCCGGCCCGCCGGCGGCGCGCGCGAGATCGGTGCCGACCGCAATCGTGCCGCCGCCGGCCGCGCCGGACGCATCGATCCGCGCCGCGGCGGCCACCGACACGCCGCCATCGGGCGCGATTTCGATCTGCCCGCCGTGTTCGCCCGGCGCGGCGCCCTGCGCCAGCAGCTGCCCCGCGACCACGAGCGATCCGCCGACGCCGTTCAGCACGATCTCCCCGCCCCGCGCCCCCACCGTGGGCGCCGCGATCGTGCCACCGGCCGTCACCAGGTTCTGCACCACGCCGGCCGCCGCCCGGGCGGTGAGCTCGATCACGCCGCCGGCGGCGACGATGGTGCCGGTATTGGTGACCAGCGCCGTTGCCTTCCTGCCGTCCGGACCGACGGGAACCTGCTTGACCTCGCCGTTGACGTCGATCGAAACCAGCCCGTCGCCATACAGGTCCAGCGCGTAGGTCTTCGCGCCCGCCAGCACCACCTGGCCGAGCTTCGCCGTGATGACCCCCGAATTCGCCACCTGCGGCGCCACCAGCGCGGCGATCCCGGCCTGCCGCACCGTGATCCGGCCCTGGTTCACCACCCGCGCGCCGGGCGCCGCCGGCTGGTCGAACACCATGTGGCCGGCCATGAAGTTCCGGTTGGTGATCCCTGCCGCGGTGGCGACGAAGCCGGCGGTGTTGACCTGCGCGCCCTTGTAGAACGTGATCCCGTCCTGGTTCTGCAGGATCACCTGCCCGTTGGCGGTGATCCGCCCGGCGATCCGGGAGGGGTTGGCCCCGGTCACCCGGTTCAACGTGACCGCGCTGGCGGACGGCTGGTGGAAGTCAACCGATTGCCGGGCACCGACATCGAAGCTGCGCCAGTCGATCGCCGCGCGCTGCGTCGACTGGTCGATCGCGGTCGCGTCGGGGGTGCTGGAAATGCTCGCCGATCCCGCAACCACCACCCCGCCCGCCGGCCGCGCGTTCGCCGCCGGCTGCGCCCGCGCGGATCGGAACGATCCAGGCAGGATCAGCACTCCAAGGGCCTGCAACGCCGTGCCCAACAGCAGCGCCTGCCGCCTTCGTACGGTCCCGCGCAGACACACCGCATGCCCCGCCGTCGGCATCAACCCCCCCCTTGGTCAGCGACCGGCGGCGCGCCGGTTCCCATGATGTCATGTTATCGCCCAAGCCAGATGCTCCGGCGAGAAAATTCTTGTGAGCAGGGCGCGCGTGCGGAGCCATGGGGGCGCCGCGTCTTTCTAGTTTCGATTGTGTATTGGACATGTCGCCATGCCCGACTCCCCGGCGCCGCGGGACAGCAGGCACGCCGCTCCGACCACCGGACACGCACGGCATGCCGAGATGGCACGCCGCCTTCCGATCGCTCTCGGGTTGCCATGCTCCGGCGCCCGACGATCCGGTTCGGTGGCGCAAGAGTCTTGCGCCGCGGGTGATCGGCGGCCGCACGACCTGCCGGCAACGCCCCGGCGCGGCGGCGCGCGGTTTGTCAGCTGCCGCGGCGGCGCACTACGCTGACACCACAGCCCGGCGGGCTGGCCCGGGGGAAATGCCGATGAACAAGCCGATCGCGACGGTCGCCACGACCTACGGACGGGAGGAAGCGGCCATGCGGGACTACCTGCGCGACGGCGAGCGCCGCGCCTTCGCCCTCGGCAACCGCGGCCCGATCCGCTTCACCGCCGCCGGCCAGGTGCATCCCGACATCCTCGACGCCTACTGGCGCTGCGGGTTCTATGTCTTCGAGGGCGTGCTGGCGGCCGACGAACTCGCCGACATCGAAGCCGACTTCCAGGCCATTCGGGCCGCCCTGCCGAAAGAACGCGGCGCGGCGGTCGATACCAGGGGCCGCCCGGCGCTCGGCGCCGACAACGCGGCGCCCACCTTGTTCTGGGCGAAGCCGCTCAGCGATCCGTTCGGCGGCACCGCGTTGGCCAGCGGCCGGCATCCGGTGAAGATGTTCGAGCCGACGCCCGATGCCGATGCGCCGAAGGAGGTGGTCTATCTCATCCTCGGCTCGCTGCAGTTTTCCGAAGCCGCGCTGCGGGTCTACGGCCATCCGCAGCTGCTCGCCGTCGCCGCGGCGGTGAACGGGGAGGATTTCGTCCCGTTCAACGAAGCGCTGTTCATCAAGGAGCCGGGCCGCGGCGCCTCGGTCGCCTGGCACCAGGACGGGGCGACGCATTGGAACAGCCCGGACTGGGACCCGGGCTCGCATGGCTTCAACTTCATGGCGCAACTCTACGGCTGCACCGCGGCCAACGGCGTCTGGGTGGTGCCGGGATCGCACAAGCACGGCAAGACCGACATCGCGGCGATGGTGGCGGCGGCGGGCACGGAGCGGCTGCCCGACGCGGTGCCGATCATCTGCAAGCCGGGCGACGTCGCCATCACCAACCGCCAGGCGGTGCACGGCTCTTTCGCCAACACCAGCGCGGACTGGCGGGTCACGGTGAATTTCGGCTTCCACCGCCGCCGCTCGGTGCTCGGGGTCATGGGCGGCGGGCTGCACAACGCCGCGGCCGTCTACGATGCCGCCCGCATTCGCGAACGGGCACGGCTGATCGGCTACGGGATCGATGCGCGCCGCCAACGCTTCCCCGAGGAGGCGCCGTTCCGCTACCAGCCGCACGTCGCCGCCGGGGAGACCTGGCATTGGGACGCGGCGGCCAAGGCCGGGATCAAGGACTACAATCTCCTCGATCTCAGTATCTGACCGCCGGGGGCATCCCGGTTCGACAAGAAGGCCGGGACACGATCAGACTGCCCGACTTGACCGCCCGGCACCGCTTCCCCCAATGTGCCCGCTTCCCCTGGAACCGGGCACGGAGCCTCTGCGCCCGGGGGATCCGGAGGGAACCACCGAAACGAGGGTCAGTCCCCCACATGATCTCCGCCCTGATGCCGAACTACGCTCGTGCCGACCTCGCTTTTGAGCGGGGCGAAGGCGCCTGGCTGTGGACGGCGGACGGGCGACGATTCCTCGATTTCGGCTCCGGCATCGCCACCGCCTCCCTCGGCCACGGCAACCGGCACCTGGCCGAGGCGATCGCCGATCAGGCCGCCAAGGTGATGCACGTCTCCAACCTCTACCGCATTCCCGGCGCGGAGCGGCTGGCGCAGCGGCTGGTCGATGCCTCCTTCGCGGACAGCGTCTTCTTCTGTAACTCGGGCGCGGAAGCGAACGAGGCGATGATCAAGATGATCCGCAAGACGATGGCCGAAGCCGGCAAGCCGGAGCGGTTCCGGATCATCTGCTTCGAGGGCGCGTTCCACGGCCGCACGCTCGCCACCCTGGCCGCCACCGGCAACGCCAAGTACCTCGCCGGCTTCGGTCCGGTCGTGGAAGGGTTCGACCACGTCCCGTTCAACAACATGAACGCGGTCCGCAACGCGATCGGCCCCGCCACCGCCGGCATCATCGTGGAGCCGATCCAGGGCGAAGGCGGCGTGCGCCCCGCCGACCTGCAGTTCCTGCGCGACCTGCGCGCCGTCTGCGACGAGTACGGCCTGGTCCTGGGCATGGACGAAGTGCAGTCCGGCATGGGCCGCACCGGCAAGCTGTTCGCGCATGAATGGGCGGGCATCGTGCCGGACGTAATGTCCTCGGCCAAGGGCATCGGCGGCGGCTTCCCGCTCGGCGCCGTGCTGGCGAAGGAATTCGTGGCGAAGAACATGGTGCCCGGCACGCATGGCAGCACGTTCGGCGGCAACCCGCTCGCATGCGCCGCCGGCAACGCCACGCTCGACGTCATCCTGTCGCCCGGCTTCCTCGACGAGGTCGCGCGCAAGGGCCGCAAGCTGCGCACGGCGCTCGACAAGATCGCCACGGACTATCCGCAGGTGTTCACGGACGCCCGCGGCATGGGCCTGCTGCTCGGGATGAAATGCGCCGTCCCGCAAGCGGAGGTGCAGGCCGCCTGCGCTGCCGAAGGGCTGCTCGCCATCACCGCCGGGGACAACGTACTGCGGCTCGCGCCGCCGCTGGTGGTTTCCGACAGCGACATCGACGCCGCGGTCGAGATGCTGGATCGCGCCGCCCGGCGCTGCCTGCCCTCGGCCGGCAAGGCAGCGGCGAAATGAGCGTCGCCCTGCGGCGCAGCGGAACGACCGCAGGACCCTCCGAGGCCGAAAAGGCCTCGGACGGGCTGCGGCACTTCCTCGATCTGCGCGACTTCGACACCGCCAGCCTGCGCCGGATGCTCGACCTCGCGGCCGGGTTCAAGCGCACGCGCGAGACCGGCCCCGGCGCCCCGGTGCCCGGCCCCGGCTCCCGCCCGCTCGCCGGCCGCACCCTGGCGCTGATCTTCGAGAAACCGTCCACCCGCACCCGCGTCTCCTTCGAGGTCGGCATGCGCCAGCTCGGCGGGGACGTGATCGTGCTCAGTGCGCGCGACATGCAGATCGGCCGCGGCGAATCCCCGGCCGACACCGCCCGCGTGCTGTCGCGCTATGTCGACGCGATCATGCTGCGCACCGACAGCACCGCCAAGCTGCACGAACTCGCGGAACACGCGACGGTGCCGGTGATCAACGGCCTCACCGACACCTCCCATCCCTGCCAGCTCATGGCCGACGTCCTGACGTTCGAGGAGCACCGCGGCCCGATCGCCGGCCAGGTGGTTGCCTGGTGCGGCGACGGCAACAACGTCGCCCGCAGCTGGATCGAGGCGGCGGTCCGCTTCGGCTTCACCTTGCGGCTCGCCACCCCGGACGCGCTGCGCCCGCCCGCCGACCTGATCGACTGGGCGCGCGCCCAGGGCGGCCATATCGAGCTGACCGACAACCCAGCCGACGCGGTCGCCGGGGCGCGCTGCGTGGTGACCGATGCCTGGGTGAGCATGTCGGACGACCCGAACGCGAGCCGGCACAACCTGCTCGCGCCCTATCAGGTCAACCAGGCGCTGATGGCGCAGGCGGCCCCGGATGCCATCTTCATGCATTGCCTGCCGGCGCATCGCGGCGAGGAGGTGGCCGCGGCGGTGATCGACGGTCCGCAGTCGGTGGTCTTCGATGAAGCCGAAAACCGGCTGCACGCACAGAAGGGCGTGCTGGCCTGGGTGCTCGGCGCGCCAGGGTAGGCTGCGTTCGCCTGCGACACCCGGCCGCCGCCCGCATCGCACGCGGGGTTACCAGGGGGAGCCGGCGCAAGAGGGTCGGGTGGCCGCCCGCGGGCAGTCCCGACGAGCCGCAGCCTGAAACCAAACGGCGGCGCCGTGGCTCGATCCGTCTCCAGGGCGCCCGATCCGTCGCGAACCTGGACGGATACCAACGCCGCATTCCGTTGTCTGTCAGGATTTCGCTCGGCCAATGGTCGTCGCTTGAATGCGCTCGGCCGCAGGCCGGCGCGCCCGGTACCCCTGCGCGCCAGACGGTCGGCCGAAAAGGCCGCGGGTACCGGGCGCCGGCCGGAACCGGGCGCATCGCGCCAACAAGCCGCCCTGCGGCTCGGATTGCAACTTCTCGGAAAGGGTATCGACCTATAAAGAAGTCTCTCGCGCCGCCTTCGGCCGCCACCGGGGGGCATCCTCTGCCGCTTCGCGGGCCGTTTCGGGACGCCGAAACACACCCGCTGCAACCCGGAGCGCCACCTTGTCGGCGTATCACGTGGCTTCGGACGCACGCATCGATGCCGGACTCAGCGATCGTTTCTCGGAAGGACCACGGGCCATGGCCGACATGATGCACCGCGACTCCGGCTTCATCCGCGCGGACCCGGACCAGGAAGCGGCGGACGCGGCACCCGCCTCCTCCGCGCAGGCGCCGGTGCTGCTGCTTTCCGAGCTGATCGGCGCGCTCAGCTTCGCCCTCGACCTCACTGAAGGCCAGCCGGCCGGTCACTGCCTGCGCTGCGGATGGATCGGCATGCAGATCGGTTCACGGCTCGGGCTGGACGCCGCGACGCGATCGGACCTGTATTATACCCTGCTGCTCAAGGACACCGGCTGTTCCAGCAACGCGAGCCGGCTGTGGCGGCTCTATGGCGGCGACGACCGGCTGGTAAAGAACGGATTCAAAACGGTGGACTCGCAAAGCATGCGCCAGGTCGCGCGGTTCGTGCTGCGCCATACCGGTGCGGGCGAACCGCTGCGCCGGCGGATCCCCCGTCTCCTGCGCGTCGCCCGCGGCGGCCCGGCTGCCATGGGCGATCTCATGCTGACCCGCTGCGAGCGCGGGGCGGACATCGTGCGGCGTCTTGGCTTCTCGTCCGCGGTTGCAGCCGGGGTCTATTCGCTCGACGAGCATTGGAACGGCGCCGGACATCCGGAAGGCCTCACCGGCACCAGAATCCCGCTGCTGGCCCGGGTGGCATTGCTCGCGCAGGTGATCGACGTGTTCCATGCGGTCGGGGGACCGATGGCGGCCCGCGCGGAAGCCGGACGACGGCAGGGAACATGGTTCGATCCGGCAGTGGTCGCCGCCTTCGAGGCCGCGCAGCAGGCCCCTGCCTTCTGGGCGGGCCTGCGCAGCGATGGGCTGGAAGCACGCGTGGCCGCGCTTGAACCGGCGGGCCGGGCGATCGTGGTGGACGACGAGCGGCTCGATACCATCAGCGAAGCCTTCGCGGACGTGGTCGACGCCAAGGGCAGCTTCACCGGCGGCCATAGTCAGCGGGTCGCGCGATACGCCGATGCGATCGCCACCCGGCTGCAGCTCTCGCCCGCGCACCGGCGGCGGCTCCGGCGCGCGGCGCTGCTGCACGACATCGGCAAGCTTGGCGTGAGCAATGCCATTCTCGACAAGCCCGGCCGTCTTGATGCCGACGAATGGGCGGCGGTGCGGCGCCATTCCGCCCTGTCAGAGGAAATCCTGGGCCGCATCGGCGTGTTCCGCGACATCGCGGTCGCGGCCGGGGCGCATCATGAGCGGCTGGACGGCACCGGCTATCCCCGCGGCCTCGCGGGCGACGCGATCCCGCTGGAGGCCCGGATCATCACGGCCGCCGACATTTTCGATGCGCTTTCGGCCGAGCGGCCCTATCGCGGCCCGATGTCCCGCGCCGAAGCGCTCGCGCTGATGGAGCGGGAGCGCGGCACCGCGATCGATGGCGCCTGCCTGGACGCGCTGAAGGAAGCGCTCGACGATCCCTCCGCAACCGACCGGTAGGCGCGCCGGCGACCGCGCCCGCAGCGCCGCGAGGCGATATCGCGGCGGGTCACCGCCACATCGCCGAGCCACGTCCCGTCTCCCCCACCTGCCACGGAGAACGAACCCGCGCCGGATAAGGCATCGTCGGCAAATACGTGCGTCAGCACGCCGACAAGGATGCCGATCAAAACAAAACCTCAGGGCCCGCTCGACACCGCTGATCGATTCGACAGGTGTCGAACGGGCCCTAAGGATCGATCCGTGCTTCCGCGCTGCCGCGCACCACCTCCTTGCCGTCCTGATTGGTGGTGACGACGTCGAGCGAGACCAGCCCGTCCCCGATGGCGGTTACTGTTGCGGTCGAAACCAGCGTGTCGCCCGGCCACACCTGGTTGGTGAAGCGGACGCCGAATTTCGTCAGCCGCCCGTCGCCCACATAGTTGGTGAGCATCTTGCCGGTCAGGCCCATAGTCAGCATGCCGTGCGCGAACACGCTCGGGTAGCCGGCGGACTGGGTGGTGTAGATCTCGTCGGTATGAATCGGATTGTAGTCGCCGGAGGCCCCGGCGTACTGCACGATCTGCGTGCGCGGCAGGTTCTCGACCACGGTTTCGCTGTGGCTGTCGCCGACTTTCAGGTGGCTCGCGGAAAGGGCCATGAGACTCTCCTTCAGCCCTGATCCACGGGGCGTTCGGTGGTGACGCCGACGCTGCGCGCGGTCAGCACCAGCGCGCCGGTCTGGTCGCGATATTCGGCGATACGTTCCCGGAACATCAACTTCCCGGCCCGCTTGCTTTCCTTTTCCCAGGTCTTGCCGGGCTTGATTTCAACGCTCAGCACGTCGCCGGGACGCAGCGGGCGGTGGTACTCGAAATGCTGCTCGGCATGCAGCCCGCCGGCCGAAGGAGCCTTGTCCACGCCGGAGGCGGTCTTGCCGGAACCGAACCACTTCTGGCCGGGTTTCGGCCGCAGATGGTAGTCGGGATCGAACTGCGCCACCGCCTGGCCGAAGGTGGGGGGCGCGATGATGCCGCCGACCTCGGTCTTCTTGGCCGCTTGCGCATCGTGGTAGACCGGGTTGGTATCGCCGACGGCGCGCGCGAACATCATGATGTGCGACGCCTCGACGGGGAAGGTGATCGTGCCCAACGTTGTCCTCCGCTGCCGGTTTGCTTTCCGGACCAGCCTACCAGCCCGGCGCAGCGGCGAACAGGTCACCGTCCGCCCGTCCGCCTGCCCGCCCGCCGGCACGCTGCCCGTCGCGGCGATCGCATGGCGGTAGGAAGCGCGGCGCGCCGGCGCCGGCCGGGACCGGTGCCCGATGTGGCGGAATTCGCGCCCACATCGTCACGCCGCGTCGATCAGCCGCTCGCGTTCCGCCCTGCCCCCGGCTGGCTGCCGCCGGGACATCGCGTCTACGCGGTCGGCGACGTGCATGGCTGCGCCGCTCCGCTGGCGGCAATGCTGAACACGATCGCGAAAGATCTCGCCGCGCGCCCGGCCGCGCGGGCCGAGCTCGTGCTGCTGGGGGATTATATCGATTTCGGACCAGACAGCGCCGGCGTGCTGACCCGCCTGGCCGGCGGCGCCCCGCTGCCGGGGGCGGCGCTGACCGCCCTGCGCGGCGATCACGAGCAGATGCTGCTCGACGCGCTGGCCGGCGATAAGCCGGCCGCAACCGACTGGCTTGCAGCAGGCGGCGGCGCCAGCCTGGCAAGTTGGGGCATCCCCCGCGAGGCGCCGCGCACGACGTGGGAAGCCACCCTGCCGGCGGCGCATCTTGCCTTCCTCCGCCGGCTGAAACTGTCTCACCGTGCCGGCGGCTACCTGTTCGTGCATGCCGGGCTGCGTCCGGGCGTGGCGCTGGCGCGACAGCGCCGCGAGGACGTGCTCGCCATCCGTCACCCGTTCCTGTCGGAACCGGCGGAGTTCGGCGTGACGGTGGTGCACGGCCACAGCGTCGCCCGCGCGGTCGCGGTCGAGCCCGGGCGGATCGGCCTCGACACCGGCGCCGGCCTCGGGGGCGCGCTGTCCTGCGCGGTGCTGGAAGACGACCTGATCGCCTGTATGACGGTCCCCACGGATGAAGGAGCCCTGCGATGACCCACGCCCCTGCCCTGCCGGTTGTACCGCCCGAGGAGGCCGGGCTGTCGCCCGCCGGCCTCGCCCGGCTGTCGGATGCCTTGCAGTCGCGCATCGATGCCGGCCACATCCCTGGCGCGGTGGCGCTGATCGCCCGGCGCGGACGCATCGGCTATCTGCGCGCCTTCGGCCGGCGCGACCCGGCGGCCCCCGACCCGATGACGGACGACGCGATCTTCCGCATCTATTCGATGACCAAGCCGATCGTCTCGACGGCGGCGATGATGCTGTGGGAGGAAGGCCGGTTCCTCCTCTCCGACCCGCTCGCGAAATACATCCCCGAATTCGGCGCGGTGAAGCTTGCGGACGGACGGGCGCCGGCACGCGCGATCACGATCCAGGACCTGCTTCGCCACACCTCCGGCCTGACCTACGAATTCCGCGGCGCCGGGCCGGTGCACCAGGCCTATGGCGCCGCGCGGATCGCCCGGCGCAACCAGACCAACGCCGAGCAGGCGGCGGCGCTCGCCGCGCTGCCGCTGCTGCACGAACCGGGCACGCGCTGGGAATACAGCCGTTCCACTGACGTGCTCGGCCGGGTGGTGGAAGTGATCGCCGGCGAACCGCTGGACGCGGTGCTGTCCGCCCGCGTGCTCGCCCCGCTCGGGATGACGGATACCGGCTTCTTCGTGCCGCCGTCGGCAGAGGCCCGGCTGGCTGGCGGGTTCGCGAAGGACCCGGACACCGGCGCCGACGTGCTGCTGCTCGATGTGCGGGAAAGCCCGCGCTTCCTCTCTGGCGGCGGCGGCATGGTGGGTACCGCGGCCGATTACGCGCGGTTTCTGGCGATGCTGCTGGATCGCGGCAGCTTCGCCGGCCAGCGGCTGCTCGGGCGCAAGACCCTGGACCTGATGACCGCGGACCATCTGGGCGGGCGCCCGGCGGCGGAGGACCTGCTGGCACCGGGGCACGGGTTCGGGCTCGGCTTCGCGGTGCGGCTGGCGGCGGGGATGGCGCCGTTCCCCGGCTCGGTCGGCTCCTATTTCTGGGGCGGGGCGGCGGGCACCGCGTTCTGGGTGGACCCGGCGGAGCGGATGACCGCGGTGCTGATGATCCAGGCCCCCGGCCAGCGCGAGCACTACCGGCTGCTGTTCCGCGCCCTGGCCTACGCGGCGCTCGCGGATTGATAGGCCAGCGGCCGCTTCGGCCGGCCGGCCTCAGTGCGGCGGCCCGCCGGCCGCCTTGCCCTGCGCGACGGCGCGGACGATGTCGGCGCGGCTGACGATGCCGACCAGCTTGCCGTCCCGCAGGATCGGCACCCGCTTGACGTGGTGCCTGGACAGCAGGTCGGCGAGCTCGCCCAGGCTGGCGGTATCCGGCGCGGTGATCAGCGTCCGCGTCATGAGATCGCGCGCGCGACGGCGGTCGAGCTGGATGTAATCGACGAATTCCTTGCTGAGCTCAGTGCCTTCGGCGACCAGGTTCAACCACCAGTCACGGCGCAGCGCGTTCGCCTGCCCGAACGGACGCATCAGGTCGCCTTCGCTGATCATGCCGACCAGGGTCCCGTCAGCCTCGCAGACCGGCACGGCACTGATGCCGTGCCCGGTCAGCGTCTCGGCAACCTTGGAGACGGTGTCGTCCGGGCCGACCGTGATGACGACGCGGGTCATGATGGCAGCGGCGTCGAGCAGCATGGATGCTCTCCCCAAAGCTTCGAGGGCGCCAAAGGCGCGACGAGCAAGCGCGCTGCGGCGATCACCCGCATTGATATAGCGCAATTCTGTTGTTCCATCGGGCCGATCGGGGCAGGAGCACGCGGCACGCCGTCGGCTCTTGCGATGCGGTTCAGCAGATCCGCGGCAATTGCTCGCCACTCAGCATGTCGAGCACGCGGGCGCCGCCGATCGCCTCGGCCAGCGCCTGGCCGTGGCCGGCGGCCGGGCCCACCCGACCGATCATCGCCGCCGCCGCGCCGCCGGGCTGGGCGCGCAGGATCGCCAGGGCGCGGTCCGCGTCCGCCTCCGGCACGCAGGCCACCAGCCGCCCCTCGTTCGCCACGTACCAGGGATCGAGCCCCAGAACCTCGCAGGCGCCACGCACGGCATCGGATACCGTGACGGCGGCTTCGTCGATCCGGATCGTCAGGCCGGCGCCGGTCGCGATCTCCACCAGCGACGTCGCCAGCCCGCCGCGGGTGAGGTCGCGCAGGCAGTGCAGCGCGACCCCCGCCTCCGCCAGCGCCCGCACCGTCGGCGCGAGGCAGGCCATGTCGCTCTCGATCGCGGTTTTGAACCCCAGCCCTTCGCGCGCCGCCATGATGGCGATCCCGTGCCGGCCGACATCCCCGCTCAGCAGCACCACGTCGCCGGCGCGCACGAACTGCGGCCCGATCGCGGTGCCGGGCCCGACCGAGCCGACGCCGGCGGTGGTGATGTAGAGCCCGTCGCCCTTGCCGCGCTCCACCACCTTGGTATCACCAGTGACCAGCCGCACCCCGGCCGCCGCCGCGGCCTGGCCCATGGAGGCGGCGATGCGGCGCAGCAGCGCGATCTCCAGCCCTTCTTCCAGGATGAAGCCGGCGCTCAGATAGAGCGGCTGCGCCCCGCACATCGCGAGGTCGTTCACCGTGCCGATCACCGCCAGCGCGCCGATGTCGCCGCCGGGAAATTCGAGCGGCGTGACCACGAAGGAATCGGTGGTGAATGCCAGCCGGCCGCCGGCCGCCGGCAGGACGGCGCCGTCATGCGCGGGTTCGGGTCCGGTTTCGCCGAACGCCGGCCGGAACAGGCCCTCGATCAGCCGGTGCATCAACGCGCCGCCGCCGCCATGGCCGAGTTCGATGCGCTCCGCGTCGGTCGCGGGAACCGGGCACACGGCGCCGCTCATGCCGCCGCTGCCCGCCGGTAGCGGTAATAGGCGGCGCAAGCGCCTTCCGAGGAAACCATGGTGGCGCCCAACGGATGTTCCGGCGTGCAGGACGTCCCGAAAGCGGGACACGCGACCGGCTTGCGCCGCCCGCGCAAGATATCGCCGCTGATGCACGGGCTGGCGCGCGGCGGCGCGGGGTCCGTGGCGCCGAAGCGGTTGCGCGCGTCGAACCGGGCGTAGACGGGCGCCAAGCCGAGGCCGCTCGCGGCGATCTCTCCCATGCCGCGCCAGTCGCGCGGCTCGATCGCAAACACCTGGCGGATCGCGGCCTGGGCCGGTTGGTTGCCGCCGGGGCGAACGGACCGGCCGTATTCGTTCTCCACCTCCGCCCGTCCCGCTTCCAACTGGCGCAGGCAGGACAGGATCCCCTGCAACAAATCCAGCGGTTCGAAGCCCGTCACCACGATGGGCACCCGGTAGCGCCGCGCGATCGGTTCGTATTCGCCGGTGCCCATCACCGTGCAGACATGCCCGGCGGCGAGGAAGCCCTGCACCCGCGCATCGGGCGCCGACAGCAGCGCCTCGATCGCCGGCGGCACCAGCACGTGCGAGACGAGGAGCGAGAAGTTGTCGAGGCCGGCGCGTTCGGCCTGCAGCACCGCCATCGCCGTCGCCGGGGCCGTGGTTTCGAACCCGACGGCGAGGAACACCACCTGCCGGTCGGGCCGGGCCTGGGCGAGCGCCACCGCGTCCAGCGGCGAATACACCATGCGCACATCGCCGCCACGCGCCCTGGCCGACAGCAGGCTGCCGGCATCGCCGGGCACCCGCAGCATGTCGCCGAACGAACACAACGTGACGCCGGGCGCACCGGCGATCGCGATCGCCTGATCGATCACCGCGGCCGGCGTAACGCAGACCGGGCAGCCGGGGCCATGCAGCAAGGTCACATCCTCGGGCAGCATCTGATCGATCCCATGCCGCAACAGGGAGTGCGTCTGCCCGCCGCAGATTTCCATCAAGGTCCAGGGGCGGGTAACGGTGCCGGCGATCGCCTGCGCCAACCTCCGCGCTAACGCGGCATCGCGGTACTCATCGACATATTTCACCGTTCCGCCTCCTCCAGAGTGTCGAGGCAGGCGATGGTGCGCCGCGCCTCGGCCTCGTCCAGCACCGCGATGGCGACGCCGGCATGGGCGAGGACGTAGTCGCCGACCGCGGCCTCCGGCGCGAAGGCCAGGCTGATCGCCTTGACGATGCCGCCGAAGGCCACCCGGCCGCTGCGGGTCAGGGGGTCCTCGCCGGCGATTTCGAGCACTCGGCCGGGAACCGCGAGGCACATCAGGTTTTCTCCTCGATCATCGGGCGGGCGGCGAAGGCGATCTGCCCCACCGCGAGGCCGCCGTCGTTCGGCGGCACAAGGCGGTGGCGGAACGGCTCCACGCCCGCCGTACGCAAACCGGCGACCGCCAGCCCGGTCAGCCGCGCATTCTGGAAGCAGCCGCCGGTCAGCAGCACCCGCGCGGCCCCCAGCCGCCGCGCGACCGCCACGATGGCAGCGGCCAGGGCGGCATGGAAGCCGGCGGCGAGCCCGGCGGGCGCCGCACCCGCCGCCCGCGCGTCCAGCAGCCCTCGGAGCATCGGGCGCCAATCGACGACCAGCGGGCGGTCGCCGGAGATGATGGCGGGCGGCAAAGACAGGGGCGCGGCGGCCCGGTCGGCGGCCCATTCCAGCGCCATCGCCGCTTCGCCTTCGAAGCTCGCACGCTGGCACAACCCCAGCAGCGCGGCGACGGCATCGAACAACCGCCCGGCGCTGGAGGTCGGCGGCGCGTTGACGTTGCGCGCCAGCATCGTGGCGAGCACGCGGCGCTCGGCCTCGGTGAACGCGGCGACCGGCGGCAATCCGGCCATGTCCAGCCCGGCGGCGCCGAACGTCGCGTGGAGGGCGCCCAGCGCGGCGCGGCGCGGTTCGCGCACCGCCGCCTCGCCGCCCGGCAGCCGGAAGGCCAGCAGATGCGCCGCGCGGCGGTAGCGCGGCGGAGAGATCGCCAGAAACTCCCCACCCCAGACCGTGCCGTCACCTCCGTAGCCGGTGCCGTCCCAGGTCGCCGCCAGCAGCGGGCCGTCCAGCCCGTGCTCGGCCATGCCGGACAGCGCATGGGCAAGATGGTGCGGCACCCGCACGACCGGCAGCCCCAGCGTATCGGCGTGCCGGGTGGAGGCATAGTCGGGATGCCGGTCGCAGGCCACGGCCATCGGGCGCAGGCGACGCAGGGCCAGCATGCGGTCGGCGGCCCGCACGAACGCGTCGCGGCTTTCGGTCCGATCCAGGTCGCCGCCATGCGGGCCGAGGAAGATCTGCCCGGCGAACCCGGTGGCGACGGCGTTCTTCTGCTGCCCGCCCAAGGCGAGGATCGGCGCCCGCACGGCGGGAAACGGGAGCGGCAGCGGCGCGTAGCCGCGCGCCCGGCGCAGCACCGTCGGCTGACCGGCGATGACCCGCGCCACCGAATCATCCACCGCGCGGGCGATCGGGCGGTCGTGCACCAGAAAGAGATCGGCCACGCCGGCCAGCACGGTGAGCGCCGTCTGCTCGTCGGCGATGATCGGGGTCTCTCCCGGGTTGCCGCTGGTCGCCACCACCGGAAAGCGGAGCGCCCACAGCAGCAGGTGATGCAGCGGCGTCGTGGGCAGCATGACGCCGAGGTTGCCGCTACCGGGCGCGACCGAGGGCGCCAGCACCGCCGCCCCGGCCGCACGGCGCAGCAAAACGATCGGCGCGGCCGGCGAGAGCAGCAGCTCGCGTTCGGTCGGCGAGACCTCGGCCACCGCCGACGCCGCGGCGAGGTCGGACACCATCAGCGCGAACGGCTTGCGCGGGCGGCGCTTGCGCGCGCGGAGCGTGCCCACCACGTCTTCGTTGCGGGCGTCGGCCAGCAACTGGAACCCGCCCAGCCCCTTCAGCGCGACGATCCGTCCCGCGCGGAGCGCCGACGCCGCCTGGGTCAGGGCGGCCTCCCGGGTCGCCAGCACCGCGCCCGTGGTATCCCACAAGGCCAGATGCGGACCGCAGTCGGGACAGCAGATCGATTCGGCATGGAACCGGCGCGCGGTCGGGTCGGCGTACTCGGCCGCGCAGGTCGTGCAGAGCGGGAAGCGCCGCAAGGTCGTGCGGGCCCGATCATAGGGCAACGCCTCGATCACGCTGTAGCGCGGGCCGCACTGGGTGCAGGTGGTGAACGGATAGCGGAACCGGCGATCGGTGGGATCCGACGCCTCGCGCAGGCAGTCGGCGCAGGTCGCCAGGTCAGCCATCACCGTCGCGGAACAGGGATCTCCGGCGGCGCTGGGCGCCACCGTGAAGTCCCGCTCCCCGCATGGCGGCTGCCGGCTGACTTCCCGCCCGGTGATGACGGCGTGGCGCGGCGGCTCCGTCGCCAGGCGGTCCAGGAAGCGCGCCAGGGCGGAGGATGGTCCTTCGGCCTCGATCAGCACGCCGCCGCCGGTGTTGCGGACGAAGCCGGCGAGCCCGGCCTGCTGCGCCAGGCGGGCGACGAACGGGCGGAAGCCGACGCCCTGCACCGCGCCGGTGATTTCGATGCGCACCCGCTCGCGTGCCGCTGCCGGCGTCATCGGCGCGGGCGTCATCGGCGCGGGCGGAATGCCGTCGCCCGGTTGCATCGTTCGGTCATCCCGGCATCACGCTTCCAGCTCCAGGCTTTCCAGCAGCAGGCTCTGCGCGCGCGGATCGGAGGTGTCGCTCGATTCCGTTACCGACAATCGCGCACCCTCGGCCAGCGTGCCGCGCGCTTCGGATTCGAAATGCTCGCGGAAATGTCCGGTCGACAGGTGGCTCAACGCGCCCAGCCAGACCTTCACCTCCAGCACCCGGTGGGCGCCGTTCGCCTCGGCCGCCCGCACGACGTGCCGGATCAGGTCGCGCACCATTCCTGTTTCATGCATCGCTGGTCCTCCCGTCCGAGCCGAATTCGGCGGCAACCTGCACCGCCGCGCTCGCCACCGCCGCCGCCACCGCCGGGCTCAGGGGCGCGCCGGGAGCGAAATCGGCGGCCTCGATCGCGTACAAAACGAGCTGCGCGGGCAGCCGCCCCAGCCTGCGCGCCAGTTCCACCGTATCCGCGAGCCCGAACGCGTGGGTGGACCCAAGCGCGATCTCCCGCGGCAGCGGCCCGCGCGCCGCGTCGAGGCGGTGGATCCGCCCGGGCGCGGCCAAGGGCGCGGCGGCGTCGACCAGCACCACGCGCGGGACGCCGGCCCATCGGTCCATCAGCCCCAGCACGTCGCCACCCGCCTCTTCCACCGCGACCGCCGGCAGGCCGAGCGCCGCCACCCGGCGCGCGACGTGCAGCCCCACCGCGTCGTCGCCGCGATCGGCGTTGCCGATTCCGATCACCAGCGCCGGCGCGGTCATCGCCGGCGGACCTCCAGCCGCAGGAAATGCGTCGAGCAGGAAATGCACGGGTCGTAGTTGCGGATCGCCTGCTCGCAGTGATCGCGCAATTCGTCCTCCGGCAGATCGAGGTCGCGGGTCGCGACGATCCGCAGGTCCTCCTCGATCGTGCCCTGGTTCTGCGAGGTCGGCGGCACGATGCGCGCGGAGAGGATGCTGCCGTCCGCGTTCAGTCGGTAGTGGTGATAGAGGATGCCGCGCGGCGCTTCGGTGCAGGCGACGCCGATGCCGGCCTGCGGCGGGGCGGCAACGAACGGCGCCTCGGGCGGGGCGTACGCGGCGATCAGGCGCAACGCCTCCTCGCAGGCGTAAACCACCTCGATCGCGCGGACGATAATGCTCCGGAACGGGTTGCGGCAGCCGGGCGCCAGCCCCAGTTCCGCGGCCAGCGCCTGCACCGACGGCCCCAACCGGTCGTGGTTCAGGTTGAACCGCGCCAGCGGCCCGACCTGGTAGCTGCCCCGCGCGCGCAGCACCGACTGCAACGCGGTCGAGTGGGCGACGTGGCGTTCCTCGAACGTGGCGTCGTAGTCGGACACCGGGATGTCCAGCCCCCGGTTGGAGACGAGGCGGCCCTCGTTCAGCGGGTACTCGTCCGGATGGCGCAGGGCCACGAATTCGTAATCGCGTTCGAAGTCGGGGAAGCGGAAGCCGGCGACCCAGCGCGCCAATGCGACCGCCTGCTCCCGTGCCGCTTGCAGGTCCGGCACCAGCGCGGCCAGTTCGTCGGCGGTCGGCGCCCGGTAGAAGCCGCCGACCCGCACATTCACCGGGTGGATCTCGCGCCCGCCCAGCAACCGCAGCAACGCGTTGCCGGTCTTCTTCAGCGCCAGCCCGCGCGTGACCATCTCGCCATGCGCCGAGGCCATGCTGATCGCGTCGGGGAAGCCGAGGAAATCGGGCGCGTGCAGCAGCACGATATGCAGCGCGTGGCTCTCGATCCACTCGCCGCAATAGAGCAGGCGGCGCAACGCGCGGATCGGCGGCGGCACCGCAAGGCCGAGCGCGTTCTCCACCGCGTGCACCGAACTCATCTGGTAGGCGACCGGGCAGATACCGCAGATGCGCGCGGTGATGTCCGGCGCCTCGGTCGCATCGCGCCCGCGCAGCAGCGCCTCGAAGAACCGCGGCGGCTCGAAGATGGAGAGCCGCACGCCGTCCACCGCGCCGTCGCGGATATCGAGTTCGAGCGCGCCCTCCCCTTCGACGCGGGTGAGGTAGTCAACCCGGATGGTGCGGCTCGGCATGCGCTTCGCTCTCCTGACGGAACGGCTCGGCCGCCGCGTTGAACGTGCGGAAGGCCCGATGGAGGGTCCGCCGGTCCGCCCCCAGCGCCGTCCATGCGCCGGCGAGGGAGGCGGTGTTCGCTGCCTCCGCCGGGCCGTAGCAACCATAGCAGCCGCGGCCGTAGGCGGGGCAGATCGCGCCGCAGCCGGCATGGGTGACCGGCCCCAGGCACGGCGTGCCGTGCGCCACCATCACGCAGGACGTCCCGCGCTGCTTGCAGGACACGCACACGCTCTCGTTCGGGATCTGCGGCTTGCGCCCCGCGAGCAGGGCCGAGATCACCTCCAGCAACTGGTGCTTGTTGATCGGGCAGCCGCGCAGTTCGAAATCCACCGGCACATGGGCGGAGATCGGCGTCGAGGTTTCCAGGGTCCGGATGTACTCGGGCGAGGCATAGACCGCGGCGACGTAGTCCTTCACGTCGGCGAAGTTGCGCAGGCTCTGGATGCCGCCGGCGGTGGCGCAGGCACCGATGGTGATCAGCCGCTTGGACGCCGCGCGCACCATGCGGATCCGCTCGGCGTCATGTTCCGTCGTGACCGACCCTTCCACCAGCGACACGTCGTAGGGTCCCGGACGCAGGGTACTGGACGCTTCGGCGAAATAGGCGATGTCGACGGCACCGGCGACCGCCAGCAGTTCGTCCTCGCAATCCAGCAACGACAACTGGCAGCCGTCGCAGGAGGCGAACTTCCACACCGCGACGATGGGTCGGGTCCGCTCGGCCATGCTCAGATCTCCCGTGCGGCGAGACGGGCGGCGATGCGGTCGTAGGCCAGCACGGCGCCGTCCTTGCAGACGAAGTCGGGGCCGAACTGGCAATGCCCGCATAACCCGACCGCGCATTTCATGTTGCGCTCCATCGAGACGTGCACGTGGTCGTCCGCCACCCCGGCCGCGCGCAGCCCCGCCACGGTGAAGCGGATCATCACCTCCGGTCCGCACACCAGCGCCACCGTGTTCTTCGGATCGAACGCCACCTTGTCGATCAGCCCCGGCACCACGCCCACCCGGCCGTGCCAGGACGGATCGGCGTGATCCACCGTGATCTCCACTTCCATGTCGAGCCGGCCGCGCCACCGGGCAAGCTCGTCGTGGAACAGAAGCTCGGCCGGGCCGCGGCTGCCGTACAGGACGGCGATGCGGCCGAACCGCTCGCTGTTGGCGAGCACGTGGTAGATCGCCGGGCGCAGCGGCGCGAGACCGAGCCCGCCGGCGATGATCAGGATGTCGTGCCCGGCCGCCGCCGCCACCGGCCAGGCGCTGCCGAACGGGCCGCGCAGGCCGAGCACGGTGCCGGGCGTGGCAGCGGCGATCGCGCCGCTCACCGCGCCCACCGCACGCACCGTATGCACGAAGCGGGACGCATCCGCCGGATCGCCGCTGAGACTGACCGGCACCTCGCCGATCCCGAACGCGTAGAGCATGTTGAACTGGCCCGGCTTGAACGGCATAGGCGCGCCGGCGAGCGGCACCAGATCGAGGCTCACCACGTCGGCGGTCTCCCGCCGCACCGCTTGCACCCGCCACGGTTGCGGCAGCATCGGATCGGGCGCAACGGACGCGTTCATGTGCCGGGATGCCCGTAGACGTCGAGCAATTGCTGGCGCGCCGCCTGCATCCGCCCCACCATCACCGGCAGCAGACGCTTCATCATCTCGTAGCCCAGATGATGGTCGGCCTCGCACTTGTCGCGCAGGCAGGCGGCATCGATCCCGAACGCGCGGGTCGCCGCCACCGCGCGGGCGTCGAAGTTCCAGCGATACGGCGGCACCAGCCACGACGCGCCGACGATCTCTCCGGCGCCCAGGGTGCCGATCACCAGGGGCGGGCGGCCGGGCACGTGCAGCTCCAGCGCCACGTTGCCTTCGCGGACCAGAAAGAACTCGTTAGCCGGCTCGTTCTCGCGGAACAGAAACTCGCCCGGCGCGAATCGAAGGTTGCGGGCGCAGCCGACCAGGATGCGGCCGATCGCCGGGTCGAGGTCGGTGAAGAACGGGTGGCCCAGCAGCAGGCGTTCAAGGGTTTCCATGCGACGTTCCCCGCTTGGTGCCATGCGCGGCGGGATCGGCGCGGATCGCCGCCGCTTCCGCCGTGATGTCGATGCCCACCGGGCACCAGGTGATGCAGCGCCCGCAGCCGACGCAGCCGGAGGTGCCGAACTGGTCGATCCAGTGCGCCAGCTTGTGCGTCATCCACTGCCGGTAGCGCGATTTCGTGCTGCTGCGCACCGACCCGCCATGGATGTACGAGAAATCGGCAGTGAAGCAGGAATCCCAGTGCCGCACCCGCTCCGCCTCCTGGCCGGCGAGGTCGGTGTGGTCGGTAACGGTGGTGCAGAAGCAGGTCGGGCAGACCATGGTGCAGTTGGCACAGGCGAGGCACCGGCTCGCCACCTCGTCCCAGCGCGGATGCTCGGGATGGTCCTGCAGCAACGATTTCAGCCCGACCGTGTCCATGGTCCGGCCCATGCTCGCGGCGGTACGCGCCACCACCGCCTCAGCCGCAGCGATATCCGCGGCACCGGCGGGCCGGGTCGGCAGGCCGGCGAGCAGCGCGGCGCCGGCCTCGCTACCGGCTTCCATGAGGAAGTCGTGCCGCGTGCCGCCGATCAGTTCGGTCAGCGCCAGATCGAACCCCGCCTCCGCCCGCGGGCCGGTTTCCATCGAAGCGCAGAAGCAGGTGCCGCCCGCGGTGCCGCAGTTCACCGCGACGACGAAGGCGCCGCGCCGCCGCGCTTCATACCCTGTATCCTTGTGCGCGCCGCCCATGAACACGCGATCCTGAATGGCGATCGCATGCAGTTCGCAGGCGCGCACACCGATGAAGGCCAAGCGGGACGGCGGCGCCGGCTCGGGTTCGATGGCGAACCCGTCCTCCCGGCGGCGCGCGCGCCACAGCCGCTCCTGCGGCGGATGCAGGAACTGCTTCCAGGAGTGCGGACCGACGGCGTAGCCGAACAACGCGGCGTCGCTGCGCCGCTCCAGCCCGTAGGTCCCGCCGTCCTGACGATCGGTCCAGCCGGCCGGCAGCTCCTCGATCCGGCGCAGCCGGTCATAGACGATGGCGCCGTCGCGCGCGCGCGGCCCGATCACCTCGAACCCGCACGCGGCGAGCGCGTCGATCAGGTCCTGCAAGGCCGGGCGGGGCAGCAGGACGCGCGCGCCGAGCAGGACCGAAGGCTGCGTCCTGGGCTCTGGCATCGCTGGCTCCTCCTTCATCTCCCGCTATTCCTGCCAGCGGATAAGCGGCAACTCGACCGGCACCCGCGCTTCGGGGTGATAGGGCAGGATGCGAACAGTGAAGTCGGTGCGCGGGCGCGCGGTGGCGACCCGGCCGGTATAGGTGTAGCCGTTCACGGCCCCGGCGACCGGCCCGCCGCGGTCGAGCGGGATCGCCTGCGGCGGCGTGTCCGGCCCGGCATCAGCGTACAGCTCGACCCGGATATCCGCGGCGTCCACCTCGCCGAGATAGACCGGAACGCAGAACGACCAGCCGTCCTCCTCCGCGGTCGCGTCGGAGCGGCCGATATGCAGGCTCTTCCAGCCGTGGTGCAGCCGGCGTTCCCATTGCCGCAGCGCCTTCGCCACCGCCGCCCCGTCCGCCAGCCGCCGCCGCACCGCCGCCGCGGCCGGCAGGTACGCCTGGTCGAGGTAATCACGCAGCATACGGGTCGCGCTGAATTGCGGAGAGAGCCGCGCCATGCTCTGCCGCACCCGCGTCAGCCAGGCGCGCGGGATACCGGCGGCATCGCGATCGTAGAACGCCGGCAGGACCTGCTGTTCCAGCCGCGCGTATAGCTCCGCCGCATCGACGTCGTCCTGCGTCCGCTCGTCCGGCTGGGTGGTGGTGCCGATCGCCCAGCCCAGCTCCGGATCGAAGGCCTCCGCCCACCAGCCGTCGAGCTCGGAGAGATTGAGCCCGCCGTTCACCAGCACCTTCATCCCGCTGGTGCCGCATGCCTCCCACGGACGGCGCGGCGTGTTGATCCAGACATCGACGCCCTGCACCATCTCCTGCGCCAGGGCGATGTCGTAATCCTCCAGGAATACGACCCGGTGCCAGAGGCTCGGGTGCTCGGTGAAGGCGACCCATTCCTGGATCATCTGCTTGCCCTGCACGTCCGCCGGATGCGCCTTGCCGGCGACCACCAGCTGCACCGGGCGCTGCGGATCGTTGAGCAGCCGTTCCAGCCGGGCGCGGTCGCGCAGCAGCAGGTTCGGCCGCTTATAGGCGGTGAAGCGGCGGGCGAAGCCGAGGGTGAGAAGGTTCGGATCGAGCACGCTTTCCGCCCGGCTCGCCACGGCGGGGCCGTAGCCGCGCACGCCAAGCTGCTTGCCCAGCCGGCGGCGGACCGCTTCCACGAGCTGCAGCCGTCCCTTGGCGCGCATCTCCCACAACACGTCGTCCCCGACCGTGGCGATCGCCGCCTGCAGCGGCTCGGCCATCTGCCGCCACCGCTCCTTGCCGCCGGCCTGGGTGAAGATCGCGTCCGCTGCGCGGGAATCCCAGGTCGGCATGTGCACGCCGTTGGTCACGTGCCCGACCGGAACCTCGTGGCGCGGCCAGCGGGGAAATAGCCGCTGGAAGATGTCCCGGCTCACCGCCCCGTGCAGCGCGCTGACCGCGAAGCTGGCATAGGCGCCGCGCAGCGCCAGGAAGGCCATGTTGAACGGCTCGGCGACGGTCCCGCCGGTCAGCGCCAGCGCGGTCAGCCCGATGGCGTCGGCCTGCGGCCCCATCACGGCGTGGCGGTACTGGCCGGAGATGGAAATCGGGAACCGGTCGAATCCCGCCGCGACGGGGGTGTGGGTGGTGAAGATATTGCCCGCCCGGGTGGCCCACAGGGCGTCGTCGAAGCTGATGCCCGTGCGTTCGGAGAGGCTGCGCGCCCGCTCCAGCACCGCGAAGGCGGCGTGGCCTTCGTTCAGATGGCAGATCTCGATCTCCGGATGGATCGCCTCCACCAGCCGCCAGCCGCCGATGCCGAGTACGATCTCCTGCAGCATGCGCAGCTCGGTCCCGCCGCCGTAGAGCTTGCTGGTGATACCGCGATCGACCGGGCTGTTGAGCGGATCGTTGCTGTCCAGCAAATAGAGCACGGTGCGGCCGACGCCGGCGCGCCAGACCCGCAGCCGCAACGTCCGCCCTGGCAGCGCCACGGTGACGTGCCGGCGCGCGCCGGTATCGTCGAGCACCGGCTCCACCGGCATCATCGCCGGTTCGTTGTACGGATAGGCGTCCTGCTGCCAGCCGGCGGCGTCGATCATCTGCCGGAAGTAGCCTTCCTGGTACAGCAGGCCGATGCCGATCGCCGGAATGCCGAGATCGCTCGCGGTCTTCATGAAATCGCCCGCCAGCACGCCCAGCCCGCCGGCATAGAGCGGCAGCGCCTCGCCGAGGCCGAACTCCATGCAGAAGAACGCGACCCCGCCGAGCGCCTTGGTGTCATAGGTCTCCGCGAACCAGCCGGTCGCCTGCAGATACGTGCGGCGTTCGGCGGCAAGCTCGTCGAGATGGGTCACGAAGCCGCGGTCGGCGGCCAGTTCGGCCAGCCTGGTGCCGGGAACGTCCTCGAGCAGCGCCCAGGGATTGTGGGTGCGCTCCCACAGCGCCGGATCGATCTGTGCCCAGAGCGCGTCGGCGCGATGACTCCAGGTCCAGCGCAGGTCGAGCGCGAGGTCGCGCAATGCGGCAAGCTCAGGCGGCAGCGGCAGACCCCGGCAGGGCGTCATCGTCGGCTCCGGCGACGCGGCCTGCCCTGGGAGAAACCGCGGCTGGGACGGGTTCGCCGCTGCGCCGCTCATGCCACGCACCCGCTCGTCCCGGGTCTGTCGGGGGCCTTTCCCATCAGTCGGCAGCCTCCGCCCAGTCCGGCGCGGCGCGACCCGCCCCGGACCAGCGGACCGCGGGCCGCAGCGCCGGGGGCCTGCCGCCGTTATCACCCGATATGGGGCCGGGACGCGGCCGTGTCTGCGTCTCCGGGGTCACCAGATCGCCATACAATGCCAGGTAGCGGCGGGCCGACATCTCCCAGCCGAAATCCCGCTGCATCGCGGCGCGCTGGCAGCGCCGCCAGGCGACCGGGTCGCGGAACAGGGTGCCGGCCCGGCGCAGGCAGTCCGCCAGGGCTTCGGGCGTCGGGTCCGAGAACGCGAAGCCGGTGCCGCAAGCGCGGTCCGGATGCGCGGTGGCGATATCGGTCACGCTGTCCGCCAGCCCGCCGACGGCGCGGGTGACCGGCAGCGCGCCGTAGCGCATCGCATACATCGTGGTGAGCCCGCAGGGCTCGAAGCGCGACGGGGTCAGGGCAATGTCCGCCGCGCCGTTCAGCCGATGCGCCAGCGGCTCCTCGTAGCCGATGCGCACCGCGCAGCGTGCGGCGCGGCCGGCGGCGGCGGCCAGGAGCGCGGCCTCCAGTTCCGGATCGCCCTGGCCGTGCAGCGCGACCTGTGCCCCCTGGTCGAGCAGCGCCGGTAGCGCCTGCAGGATCACGTCGGCCATCTTCTGGTGCGTCAGCCGGTTCACGCCCACGACGAGCGGCCCGTCCGCATCGGGGTCGAGCCCGAGTTCCTCGCGCAGCGCCGCCTTGTCGGCCTGCTTGCCGGCCAAGTGATCAACATCGAAGCGCACCGGCAGGCTGGCATCGGCGGCGGGGTTCCACAGCAGGGTGTCGATGCCGTTCAGGATCCCCACCAGATCGCCGGCGCGGGTCCGCAGCAGCCCGTCGAGCCCGGCGCCGAACGCAGGCGTAAGGATTTCCCGCGCATAAGTCGGGCTGACCGTGGTCAGCCGGTCGGCATAGCGGATCCCCGCCTTGAGACAGGAGAATTGGCCATAGAACTCGGCGCCGTCTGGCGTCAGCAGCGCCTCCGGCAGGCCCTGCGCACGGGCCGCGTCGAGGGGGAAATTTCCCTGGAAGGCCAGGTTGTGGATGGTGAACAGGCTGGCTGGGCGCGGCCCGGGGTGCAGCGCCAGCAAGGCCGGCAGCAGGCCGGTGTGCCAGTCATGCGCGTGCACCAGGTCGGGCTGCCAGCCGCTGCCGTCGCCGCTCCGCGCCACCTGCGCGGCCACCGCGCAGAAGCTGGCGAAGCGACGCAGATTGTCCGGCCAGTCCTGCTTGCCGCTGTCCTGGTAGGGGCCGCCGGGGCGGCGGAACAGTTCCGGCCAGTCGAGCAGGTAGACCGGCAGGCCGGTATCGGGCGTGCGTGCCAGCAGGAGGCATGCGCCATCCGCCAACCGTGCCACCGTCCGCTTGTCGCACGCCGCATCCAGTGCCGAAACATACCCAGGCAACATGGCGCGGACATCCGCTCCGAGCCGCTCCAGCGATGCCGGCAGCGCCGCGCAGGCGTCGCCGAGGCCGCCCGTCTTCGCCAGCGGAAACAGCTCCGAGGCCACGAACAAAACGCGCAGCCGATGCCCCGGCGCGCCGCCCTGCATGGCGTCCATCCTGTCCCCCCGGTCCGGTACCACCATCTCCATTCAACCGGTTAGGGCGCGCCGGGCAGGTTGTCATTGATACGGATCAAGCCCGGCGCGCGATTATGATGCCAATGGGCCCGTTCCTCGCCGCTATCGGCGCCGACGGCGGCCGATAGCGCCGGGTTGATCGCTGATCCGCGCGGATGCGGCGTTGGTTGCAAACCGCAGGATACGCGCCCGCGCCTGGTTCCGAGGCCGGCGCGGATCACGGCTCGGTGTCCGCCGGCGCGGCGCGGGCGGCGGCGATGTCAGCCGCGATCGCGCGCAACAGCCGGTCCTCGGCCAGCGCCTCCAGCGGCAGGCGATAGCGGTGTCGCCAGTTCGGTTTTGCATCGATAACGCCGGGGCGGTTGATCTGCTCCGTCTCCGCCAGCAGGTCGCCCAGATTGGCGAGCACCAGCGCCGCCGGGCTGCTGGCCAAAAACCGGTGGAGGGCGCGCAGCAGCGCCGCGATCGCGTCGGGATCGTCGGTCGCCTCGACCGCGGGAGATTCTGTCGCCTCGACCGCGGGAGATTCTGTCGCCTCGACCGCGGGAGATTCTGTCGCCTCGACCGCAGACTCATCGGTCGCCGCCACCACCTCGCCATCCGACACCAGGCCGCGATCACGCAGCGCGGCCAGCAGCAGCACGCGGTCCTGCGCGCGTCGGACCGCATCGGCGTCCGCGCCCGGCCCGGGCGGGAGATCGCAGCCCTGCCACCAGCCGCGCACGGTCGGCAGGTCGTGGGTGCCGAACGCGGCCAGCGCCCGGCCCGGATAGGTGCCGGGCCGGCGGAACAGCCCGTTCGGCCAGCGCTCGAACAGCATCAGCCGACAGGACAGCAGCCCAGCCGCCGCCATGTGCTCATGGAACCCATCCGGCAGGGTGCCGAGATCCTCGCCCACCAGCAGGCAGCGATTGCGGTGGCTCTCCAGCGCGAGGATGCCAAGCAGGTCGTCGCGCGGATAGCGCAGATAGGCACCCTCCCGCGCCGAACCGCCCGACGCGACGACATAGAGCCGTTCCAGCCCCATCACGTGGTCGATCCGCAGCGCCGTCGCATGGCGCATATTGGCCCGGACGGCGGCGACGTAGCTGCCGTAGGCGCCGGCGCGCAGCGCCACCGGGTCGGGTGGCGGCAGGCCCCAGTTCTGGCCCTCAGGATTGAACGCGTCCGGCGGGGCGCCGAACCGCGCCGCCGTCAGGAACTGGCCGGGATCGTCCCAGACATCGGCGCCGTCCGGATGCACGCCGATCGCAAGATCGCGATAGAGCCGGGCCGCGCCCGCGTCCGCCGCCACGGCGGCAAGCTGGCGGTCGGCGATCCATTGCAGCCAGACGTGATACGCGCTCCGGTCCCTGTGTTCGCGCCGGAACGCCGCGATCCCCGGCGCGGCCGGACCGCGCAGGGCCGTCGGCCAGTCGTGCCAGGGGCGCGGGGCAAAGGCCTCGGCAAGCGCGGTGAACAGCGCGAACCGCTCCAGCGCCGCCCCGCCGTCGCGGCGGAACGCGTCGAGATCCGCCGGCACTTCCTCCCGGTTTCGCGCCTGGTACGCGGCGGCCAGCGCAGCGTGCTTGACCTCGTGGACCAGCGGATAGTCGATCCCGCGCGCCGCCTCCGGCAGGCGGCGTCCGGGCCGCGCCGCCCCGGAGCCGGCGGACGCCAGCGCCGTCACGTCGATATGCAGCGGGTTCAGGAACCGCCGGCTCGACGGCTGATAGGGGTTCGGATCGGCGATCGCGCCCGGCAGCGGCGCGTGCAGCGGGTTGAGCCCGACCAGCCGCGCGCCGAGCGTCTGCGCCAGCCGGGTCAGCCGCGCCAGGTCGGAAAAATCCCCGATCCCCCAACTCCGCGCCGACCACAGAGCGAACAACGGGCAGCCGACCGCCCAGCCGCGCGCGCCCTCGGCCAGCCACCCCGGCAGCCAGGCCTGCGCGGGGGCCTGCACCAGCACCGCCGCGCCGGAGCACCCTCTGGCCTCGACCTCCAGCCGGTGATACCCGAGCGGCAGGTCGGCTGGCAGGGTCACCGCCACGCGCCGGCGTCCACCGGACCGCCCGGGCCGCTGCGCCAGCACGGCCGCGTCGGCCAGCGCCTCGACCCCGCGTCGGGCCGAGCCGTCTTCCAGCGCGATGCGCCAGGCAAGCCTCCCGGCGGCCGCGGCGTCCGAAACCACCGCCGCGACGCACGGCGCCGCGCCGTGGACTGGACGCAGCACGACGACCGGCGGCAGGATCGTGTCCCACGGTGCCTCCTCGCGCGCGGCGACGGCGTCCCGCACCGCGGCCGGGCGGTTGGCGTCGTGACCGAGCACGCTCAGCACGGCCCGGCGTGTCTCCGGACTGATCCGGCGATACGTGCCTTCGGTGTCCCGGTATCCCGGCTCGATGCCGGCAAGTTCGGCCAGACGTTCGATGGCCGCTTCGTCTCCGCCGTTCATGGCCGCTTCCTTCCTGCCGACGCCACGATCGTGGCAGCGGCCCGGCGGATCGATCCGCGGCATCGCCGCCGCTCGTGTTAGACTTGTGTAAAGCGTTGCGTGTATGCCCGAGTCCATCATGCCTTTGGATATGAACCGTACCCAGACAAAACCGCCCCCCGCGGCGCAGCGCGAGGCGCCGGGACGCCCCGGCATTGCCCCGACCTGGACGAGCAGCGCCAAGGACGTGGTCGGCTGCTCGCTGGGGCCGGCGCGGCTGTGGTTCACCCTCGGCTTCGGCATCGTGACCGAGGTCTACTATCCGCGGGTTGATCTGCCGCAACTGCGCGATCTCGGGTTCATCGTCGCCGACGGCGCGGGCTTCTGGGTCGAGGTGAAGCGGCTCGGCACGTACGAGGTGCGGCTGATCGCGCCGGGCGTGCCGGCGGTCGAGATTCTGCACACCCACCCGCGCTTCCGCCTGCGGCTGCGCATCACCCCCGACCCCACCCGCGACGTGCTGCTCGTCGAAGCCACCTTGACCGGCGATCCGGCGCTGCGGCTGCATGTCCTTCTGGCGCCGCATCTGGGCGCCACCGGAGAGGGCAACGTCGCCGCCGTGGCGCGCTACCGCGGCCGGCAGGTGCTGTGGGCGGAACAGGGGCCGTTCGGCCTTGCGCTCGCCGCGGTCGACGCCGGCCAGCGCGACGTGTTCGGGTCCGCCAGCGCCGGCTATGTCGGCGTCAGCGACGGCTGGCAGGATTTCGCCCTGCATGGCGCCATGACCTGGCAATACGACGTCGCCGGGCCGGGCAACGTCGCGCTGGTCGCCGCCCTGCCGCGGGCTTCGGTGCTGGCTCTCGGCTTCGCCGGCAGCAAGCAGGCCGCCGCCACCCTCGCCGTCTCCAGCCTGCTCGAACCGTTCGACGCCGTGATGCTGCGCCAGGTGTCGGACTGGCAGGCCTGGTACGCGCTCGCCAACGCCCGCAATCCGGTGCGCTGGGAGGCGCCGGAACCGTTGCGGGATCAGTTCATGATCTCGACCATGGTGCTGCGCAGCCATCTCGACAAGACCTATCCGGGCGCCATGGTCGCCAGCCTCAGCATCCCCTGGGGCGATCGCGGCGGCGAGCGCGGCGGCTACCATCTGGTCTGGCCGCGAGACCTCGTGCACTGCGCCAGCGCGCTGCTGGCGCTGGGGGCGGAGGACGAGGCGCGCAACGCGCTGCGCTACCTGATCGCCACCCAGCGCGAAGACGGCCATTGGGAACAGAATCAGTGGCTGGGCGGGCGGCCTTACTGGCAGGGCAAGCAGCTCGACCAAACCGCCTTCCCGGTGCTGCTCGCTTCCCTGCTGGCCGAGCGCAACGCGCTCGGCGGCACCGAAATCGGCGACATGATCTGCCGCGCCCTTGGCTACCTGCTGCGCGAGGGGCCGGTGAGCGAGCAGGACCGCTGGGAGGAAAGCGCCGGCATCACGGCTTCCACCCTCGCCGCCTGCATCGCCGCGCTGGTGGCCGGGGCGCCGTTCCTGCCGCTGCGCGCCCGCCGGCTGGCGCTGGCGACGGCGGATTTCTGGAACGACCGGGTGGAGACCTGGCTGGTCGCCCGCGGCGGCCGGCTGGCCGACCGGTTCGGCCTGCCCGCCTATTACGTGCATCTCGCGCCGTCGCGCATCCTGACCGACGCGGACGCGCTCGCCGATCCGATCCCGCTGCACAACCAGATGGAGGCGCGGAGCATCACGGCGGCCGAACTGGTCTCGCTCGACTTCCTGCACCTGGTGCGGCTGGGGCTGCGGCGGGCGGCGGACCCGCTGGTGCTGGACAGCCTGGCGCTGGCGGACTCGCTGTTGAAAGTGGAGACGCCGGCGGGGCCGGCCTGGCACCGCTACGTGGGCGACGGCTACGGCGAAACCGAGGACGGCGGCGCCTTCATCGGTGCCGGCCGCGGCCGGGCCTGGCCGCTGCTGAGCGGCGAGCGGGGCCATTACGAGGTGGCGGCCGGCCGCGATCCGCTGCCGCTGCTGGAATCCATGGCGGCGATGGCCGGCAAAGGCGGCATGATCTCCGAGCAGGTCTGGGACACCGACGCGCTGCCCAAGCGCTACCTGTTCCCCGGCCGGCCGACCGGATCCGCCACGCCGCTCGCCTGGGCGCATGCGGAGTTCGTGAAGCTCGTGCTCTCGCGCCGGGCAGGCCGGGCCATCGATGCCCCGGCGGCGGCCGGGCGGCGTTACCGTGGGCTGCGGCGCCCGGCACGGCGCAGCGTCTGGCTGGCGCACGCGCCGACCGCTGGCTTTCCGGCCGGCAGCCGCGTGATCGTCGCCCTGCCGCGCGCGGCGCAGGTGCATTGGGGGGCTGACGGCTGGCAACATCCGCATGACGTGGCGACGATGGACAGCCGCCTTGGCCTGCACACGGCGGATCTACGGGTGGAGCACCTGCCGCCCGGCGCCACCGTCGATTTCACCTGGAAATGGCGCGACGGCGGAACCTGGTCCGGCCAGGACGTGCATCTTCGCGCCGAGGAACGCTGAGACGGGGCGTCAGAGAGGCTACCAGGGAGGCCGCCAATGGCGACCACCGGTATCATTCCAGCACAGCCATCGCCATCCGCAGGCCAGCCAGCACGAGAACGGCGGCGAGCAGCGGCCGCAGCACCCGATCCGGAACCCGAGCGGCCAGCAGGCTGCCGAGCAGTACCCCGGGCACCGAGCCCGCGAGCAGCAGCCCGAATAGCGGCCACCGCACGTCGCCGAGCAGCCAGTGCCCGATTCCGGCCAGCAAGGTGAGCGGCACCGCATGCGCGATATCCGCGCCGACCAGCCGCTGGACCGGCTCGCGCGGGTAGAGCAGGACCAGCGCCGTCATCCCGAGCGCCCCCGCCCCCACCGAGGACACCGACACGAGCGCGCCGACGACGGCCCCCGTCAGCACCGTCAGGCGCCTGACCCGCGTCGGCGTCAGCGAGGTCCAGGCCCCGACCCTGGCGACGACGTGCCGGCGCAGCAGCAGCGACACCGCGCTGAGAATCAGCGCCAGGCCAAGGGTGACGGAGATGAGCCGCTCCACATGCGGGCCGTGCATGTCGATCCGCGACAAGGCCAGCAATGTCAGCGCGGCGGCCGGGACGCTGCCGAGCGCGAGACGCGCGGTGATGCGCCAGCGCACGGTACGGACGAGGCCGTGCATGGCCGTGCCGACCGACTTCGTGGCGGCGGCGAAGAGCAGGTCGGTACCGACGGCCGCCGCCGGATGGATCCCGAAGCCCAGCACCAACACCGGCGTCATGAGCGAACCGCCGCCGACGCCCGTCAGGCCCACCAGAAACCCGACGGTGAACCCCGATGCGACATAGAGCACGGCCGGCGCGCCGATCATCCGCCGGCCGTCATGCTCGCGCGAGGTGGAAGAATGCCATGCTCGCTGCAATCCCCGTGCTGGTGCCCGTCGGCCGGATGGTCCCTCGGGCGCGCCACGGCAGGCAAGTCATTCCTGCGCCAGGGGATGATCTGCTCCCAGCGCCAAGCGCGGGAGTGCGGCTTGTCATCGCGCGAACGAATACTGGCAGGTTCTCCGCGCCGCCGCAGCACAAGGTCCGGCATAGTGGGGTCCGGCGGAGTGGGGGTCTGCCGCCAGGGGGCAGTACGTCAGCGCGCCGGCATGCGTGTCTCGTGCAGCATCAGAACGGAACGGGCCTGTACCGTCATCGTGACTGGCGCTGGCGCCGTTACCGCCCTGCGGCCATCCGGCGCGGCACTGTCGAGCAGGACCCGCCAGCGCATCCCGGCGCGCGGGTCGGGCAGGCGCACGTCGATCGGGGCACCGCCCGCGTGCAGAATGACCACGACGCGCTGCATCGGCGCATGGCCACCGCCGGCGGCAGACAGCGCGGCGATCAGGGTGCGGTGCTCCGCGTCGTCCCAATCGGCCGCCTGCATCGGCGTGCCTTCAGGGGTGAGCCATGCGACGTCGGGAAACCCTTCGGTGCCGTCGCGCGGCGCACCACGGAGCGCGTCGCGGCCGGGCAGCCCCCGCCAGCGGCGCCGCAGCCGCAACAGGCGCGCGGTGAAGTCGCGCAGGCCCGCATCGAGGCCGGTCCAGTCGAACCAGGCGGTCTCGTTGTCCTGCGCGTAGGCGTTGTTGTTGCCGCCCTGGCTGCGCCCGCACTCGTCGCCCATCGCCAGCATCGGCGTGCCGCGCGACAGCAGCAGGGTGGCGAGCAGCGCGCGCAGGTCGGCGGCGCGGCAGGCGCGGATATCAGGGTCATCGGTCGGTCCGTCGATGCCGTGGTTCCACGAATAGTTCGTGTCGTTTCCATCTCTGTTTCCCTCGCCGTTCGCCTCGTTACGCTTGGTTTCGTAGGAAACTAGATCGACCAGGGTGAAGCCGTCATGCGCGGCGACGAAGTTGATCGCGCGCGACACCGGCCGGCGGCGCGCAGCGAAGATGTCCGCCGAGCCGGCAAAGCGGGTGGCGAGATTGCCGAGCTGGCCGCGGTCGCCGCGCCAGAACCGGCGCACGGTGTCGCGGTACTGGTCGTTCCATTCGCCCCAGTCGGCGGCGAACGCGCCCAGCCGGTAGCCGCCCGGTCCCAGGTCCCACGGCTCGGCGATGCGGACCCGGTCGCGCAGCACCGGGTCCTGGTCGATCGCGGCGAGCAGCGGCGCCGCCGGGTCGAAGCCCTCGGCGCGCCGGCCGAGCGTGGTGGCGAGGTCGAACCGGAACCCGTCCAGCCCGGCGCGCAGGGCCCAGCTGCGCAGCGCGTCGAGCGCGAGGCGCAGCACCGGCGGGCGATCCAGCGCCAGCGTGTTGTGGCACCCGGTGTCGTCCTGGTAGCGTGACGGATCGTCGGGATCGAGCCGATAGTAGCTGGCGTTGTCGAGCCCGCGCAGCGACAGCGTCGGGCCGGTGGCATCGTATTCGCCGCTATGGTTGAGCACGACATCGAGCAGCACGGCGATGCCGGCATCCCGCAGCGCCGCCACCGCGGCCCGCACTTCCGGCCAGCCGCCGGGGGCGAGGCGCGGATCGGGGGCGAGGAAAGCAACCGGGTTGTAGCCCCAGGCATCGGTCAGGCCGAGCGCCGGCATATGCGGCGCGTCGATCGAGGCCGCCGCGGGCATGAGCTCCACCGCCGTGACGCCGAGCCGGCGCAGGTAGCCGATCACGGCGGGGTGGGCGAGGCCGGCGAAGGTGCCGCGCAACGGCCCGGGCACCTCCGGATGGCGCATGGTGAAGCCGCGCACCGGAAGTTCGTAGATCGCCGCGCACGCCCAATCGAACAGGAGCGGCGGCGGCGCCGCGGGCTGGTCCGCCGCTTCAGCGATGGCTTTCGGCATCGCCGCCGCGCTGTCGGCCGCCGCATCGGGGAACAGGAGAGGATGCAGGCGGAACGGACGGTCGAGCCGGGTCGCGAATGGGTCGCACAGCAGCTTGGTCGGATCGAAGCGATGCCCGCGCGCGGGGTCGCGCGGTCCCGCCGCGCGCAGCCCGTAGCGGGTTCCGGCGGTCAGGCCGCCGACATGGCCGTGGAACACGTCGCCGGTGCGCTCCGGCAGGCGGATGCGCGCAACCTCGCGCTCCCCGGCCGGATCGAAGAGGCAGAGGCTGATCGCCTCCGCATGGGCGGAGAACACCGCCACGTTGGCGCCGCTGGCGTCGATCCGGACGCCGAGCGGCTCCGGCCGGCCGGGCCCGGCCAGGCACGGCGTCATGGCGCGGTGCCCTGGCGGTCGGCAGGCAGGCGCGGCACCGGGGTAGCCGGAGAAACGTGCATTTCCCGTATTCCCTCTCGAAGCCGGCACCGATGCCTACCCGCGCGCGCGGCGGTGTCAATCGCGCGGAACCGCCCGGCCGCCGACCCGGCGCCGAGATTCCATTTTTGTTCCGACGGCGCGTGCATATGCTTCCCTGGTGCGCCGCAAACGGGTTTGCGCCCCGGGCCAAAGCGAGGCAGGTTCGGCCACGCGCGGCACGCTCCGGGGCACCGGGCCGGCCGCCTTCCAGACGCCGCCCATACCGGAGACTGCCCGATGGCCGAGACCTTCCAAACCATCCTCGTCGAGACCCATGGTGCGGTCGGCCTGATCCGGCTCAACCGGCCGGCGGCGCTGAACGCGCTGTGCGACCAGCTGATGACCGAGCTGGGCGCGCAATTGCTGGCCTTCGACGCCGATCCGGCGATCGGCGCCATCGTGCTGACCGGCAGCGAGAAGGCCTTCGCCGCCGGCGCCGACATCAAGGAAATGCGCGAGCGCACCCATCCCGAGGCGCTGCTCGAAGATTTCATCGGCGCCCGGTGGGAGACGGTCACCAAGGTCAAGAAGCCGGTGATCGCCGCGGTGGCGGGCTTCGCGCTCGGCGGCGGCTGCGAGCTCGCCATGATGTGCGACCTGATCCTGGCCGCGGACACGGCGAAATTCGGCCAGCCGGAGATCAATCTCGGCGTCATCCCCGGCGCCGGCGGCACCCAGCGCCTGACCCGCGCGGTGGGTAAGTCGAAGGCGATGGAGATGGTGCTGACCGGGCGGATGATGGATGCCGCCGAGGCCGAGCGCGCCAACCTGGTGGCCCGCGTGGTGCCCGCCGCCGAGTTGATCGGCGAAGCGCTCAAGCTTGCGGCAAAGATCGCCGCGTTGTCCCCGGTGGCGGTGGCGGTGGCGAAGCAGGCGGTGAACCGGGCCTTCGAGACCACACTTGCGGAAGGCGTGCGGGCCGAGCGCACCCTGTTTCTGCCGCTGTTCGGGACCCCCGACCAGAAGGAAGGCATGGCTGCGTTCGTGGAGAAGCGAAAGCCCGCGTTCTCGCGCCGCTGAGACCCGCCACACTGCGCGACGGTTCCTTGACACTCCCCGAGCCGGCTCCTACAACCCGCGGCTTCCCGAACCGACCCATCCGAGCGACAGGACGCATGGCCAATACCGCTTCCGCGCGTAAGCGCATCCGTCAGACCGAGCGCCGTACGGCGCGTAACAAGGCGCGCAAGTCCCGCGTCCGCAACTTCGTCAAGAAGGTGGAGACTGCGATCGCCGGTGGCGACAAGGCCGCCGCCGCCGAGGCGCTGCGCGCTGCCCAGCCGGAGATGCAGCGCGCCGTCGGCAAGGGCGTCATGCACCGCAACACGGTCGCACGGCGACTGTCACGGCTTTCGGCCCGGATCAACGCGCTGAGCGTTGGCTGAGCCCGGCAGGGCGCGCGGGACCGCGCGCCCTGCTTTCCCGCTCGCCACCCGTCCGGACAAAGTGTTCAGCGCTCCGGAATATACGAGCGACACGATCATAGAACTGACGTAAGTATTGTTGGCGACAGACCAAGTCGCACGGACGCAATCTTCTTTCTTTGTGCCACCGCAGGTCTTGTTGATGACGGTTTTTCGTTGTCCGCCGGCTTGGTTCGGGTTAATCGTTAACTCGCAGTAAGCCAATGTCGACCGCTCCTTACTGCGGTGCGACATAAATATTTCGAACGGAATAAACGGGGCGGAGAGCGTGACCGAATGGTCACGCATGGGCTGGGAATGGCGCGGTGACGGCGCACACTGACGGGGCGAAGCGCGGGATGACCAGTGGACCGGGAGGCGAAGTGGTAGCCGGCCTTCAGCTGGACACGCAGCTGGAGGTTCAGTGGGATCGCATCCGGACACGATTGCAAACCGAGCTTGGTGAGGGCGAATACCGCGCCTGGCTCCGTCAGGCCTGTGTCGGCAGCCTGGACGGCGAAGAACTCACCCTGCTTCTACCGACCAATTTCCTGCGCGATTGGGTACGCGGCCAGCACGGCGCGCGGCTGAGCGCCGCTTGGCAGGCGGAGAACCCGGCGGTTCGCCGGGTCGATGTGCGCGTGGGCACGCCGCCGGCCGTACCGATCGCCAGCGAGCGCAATGCCGCCGGCGGCCTTCCCGCGATGCCGCGGCCCCCGGAACGCGGCGGCGATGCGGCCGGCCGGAACGGCGATCTCGCCGGCTCGCTCGATCCACGCTTTACATTCAGCAATTTCGTTGTCGGGAAGCCGAACGAATTCGCCTATGCCTGCGCCCGGCGGGTGGCCGAACGCCCCGCCAGCCACGGCTTCAATCCGCTGTTCCTGTATGGCGGGGTCGGTCTCGGCAAGACCCACCTGATGCACGCAATCGCCTGGGAGCTGCCGACCCACAGCGGCGCGCCCGGATCGTCGGTGGCGTACATGTCGGCCGAGAAGTTCATGTACCGCTTCATCGGCGCGATCCGGTCGCAGGCAACGATGGAGTTCAAGGAGCAGCTGCGCAGCGTCGACGTGCTGATGATCGACGACCTGCAGTTCCTGATCGGCAAGGACAATACGCAGGAAGAATTCTTCCACACGTTCAACGCACTGGTCGACAGCGGCAAGCAGATCGTGGTCTCCGCCGACAAGTCCCCCTCCGACCTGTCGGGGATCGAGGACCGGCTGCGCACCCGGCTTGGCTGCGGCATGGTGGCGGACCTGCACGCCACCACCTTCGAGCTGCGCATCTCGATCCTGGAAGCGAAGGCGGCCTCGGCCGACGTCTTGGTGCCGGGCAAGGTGCTGGAATTCCTGGCGCACAAAATCACCACCAACGTGCGCGAACTGGAAGGCGCGCTGAACCGGCTGATCGCCCACGCGAACCTGTTCGCCCGGCCGATCACTCTGGAAACCACCCAGGAAGTGCTGCACGACATCCTGAAGGCACACGACCGGCGGGTGACGATCGACGAAATCCAGCGCCGGGTGGCGGAGCATTACAACATCCGGCTCACCGACATGGCCTCGCCGCGGCGGGCCCGCAATGTCGCCCGCCCCCGCCAGGTGGCGATGTACCTCGCCAAGCAGCTCACCAGCCGCAGCCTGCCTGAGATCGGCCGCAAGTTCGGCAACCGCGATCACACGACGGTCATGCACGCGGTCGCCCGCGTCGGTGAGCTGATGGCGCGCGACGCCGGCTTCGCCGACGACGTCGATCTGTTGCGGCGCATGCTGGAAGCCTGAGGCCGCCAGAGGACCTCGCCATTCCATCCGGCGCCGCCAGGCCGGCGCGCCGGCCTGCACCGCGCCGGACTGCACCGCGATCGCCTCACGTTCCGACCGCACGGAGCAATGTCGGCAGGTCGAGCCGACCGAGGCTTTCCGCCGCCACGCCATCGATCAGATCGGCGAACAGCGCGCGCTTTTCGACCAGGATCGCGGCGATCCGCTGCTCGATGCTGTCCGGCGTCAGATAGGCGAATACCTGCACCGGGCGGGTCTGGCCGATCCGGTGCGCGCGGTCCTCGGCCTGTGCCTCGGCCGCCGGGTTCCACCAGCGGTCGAAATGAAACACCACCGAGGCAGCAGTCAGGTTCAACCCGACCCCGCCGGCGCGCAGCGAAGCGACCAGGACCCGTCGCTCCGGATCGGCGGCGAAGACGGCGACCGCGCGGTCGCGCGCCGCCGGGCTCATGCGTCCGGTCAGCAGCAGCGGCCGGAACGGGGCGAGGGCGTCGGCGAGCCACTCTGCCCCGAACGGCGCCGCCACGAATTGCGTGAATACCAACACCTTCTCGCCCGCCTCCGCGACCGCCGCGATGCGCCGGCGCAGATCCTCGCATTTGGCCGACTCGCCAGTTTCCGGGCAGGCATTGCAGATCTGCTTGAGCCGCAGGATCAATTCCAGCACATGCACGATCCGTACGCGCGCACCGAGGTCGCGCAGCCAGACCAGCCCCTCGCGCTCGGCCGTATCATAGGCGGCGCGCTGGCGCGGGCTCAGATCGGGGGCGAGGGTGAAGGCGCTTTTGGGCGGCAGTTCCGGCAGCACCGCGGCGCGCCGCCGGCGCAGTTGCACGGTGCCGAGCGCGTGGCGGATGCCCGACAGCAACGCGCCGCGCGGGCAGACGCCGGGGGCAACGAAATCGAGGATCGAAACCGCATCGTCCGGGTGGTTTTCGAGCGGCGTGCCGGTCAGCGCCCAAGCGCGGTCGCGCGGCACCGCCTTCACCGTAGCGGCGAGATCGGTGCCGGCATTCCTGATGCGTTGCGCCTCATCAGCCACCACCACCTGCCATCGCCGCCGCAGCGGACCATACGGGGCGGGCAAGGCGGCATCGGCGCGCAACGCGTCGTAGCCCACCAGGAAGACCTGCGCCGGCGCGCACCAGCGCCGCCGGCGCTCCGCCGCCGGCCCGGCGCAAGTGGCGAGCACGAGGTCCGGCGCCCACTCCCGCAGATGCCGGCGCCATTGCAGCACCAGGCTTGCCGGCACCACCACCAGCACCGGCCCCGGCGCGCCCGCCGTCAGCAGCAGCCGCAATGCGGCGATCGCCTGCACGGTCTTGCCGAGACCCATTTCGTCGGCGAGCAGCACGCCAGGTTGCGCCAGCAGTCGCGCTACGCCCTGCCGTTGCCAAGGCGGCAGCGGCGCGGGCCAGGTCAGGCCGAACGCCTCAGCCGCCGCGCCCATCCCGGATCATTCCGCCTCCTCCCCCTCCGGCGGGGCGGCATCGAGGCTCGCATCTTCAGCGTAGTTGGTCGTCAGCGTCTCGGTCACCAGCGCGTCCCGCCGGCCGAGCAGCCGGGCGAGGTCCCATTGCGTCACCCATGACTTGATGTAGTGGCGCATGGTGCGCGAGCTGGTGCGTATCGCCGGCGGCAGATCGGGAGCCGGCCAGTCATAGGCCTCCGTGTAGAGCACGCGCAGCTTGTCGTGGCAGGCGACGAGGTCGTGCGCTTCCGGCGCGGCGAGGCGATGGGTGCGCACGCTGCGCTCGATCGCGGCGATGCCGGCGGCCGCGAGCGCCGCTTCATCGTCGCGGCCCTTGAGGCGCAGGCGCTCGGGCAGGCGCTCGCTGTCGAGCTTGGGATTGATGACCGCTTCGACGAAATCGTCGGTGATCGCGAACAGCGCGACGAGGCCCGCCGGCCGCCGCGCCGCCCCGAACCCGAGCCAGCCGGCCAGCTGCGCATAGGCCAACGCCCGTTGCAGCGGCGTATAGCGGCCGATCAGCTCGACCTCGTCGAGCAGCAGGCACCAGGGGCCGTAGCCGGCGGCGCGGAACAGCATCGGCAGGAACGCGATGCGCTGGGCCGCGAGCTGGCGTGGATCGATCCGCGTGAGCGGAAACGTGCCGCGCGCCCCGGCCGCGCGCAGCGCGGCACGCACGGCCGGGGTGGGAATCCGGCTGCCGCCCAGCATGCGTTCGATGCCGCGCAGCAACTCGGGCGGGCTTGCGGAACGGCGCAGCAGGAACGGCACGGCGGCGAAGATCGGCGCGAAGCCTGCCTCAGGTGCGCTGACTGCATCCTCCAGCGCCTGCGCCCGGTCGGGATGGGCGCGCAGCTGCGCGAGGCAGGCGCCGAGCGCATCGTCAGGCCCATCCGGCAGCACCGCGTTGCGCACCGCGGCGGCGAACACGGCGGTGGGGTTCGCGAGCGGGGTTTCCTTGCTGATCGCGACCCGGCTGACGATGGCGCGCTGGCCGCGCGCGACCTCGGCCAGATAGCCGAGCAGATGCGACTTGCCGGTGCCGAAGCCGCCGGCGAAGCCGAACCCTGGCGCCGCGTTCGGCTGCCAGGCGGCTTCCAGCGCACGTTCGAAATCAACCTCGATCAAGGTGTGCTCGTTGCCCATCCGGCGGATGGCGGTGCGGTTGGGCACGCCGGCGCGCAGGGCCTCGATCGCGATGCGCGCCTCGAGGTTCATGCGGCCAGCCACACCAGCGGCGCGACCGGATTCTGGCCCATGCCCGGGCGCACATCCGGCCAGACCCGCATCCGGAGTGCGTCATAGGAATCGAGCGTGCGACGCGGCTCCCCGGCGATCAGCGCCTCGGTATCCAGCACCACCGCGAACAGGCCTGGCAGGTGCTCGGCATCGTCGATCAGTTCGCGCAGCACCTCGAACGTGTCCATCACCGCGGCGGGGGAGTATCGCAGCCCGTCCTCGAGTGCGGGGCGGGGCAGGTGCAGGCGGCGGGCATCGAGCGTGACCAGCAGTCCTGCCGCGCCGCAAGCCCGCACCCAGTGACAGAGCGAGATCAGCATCGCGCGCGCATTGGCCCGGGTGATGCGCCCGCCGATACCGGCCGCGCGCAGCTGTACCGCCGACGGTTTTTCGCCGTGCAGCCACTGGTGTACCGGAGCGGCGGCGTCTGGATCGGGGTCCAGCGCGGCGTCGCAAAGCTTCAGCATCCCAACGCGGAAATCGAGCGCGTAGGCGCGGTTCTGCCAGATCGCGCGGGTGAGCCAGGCATTGATCTGATGGTCGAGCAAGGGCGGTGCGATCGCCAGCGCCTCGGCCAGCGCCGCGCGCGATAGCTTCCGACTCGGATGTGGCCACGCATAGGCGTTGGCGGCAAACAGCTTCTCCAGGAAGCTCTGCGCCAGCGCGGTCCAGTCCATGGCACGGGCGAGTGCGAAGAACAGATCCTGCGGCATGTGCAGCCGCGTGTCCGCGGCGTCGATCGCAACCGGAAGCAGTTGGTGCCGGCGGGCCAGCCCGCCGAGCCGTGCGATCGCGGGCGCGATCAGTGTCTCCTCCATCACGGCAATCCTGAGCGCAGCGCCGCCAGCGGGCACGAACTCCGCCAGATACTCCGACGTCACGATTTCGAGCCAGGCGCCGAGAGCGATCGGTTCCGGAGAGAGGTCCTCCATGTCACGAATCAAGTACGAATCGAATCGCGAAATAATCATGCTGCTCGCCCTGCTCGTCGAACAGCGTGAGGCGTTTGGCGCCTTTCTTGCCGGTGGAACCGGCAAATTCGAACCGATGGCCGCGCGCCGCCCGAGCCTCGGGCACGCGGTCGAGGCGCAGCAGGTCGCAGACGAATTCTTCCACCGGATAGTCGGCCGCGGCGACCGGAGCGAGGGTCAGGACATCGTACAGGTCGGACAGCGAAACGACCGGCCCCGGGCCGGGCCGGTCGGGGCGCCAGCCCGGCGTCTCCGCGCGGGCGAGCAACGCATAGGGTTTCAGCATCCGGTCGAGAAAGCCGCCGGCGTTGAATCGACTGGGCCGCGATTGCAGCTTCTTGAGCTCGGCTGCCAGAAAAGCCGGGCGGATGCGCCGTTCGAGCTTCTTGCCGATCCGCACCGCCTGGGCGCGGGCATCGAGGCGAAGGATCACGGGATAGGCGGTGATCCGGCCGTCCCGTTGCACCAGGGTCAGTTCCGCCTGGCGTGCCGCAGTCGCCAACTCGCTCAGGTAGCTGCCGTCGGCGAATGCCGCAGCGGTGTCGTAGGCGAACGCATCGGCCGCCGCGCGCAACGGCTCGGCGGCAGCGCGCGCGGCATCGGCCGCTTCGGTCATGCGGGACGCCAGTCCGGCAAGATCCCCCTCCTGCGACGCCCGACGCAGGCGACGGAGGAGCTTCAGCACGCCGCTTAGCTGGCGCTCTGCATCCCCTACCACGACCTCGGTGCCGGCCAGCAAGGCCGCCAGCGATGTCGGTGCCAGGGGCGAGTCGGGCGTTGATGCATCCATGACGTCAGGCTACCGACGCGGGGCGGCAGCGACAAGTAGCCCGGCGCCGGGGAGCGTCTCGGTTTGCATGGCAAGTCGGCGCCGGCCGACACTCAACCGCGGCGAGCCTTGCCGGCAAGCGATCTTTGGGCCGCCGGGTTCGGATGCGGGAACGTGGCCGACTTGCGACGCATTCATTAAATCGCGGGCGGATGCGTCATCCGGCTGCCTCCCCGGTCGACGCGACATGGATTCCGGGGCAGAGTAGCGTCGTTGGCAGGTGCAACTGCCGGGTGTATCGGGCGCGATCCGTTGGCGGACGCGGTTGCGAAGCCCGGTTACTCAGGATTGGGACGAGGTCGGCTGCCGTGCTGCAGGACCGCAGGTCGAGGTTGGCGGATGACCGATTTTCGGTGAAGGCCAGCTTGATTGACGATGGAGGGCAGTCGGCGCCGCGGCTCGGCGCCGAACTGGCGATTGCGCGCGAGCGCCTGGGCCGCACCCTGCCGGAATTGTCGCACCTGCTGCGCATCCGCACCCCGTACCTGCAGGCGCTGGAACAGGGGCGGATCGATGCCCTGCCGGGCCGGGCCTACGCGCTTGCGTTTCTCCGCACCTATGCCACGGCGTTGGGATTGGATCCGGATGAGGCGGTGCGCCGCTTCAAGGCCGAAGCCGCGGCCTTCGGCGACAAGATCGAACTGGATTTTCCTGCCCCGCTGCCGGAGCGTGGGCTGCCGACCGGGGCGTTGCTGCTGCTCGGCCTCGTACTCGCGGTGGGGGCCTATGCCGGCTGGTACCGGCTGTCTGGCGATGGACGCCTGCCGGCCGAGACGGTGCAGCCCGTGCCGGCGCGGCTGGCTCGGCTGGCCGCGCCGGAGCGGCCGGCCCCGGAGGCAACAGCGGGCAGCACAACGGGCAGCACAACGGGCACCCCGCCCGGCCCGTTGGTGAGCGCCGGTCGCGGCGGCGCGGGCTCTGGCGCATCGCTCGGCGCTGCCGGAGGCGCTGCGGGAACCGGAAGCGTGGCCGGACCGTCGACCGGCGTCGCCGCCGCGACACCGGCAAGCGGGACAAAGACCGCCCTCTCCACCGTGGCCACCACCGGATCCGGGGCTGGCGCGGGAGCCGGCCCGACACAGTCTGTGACGGCGCCGCCGCCGGATGTGGCGCCCGGGTCCGCCGCCGCGGCGACCCCGACGCCGGCGGAGGACGCGGCGATGCTAGCCTCCGGCCCCGCGTCCAGGCCAGCGCTCGCGGTGCTCGCCACCGCGGATGCCTGGGTACAGGTGCGGTCCGATAGCGGAGCGGTGGTCTTCAGTCGTCTGCTGCACGCGGGCCAGAGCTGGACGGTTCCCCCTGGGCAGACCCTGACCCTGACCACCGGCAATGCGGGCGGGACGGAGCTGGTCCGCAACGGGACACCCTCGGCCCCCCTGGGTATGCCGGGCGCGGTGCTGCACAACGTACCATTGGGGCCCGCCACGCTCACCGGCCCCGTCACTGGCGCTCCAATCACTGGCGCCCCAATCACTGGCGCCCCAATCACTGGCGCCACCGTCACTGCCCCGGTGCCGGGCGCGGCTACCCAGACCGCTTCCACCGGGACGCGTTGATGACCATTGGCGGTACCACCCTGGCGTGCTGCGCCGACGCACCCATCTCAGAGCTGCTACGGTTCCTGGCACAATGATCCGTTGCGAGACTTCAGGAATCACCCGCGATTGCATATGACGGGCAGGTGCTGGCGGCGGCATGGCCGGGCGTCCGACTTCTTCCCGGGGTCGTTGGCCACGAGCGCGTAACCCCGGCCTGACAACCCCCGGGGCTCATGACCCCGCGGACCGATGGTCCGTGGGTTTTCTTGCCCCAAGGACGGAGACCACGATCCGATGAGCAGCTACCGGCCCTACCAGGACATCACCCGCCGCAAGTCCCGCCAGATCATGGTGGGCCGGGTCCCGGTGGGCGGCGACGCGCCGATCACGGTGCAGACCATGACGAACACCCTCACCACCGACGTGGCCGGCACCGTCGCGCAGATCCGCCGCGCCGAGCTCGCCGGGGTGGATATCGTCCGGGTGTCCTGCCCCGATCGCGAGAGCGCGATCGCGTTGAAGGAGATCGTGCACGAGGTGAACGTGCCGATCGTCGCCGACATCCATTTCCACTACAAGCGCGCCATCGAGGCGGCCGAGAGCGGCGCCGCCTGCCTGCGCATCAATCCGGGCAATATCGGCTCCGACGAGCGGGTGCGCGAGGTCATTAAGGCGGCGCGCGACCACGGCTGCTCGATGCGGATCGGCGTCAACGCGGGGTCGCTGGAGAAGCACCTGCTGGAAAAATACGGCGAGCCGAACCCGGAGGCGCTGGTCGAGAGCGCGCTCTATCACGCCGACATCCTGCAGCAGCACGATTTCCACGACTTCAAGATCAGCGTTAAGGCGTCGGACGTGTTCCTGGCCGTCGCCGCCTACCAGCAGCTCGCCGAAGTCTGCGATCACCCGCTGCATATCGGCATCACCGAGGCCGGCGGGCGGCGGATGGGCACGGTGAAGTCGGCGATCGGCCTCGGCTCCCTGCTCTGGGCCGGCATCGGCGACACGTTGCGCGTGTCGCTGTCGGCCGAGCCGGAGGAGGAGGTCCGGGTCGGCTGGGACATGCTGAAAGCGCTCGGCATCCGCCATCGCGGGGTGAAGGTGATCTCCTGCCCGTCCTGCGCACGCCAGGGGTTCAACGTGATCGCCACGGTGCAGGAGCTGGAGGAGCGGCTCGCGCATATCGAGACGCCGCTGACCCTGTCGATCATCGGCTGCGTGGTGAACGGCCCCGGCGAGGCGCTGATGACCGATCTCGGCGTTACCGGCGGCGGCGCCGGCCGGCACATGGTTTATGCGGCCGGCAGGACCGACCATACGGTCGAGGCCGGGGCGCTGGTCGAGCACATCGTCGAACTGGTGGAAGCCAAGGCAGCCGCGTTGCGGGCGGCGACGGGCGTGGAGAAGGTGGCCGCCGAATAGGCGTCCCTCCCCGCTCCCGCCCGGTCCATGCTCGTGGTCCGATTGCCGACACCGGCTTCAGGCGTTGGCTGAATCGGCCTACCAAATCAAGCGAGTGCTCTGACTCGTGCTGAATCTTCCGATTGTGTCAGAGCACTCGGTGCGGCGGGAGCGCGGCGCGCACCGCGTCCGATTGCCCGCCGTCCGTGCGATCCTGCTTGGCACGCCATCGTGCGGCCGTGATTATGCACGACGCTGGGTGGTTTGGTGACCCACCCGGACTTGGCACGATTTTTGTCCAAACTACTTGTAGCAGTTGACCCCTGTTCGCGGGGGGTCGATACAGTCGCCGCACCGCACAAGGACTGCCGGACCGTCATGAGCGCCGCTTCGCCTCTTTCCATCCTCCCCTGTGCCCTCGGCGGTGCGGACGAACGGGGTGTGGGCGGGCGCAAGAGCGACGGGCAGAATGGAGACGAGCGGGAGGTGGCCCGTGCCGTCCTCGCGGCCGAGGCGGCCGGGCTGGCCGCCTTGTCCGCGGCGCTCGACGACCGGTTCACCGCCGCCGTCGACATCCTCGGGGCGGCAACCGGGCGGGTCGTGGTGTCCGGCATGGGCAAATCCGGCCATGTCGGCCGCAAGATCGCCGCCACCCTGGCTTCCACCGGCACCCCGGCCCTGTTCGTACACCCGGCCGAGGCGTCGCACGGCGATCTCGGCATGATCGTTGCCGGGGATGCGGTGCTGGCGCTGTCGAACTCCGGTGAAACCCCTGAACTCGCCGATCTGGTCGCGCACACGCGGCGCTTCGGCATCGGCCTGGTGGGGATCACCGCCGGCCCCGATTCGGCGCTGGCGGGCGCCGCCGACGTGCTGCTGCTGCTGCCGCGGGCCGCGGAAGCTTGCCCGATGGGGCTTGCGCCGACCACCAGTACGGTGATGCAGATGGCCCTCGGCGACGCGCTCGCGGTGGCGCTGCTGACGCGGCGCGGCTTCGGCGCAGCCGATTTCCGCCGCTTCCATCCTGGCGGACGGCTTGGTGCGCGGCTGAAGCGGGTGCGGGAGCTCATGCACACCGGCGCCGCGGTGCCCCTGGTCGCGCCGGAGACACCGATGCACCAGGCGCTGCTGGTGATGACCGAGAAGCGCTTCGGCTGCCTCGGCGTGACGGATGCCGCCGGGCGGCTGATCGGCGTGGTGACCGACGGCGATCTGCGCCGGCACATGGGGCCCGACCTGCTCGACCGAACGGTGGCCGCGATCATGACTGGCGCGCCGCGCCATATCGGCCCCGAGCACCTGGCGGAGGAGGCTCTGGCGCTGATGAACGCGCCGGCCCGCCCAATCACGGCCTTGTTCGTGCTGGACGCTGCCGGCCGGCCGCTGGGTATCCTGCATATCCACGACGTGCTGCGTGCGGGGGTTGCATGAGCGCCGCCGCACGCCGGGGGACATGGTGAGCGAAGCCAGGCGTCCCGAACCGTCGGCCGGGAGGGCCGAAACCAGCGGAGCGGCCGCGGGCATACCGGACCCGCGCGTGACGGGATACCCCGCGGGATACTCCCCAATGGGACATTCCATGGGCCGGGCCTTCGCAAGGCTGCGTGACTCGGGCATTCCCTCCCGTCTCGCGCGGCGGCGGCGCAGCGTGCGCCTGGCCAAGTTCGTGCTGCCCAGCCTGGCGCTCGCGCTGCTGACGTCGCTGGCGCTCTGGCCGCAGATGTCGGGCGAGAACGTCCCCACCCAGCTCGATTTCCGGGCGATGACCCAGGGGGTGCATGGCGATACGGTGTACGGTGCCCGGTATCGCGGTGTGGATCAGGACAACCGGCCGTACACGGTGACCGCCGAAGTGGCCCAGCGGGTTGGCCCCGATCGGGTGGACCTGCGCCAGCCGCAGGGCGATCTGCGGCTGAGCTCCGGCGGTTCGGTCACCCTGGAGGCGAAGCGTGGCGTCTACCGCGAGGCGCAGCACGCGCTCGATCTGTCGGATGACGTAACCTTGTACCGCGACGACGGGACCACGTTGATCACCGCCGCTGCCGCAATCGATCTCCATCGTGGAGCGGCGGCTGGCGCGGCGCCGGTCGATGCCACCGGGCCGTTCGGAGTCCTGACCGCCAAGGGCGGCTTCACCTTGCTCGATCGCGGCTCCAACATCCTGTTCGCCGGACCGGCGCGGCTCGTGCTCGACGGAGTGACCCGATGAGCCGGCGGACCGCCGGATCGGCGGCCGTCGGGGAGCGCCGCTGGCCGCACGGGCCTGGCCGTACCGCGCTGGTCCTGCTGGCCCTTCTGGCCCTGGGACGGCCGTGGGTCGCGCCGCCGGCCCTGGCGCAGGGGATCAACCTTGCCCAGGGTGGACCGATCGCGATCACGGCGCGCGCGGGCATCACCTGGCTGCGCGACAACCGCGAGATCATCGCGCGGGGCGATGCGCGCGCGGTGCGGCAGGACGTCACGGTCACCGCGGACGAATTGATCGCCTGGTACCGGCCGAAAGCGCCCGCGCCCGGCGCCGCTCATCCCGCTGGTTCGCCCGCTGGCCCCTCGCCTGGTCACGCCGCCCCGCCCGGGGGCGAAACCGCCGCCATTGGCGCGCCGGAGGGCGGCGACAACGAGATCTACCGGATCGAGGCCCTCGGCCACGTGCACATCTTCACCCCCACCGACCGCGCCACCTGCGACCGTGCGGTCTACGACCTCGATCAGGCGGTGCTGGTGATGACCGGGCACGACCTTCGCCTCGTCACGCCGAACGAAGTGCTGACCGCGCGCCGGGACATGGAATACTGGTCCGCGAAGAACATGGCGGTGGCGCGCGGCGACGCGGTGGTGGTGACCCGTGACAGCCGACGGATCTCCGCCGACGTGCTGGTGGCCTACACCACGCCGTCGGCACCGGCCTCCGCGCCGCGTTCGGCGCCCGCCCCCGCCGGCGCGCCGACGGCCGCCGGCAAGACCGCGCCGGGCGGGGCGACCGACCCGCTCGCCGCCAGTGGCAAGCTCAACCGGGTCGAGGCGTTTGGCCACGTGGTGCTGCGCACCCCGACCGACATCGTCACCGGCGACCGTGCGGTCTACGTGCCCGCCACCGGGCGCGCCCGGCTGGTGGGCCAGGTGCGGATCACCCGCGGCAACAACCAGCTGGCCGGCCAGGCAGCGGATGTGGACCTGAAGAGCGGGGTCGCCACCCTGGTGGCCAGCCCGGACGCGCGGGTGAAAGGCCTGATCGTGCCGGACCAGCAGGCCACGAAGGCGCTGGCCGCGCCGGCGGCGGATCGTCCGTCCGCGGCCCCTGGCAGGACAGCGGCCGCCGGAGCCGCGAGCCCGGCAAGGTCGGGCCGATGAACGCCGCCGACGGGGTGACGGCGCCGTCCTCCAGCGGGTCCCGGCGCACCGACCTGCGGGTGCTGCCCGGCGGAGCCGGCCTGGCCGCGATCAGCGTCGGCAAGACCTACAACAAGCGTCCGGTCGTGCGGAACGTCACCATCACCTTGCGGCGCGGCGAGGCGGTCGGGTTGCTCGGCCCCAACGGCGCCGGGAAGACGACGACCTTCTACATGATCGTCGGGCTGGTGCGCCCGGATACCGGTGCCATCACTCTCGACGGCGTCGATATCACCCCGCTGCCGATGTATCGCCGCGCCCGGCTCGGAATCGGCTACCTGCCGCAGGAGGCGAGCGTGTTCCGCGGCCTCAACGTGGAACAGAACATCATGGCGGCGCTGGAAGTGGCGGAGCCCGACCCGGACCGGCGCGACCAGGTGCTGGACGAGCTGCTGGCCGAGTTCGGAATCGGCCATCTGCGCCGCACCCCGGCGCTGGCGCTGTCGGGCGGCGAGCGGCGGCGGGTGGAGATCGCCCGGGCGCTGGCCTCGGCGCCATCCTACATCCTGCTCGACGAGCCGCTGGCCGGAATCGACCCGATCGCCGTAGGCGACATCCGCGACCTCGTGTCCCATCTCAAGCATCGCGGCATCGGCGTGCTGATCACCGACCATAACGTGCGCGAGACGCTCGAGATCATCGACCGCGCCTATATCCTGCACGACGGGCAGGTCCTGATGGAAGGCCGGCCGCAGGAAGTGGTGGCGCATGCCGATGTGCGCCGGGTGTATCTCGGCGAACGCTTCAGCCTGTAGCGGGCCGGCGATGGCGATCGGACCACGGCTGGAGCTGCGCCAGAGCCAGTCCCTGGTGATGACGCCGCAGCTGCGCCAGGCGATCAAGCTGCTGCAGTTCACCAATCTGGAAGTGTCCGCCTTCGTCGAAGAGGAGCTGGAGCGCAATCCGCTGCTGGAGCGGGCGACCGCGGCGGAGGACGCTCCCGACCCGGAGCTGCCGGCGCCCGACCAGCGCGCCCCCGCGCCGGAAGGAGACACCGCCGATCTCGTCCGCGCCGAAGCCCTGCCCGACGCAGCGAGCGATCCGCTCGATGCCGCGCACGCCGAAAGCTACGATGCGGGCGGCATCGCCGATGGCGGGCCTGGCCGGAGCGACCGCGGCGGATCGCAGGATTTCGGCGCCGACGACCGCGGCCTGGAAACCCTCGCGGCCGATCGTCCGAGCCTGCGCGATCATCTTGGCGAGCAGCTTCGCCTCAATATCGCCGATCCGGTGGACCGGCTGATCGGCGCGCACCTGATCGCGCTGCTGTGCCCCGCCGGCCGGCTGACCGCCGATCCGGCGGATATCGCGCGGGCGATGGGGGTCCCGCTGGAACGGGTGGAGCAGGTACGGGCGCGGATGATGCGCTTCGACCCGACCGGCCTGTTCGCCCGCGACCTGAAGGAATGCCTGGCCGCGCAGCTGGCCGAGCGGAACCGGCTCGACCCGGCGATGGCGACCCTGCTCGACCACCTCGATCTGCTGGGTAAGCGCGACATGCGCCGGCTGATCGCGCTGTGCGGGGTGGACACGGCGGACATGGCGGATATGGCGGCGGAAATCCGCGCCCTCGACCCCAAGCCGGCCTGGAGCTGGGAGGCGGTCGAGGTGCCGCCGGTGATCCCGGACGTACTGATGCGGGCGGCGCCGGACGGCGCCTGGTTGCTGGAGCTGAACCCGGACACCCTGCCGCGCGTGCTGGTGAACGAGCGCTTCTACGCCAGGGTCGCTCCGCGGGCGGCGAAGGAAGACCGCGTCTTCCTCGCCGAGCGGCTGGCCACTGCGAACTGGCTCGTGAAGTCGCTGGCGCAGCGCCGCCAGACCATCCTGAAAGTGGCGAGCGAGATCATGCGCCAGCAGGATGGCTTCCTGCGCCACGGCATCGAGCACCTGCGCCCGCTGATCCTGCGCGACATCGCCGCGGCGACGGAGCTGCACGAAAGCACGATCAGCCGGGTGACATCGAACAAGTACATCGCCACGCCCCGCGGCACATTTGAGCTCAAATATTTCTTCACCACCGCGATCGCCGGCACCAACGGAGTGGCCCATAGCGCCGAACGGGTGCGCCATCGCATCCGTACCCTTGTGGAGGCCGAACGGGCCGACGAAATCCTGTCTGACGACGCGCTCGTTGCTGCGCTGCGAGCCGAGGGCGTGGACATCGCCCGACGGACCGTGGCCAAATACCGGGAGGCGCTGCACATCCCGAGCTCGGTGCAGCGCAAGCGCGAGAAGGCGGAGCCCGTCTGAGGCCGGGGCCGCCAGCGGCTCGGAGGAGGCTGCGCTGCGTCGGGCTCGTCCCGGTCGGCTGAAGGAGAAGACAGGATGGACATCACGGTTTCGGGCAAGCAGGTCGAGCTGTCGGACGCGCTGCGCACCCGGGTTGCCAACCATCTGGACATGATTGCCGGCAAGTATTTCGACCACGCGATGGAGGCGCAGGTCACCTTCAGCCGCGCCCGCAGCTTCTTCACCTGCGACATCAACCTGCACGCCGGCCGGGGATTGTCCCTGCGCGGCGAGGGGGAAGCGGCGGACGCCCATGGCGCGTTCGACGACGCCGCTGAGCACATCGCCAAGCGACTGCGCCGCTATCGCCGCCGGGTGAGCGACCACGCCCGCGACATCGCCAATCGCAAGCGTCCAGAGGCGGCACGCCTCTATGTGCTCGGACAGAACGAGGAGACCGAGGCCGAACCGGTGATGACGGCGAACGGCGAAATCGGTGCCTACGCCACCGTGATCGCCGAGCAGGCGACCGAGATCAGCCTGCTGTCGGTGGGCGAAGCCGTCATGCGGATGGACCTTGCCGACCAGCCGGTGTTGATGTTCCGCAACAGTGCGTCGGGCGAACTCAACGTCGTCTATCGCCGCGCCGACGGCAACATCGGGTGGATCGATCCGAATTCACCGTAGGACGGCACAGGTCCGCCTCCCGCGCCACGCCGCGGCCGCACGGTCCGTTGCGGCGCGATACGCGGAAGCCGGCCAGGGCACGCGCGGGCGCTGCGGGTGTCACAGCTGTTGCGCAACAGTCCATGCATCGCCGTGGCACGGTCAGCGCGTCTGTGCGGCGCTTCTAACCGACAGCAGATTGCAGCGCGCCGGCCGGGGGCGGTCGGCACCGGCCAGATGACCCGCGCGCGGACCCATGTCTGCCCGACCGCCGCATCCGGCTGGACCTCTCTTCGAGCGATTTCCCGCAATGCGATGTCACTCCGACCGCGGACGAATCAGGGCGGCGCAGCCGAGCCGACATATGAAGTTCGATATCGAACAATATACCATGTTATTTATGCATACGAGCAATTGACTCAACGCATGACTCCTCCGTAGCGTGGCCCACGGCGCCGGCAGCGGCGACGCCGGCCCTTGCCCGCGCGGCGGGCGCAAGGGTCAAGTCCACAAGCCCGGGAGGTTCGATAACGATGGCAACGACGGCACCAGCCGCTGATGCGGCCCCGTGGTGGCGGGAACCCACCAAAGACCAATGGATGGCCTATATCGCAGCGTGGCTCGGCTGGACGCTCGATGCGTTCGACTTCACGATCTTCCTGCTGATCATGGTGCCGATCGCCAAGTACTTCCACGTGCCGCTGCTCGCGGTGACCGCGGTGTTCACCATCACCTTGTGGATGCGGCTGTTCGGCGCCACCGCCGCGGGCTGGCTCGCGGATCGGGTGGGACGGAAGACGCCGCTGATGATCTCCATTGCCTGGTACTCGGTCTGCAACTTCCTGGCCGGTCTGGCGCCGAGTTTCTGGCTGCTGTTCCTGTTCCGCGCGCTGCTCGGCATCGGCATGGGGGCGGAATGGCCGGCCGGCGCGGCGTTGGCGATGGAATCCTGGCCGCCGCGCTCGCGCGGCTTGATGAGCGGCATCCTGCAAGGATCGTGGGCTCTGGGATTCCTGCTGGCCAGCGGGGTCTACGGCCTGCTGTATTCCAGCTGGGGCTGGCGCGGCATGCTGCTCATCGGCGTGCTGCCGGCCTTCGCCGTGCTGTGGGTGCGCAAATACGTGAACGAGCCCAAGGTCTGGGTCGAGAACCGGCGCAAGCAGCGCGAGCAGCACCACGAGTTCAAGGCGCCGCTGCTCGACATCTTCCGCCCGCGGGTTCTGGGCAACACCATCACCGCCTGCCTGTGGATGGCGAGCGGTTTCGTGATCTACTATACCGTGTTCGGCCTGTTCGCGACGCATCTGGAGAAGGACCTCCACTTCAGCCCGGGGGCGGTGGCGCTGCCGCTCGCGCTGACCAACGTCGCGACCTTCGTGGCCAGCGGGTTCTGGGGGACGGTGTCGGACCGGATCGGCCGCCGCTGGGGCATGATCATTCCGGCCCTGCTCGGCGTGCTGATCACGCCGCTCTATCTGTTCCCGACCAGCTACACGATGCTGGTGGTGGCGTTCACGTTCCAGGGCTTGTTCCTGGGCGCGATCTATGGGCAGAATCCCTCCTACCTCGCCGAGCGCTTTCCGACCGAGGTGCGCGCCACTGCGGCCGGCTTCTGCTACCACCAGGGCGCGGTATGGGCCGGGTTCGCCGGCCCGCTGCTGACCGCCTGGGCGGCAACGCAGTCGAGCGGTTTCGTGATGCCGATGCTCTATACCACAGTCGGCGCCTGCGCCGTATTCGTCGTCTCCCTGCTGCTGGGGCCGGAGACGAAGGGCTCGGTGCTGGTCTCCGACCTGACTCTGGTCGCAGAGCCGGAGCTTTGATGCCGGACCGCCGCGGCGCCGGGCGGCGCCGCGGCGGGTCGGGCTATCCGCTCACCCGGCGGAACTTGTGCAGGCTGCGGAGGTTGTCCGGCCGCGGCACGCCGGGATTGGTGGTCGGCCAGTTGGTCCAGGACACTTCGCCAACATAAAGATCTCCATTCGAATCGACGGTCAGCCCGTGCGGGGCCATGAATTCCGTAGGTCCCGACCCGGCATGCAGCCCTCCGATGCGCCCCAGACGCTTGCCGGTATGGTCATGGATGCTGATGCGCGGCCCCAGGTTGGGAACGTTCAGGTTGACCGGCATGCCCGGGCCCAGTTCGCCGATATAGCAGACCGGGCACTTGCCCGGCGGCATGAACAGCCCGCAGGGACGGTGCAGGTTGTTCCATTGGGTTTCGTAGCGTCCGTTGCCGTCGAAGATCTGCACCCGGTGGTTTTCCCGGTCCGCCACGTACACCCAGCCGTCGCCGTCGCAGGTGATGTTGTGAACGATGTTGAACTCCCCCGGATCGGTGCCCGGCCCGCCCCAGGAGAACAGCAGCTTGCCGTCCGGGGAAAATTTGTGGACGCGGGAATTGCCGTAGCCGTCCGAGACGTAGATGTCGCCCTGCGGCGACAGCGCGGTATGGGTGCAGCGGTGGAACGGTTCGCCGCTCATGTACGGCGCCGGCTTGCCGGGGATGCCGAGGGTCATCAACACCTTGCCGTCCAGGGTGCACTGGCGCACTGAGTGGTCCCCATCGTCGGTCAGCCAGATCGTGTCGTCGGGCGCCATGTGCAGCCCGTGCGCGCGCGGGAACAGGCCCTCGCCCCAGGCGCGGAGGAAGCTGCCCTCGCGGTCGAACACGATCATCGGGTGCTCGCCGCGGTTGAAGACGTAGACGTTGTCCTGCTTGTCGACCCCGACGGAGCCGATCTCCTTGAACGACCAGCCGGGCGGAAGCTTCGCCCAGTTCTCGACCGGTTCGTAGACGTACTCGCCGCTGCCCGTTGTCACCATGGCGCGTTTCCTCCTGCTGGGCTTGAAGCCGCGGGAGCTTGTCACCCCCGGCGCCTTCTTGCCAGTCGCGGCCTTGTCAGTCGCGGCCTCGCCGGGTGACTACTCGGCGGCATGCCGGGCCGCTGGGGGATGCACCGGCTGGGGATCGCGGAATTTTGTGCGCAGCGCGCCCACGCCTCCGCACCCACCCGGTTGAAGGCCTCACGGACGGTCAGGTCGGTGGGGCCTTCCGGGTGGCGGTGGGCGGATTTGAGCGCGACGAGCGCGGTGTCGCAGTCGGCGATGGCGGCCTTGAATAGCAAGCCGGGAACGATCGCGACGCGATAGCCCATGCGCTCGGCGTCCTGCAGGTCGAGCGCCGGCGTCTTGCCATTGTGCACCACGTTCAGCAGGCAGGGGCCGCGCACCAGCGTCGGCACTGCGGCCACTTCCTCCATGGGCTGCGGCGCTTCCAGGAAGGCGAGGTCGCGCCGGCCTCCAGCGTCGCGTTGGCGCGCGCCACCGCTTCCGCGAACCCGGCGACGGCGCGGGAATCGGTGCGGACGATGATCACGAAATCGGCGCTGCGGCGGGCGGCACAGGCGGCGCGCAGCTTGGCGATCCAGTCCTCGTTCGCGCCAATCTCCACGCCGGCACGCCGCGCAAGGGTCAGAGGCCGAGCGCCTTGAACGCCAGCGCCGCGGCCAGGCCCAGCATCGTCGCGGCGACAAGCGCGTCCAGCACCCGCCAGGCGATCGGGCGCGTGAACCATGGCGCCAGCAGACGCGCCCCGAACCCGAGGGCCGCGAACCAGATCGCGCTGGCGGTGCCCGCCCCGGCGACGAACAGCGGCCGCGCCCCCGGCGCCAAGGCGTCGCCAACCGTGCCCATCAGCAGCACGGTGTCGATATAGACGTGCGGGTTGAGGAAGGTGAACGCGGCGGTCCTGCCGAGCACGGCCGGAAGGCTGGTGGCACCCGATCCGGCCTCCGCGAGGAGTTTTCCCGGGGCGAAGGCGCGCCGCAGCGCACCCAGTCCGTACCAGACCAGGAACGCCGCGCCGGCCAGGGTCAGCGCCGTCGCGAACGCTGGATCGGCGTGCAGCACCGCCCCGCCCGCCACGCCAGCGGTGACGAGGACCACGTCGGCAGCGGCGCAGAACCCCACCACGACGCCCACATGTTCGCGCCGGAGGCCTTGGCGCAGCACGAAGGCGTTCTGCGCCCCGATCGCCACGATCAGGGCCGCACTCAATCCGAAACCGCTGGCGAAACCGGAGAAGGCGGACATGGCGCCGACTTGACCCCGGCTTGCGATTTCGTCCAACGCGGAATCCTTAGCTGAATGTAGCGGGGCTAAAGCAATGCAGGACTACGCGCCGCTGGAGGCGCTTGCCGCGGTGATCCGCGAAGGCAGTTTCGAACGCGCCGCGGCCACGCTCCACGTTACGCCGTCAGCCGTCTCTCAGCGGGTACGGGCGCTGGAGGACCGGCTGGGCGCTGTGTTGGTCCGCCGCGGCCAGCCTTGCGTCGCGACGCCGATCGGCGCCCGCCTCTGCGCCCATGTCGAGCAGGTCCGGCTGCTGGAAGGCGAGCTTGCGGACGCACTGCCGGAGCTTGCCGGCGCGTCTGCGGGCACCGCGGGCGGCGGGGGGCGGGCGCCGTCGATCCGTATCGCCGTCAACGCCGACAGCCTGGCGACCTGGTTCCTGCCGGCCGTCGCCGCCTTCTGCGCCACGGGCCAGGTGCTCGTGGACTTGGCGCTGGCAGGCGAGGACTGGACCGCCGAGCGCCTGCGGATCGGTGACGTGCTGGCCGCCGTCACCACCGACGTGCAGCCGGTGCAGGGCTGCCGTACCCTGCCGCTCGGGGCGCTTCGCTACGTCGCCACCGCCGCGCCCGCATTCGTCGCGCGGTGGTTCCCGGCGGGCGTGACGCCGGAGGCGCTTGCCGCCGCGCCGGTTCTCCGGTTCGACCGCAACGATCTGCTGCAGGCGCGCTGGGCGGCGATGACGTTCGATGTGAAGCTCGCCGCGCCCACGCATTGGCTGCCTTCGCCGCACGCGTTCGTGGATGGCGCCGTCGCCGGCCTGGGCTGGGCGATGAACCCGCTCGCGCTGGTCCGGGGCCACCTGGAGGCGGGACGCCTGCTCGCTCTTGGGTCCGGCGCGGTGCTCGACGTGCCGTTGCACTGGCAATATGCGCGCTTGGGCACCACGCTGCTCGAACGCCTGACCCATGCCGTGGTCGCTGTTGCGCGCCAGAGCCTCGTTGCCTGAAGGCGGCGGACCCGATCGTCATCCGCCGGGCTGCGTCGGCGATTCGCGACGCCCGGCTGACATTCCAGCGCGTTACCGAGCAGGATCGGCTTGCGGCCGCGCCAACAGCCGGCAGATTCCGCCTCTCCCGTTTGCCTGGTGCGGCGACCGCTGCAACGGCGTGTTCCAGCGGAATAACGCACCGACCGGCATCATGCCGCCGGCCAGCCGGCGGGCTCGGCCGCCGGCCATAAAGTAGCGACGAAGCGCCGTCCGCTCACGCCGTCCGATTGCGCGGAAGCAAGGTAGAGCAGCGGCGGCACGATGATCCGCGGGTCGAGCAGCTTTGCGGCGACGGACTCCGGCAGCCCGGGCGGAATCATGCCGGTGCGGGTGGCGCCGCCCGGCAGCAGCGCGTTCACGGTGACGCCGGTTCCGGCAAGATCCTGTGCCCAGATCACGGTTTCCGATTCGAGCGCCGCCTTGGACGGGCCATACGGAGAAAATCCGGCGCGGCGCATGGTCTCGTAGTTCATCGAGATGTTGACGATCCGGCCCCAGCCGGCCCGCAGCATGACCGGCACCGCCGCGCGCGCCATCAGGAACGGTCCGGTGACGTTGGTGTCGATCAGAGTACGCCACGCGTCGATATCGGCCTGCCAGAACTTCGTCGGTTCGGTCATGAAATGCTGCGAAATGCTGCGCATACCGCGCCCGGCGTTGTTGACCAGCACGTCGAGACGGCCGAAGCGGGAGACGGCCGTCTCCACGCACTGCGCGCAATCGGCAGCAGCGGTGACGTCCGCGCGCAGCGCGATCACGCGGTCGGGGAACGCGGCGGCAAGCGGGGCCAGTTCGTCCGGCGCGCGCGCCGCGGTGGCAACGACGCGGCAGCCCGCGGAGGCCAGTCCTGCCGCCATGGCGCGGCCGAGACCGCGCCCGGCGCCCGTGACGATGGCGACGCGGTCGGCAAGGTCGGGGGGCTTGTTCATGCGGGCCTCCTGCGGGGATTGCGGGCCATTATCCGGCTCGGGCGGGAATGGCCATATGGCGGCGGATCCTGGCCAGGTGGCGCCGGCCATAGCCTGCCGCAGCCGGGACCTGGTTCGGGAGAACGGCCGGCGTTCCAGTGACGGTGAATCCTGCTTTCTTGCGATGCTGCCCCTGGAGGGTTACCGGACGGCTGATAGCCTCCTGTGCCCGGCCGCGGCCCTGCGCAGCGGCGAGGCGCACCCGGTCGAAATCACTGTGCGGAGGTACTACCGCGGCCCGGGCAGGATCAGCATCAGGTCCGTATCGTCCGTCGTCTCGCCGCACGCCGTGACCAGCGCATGCGCCTGACCGCGGTGATGGGTCTGGTGGTTGAAGAAATGCGTCACCAGGAACCCCCGATGCGCCCGCATCTCCCGCTGCGCGGCGCCACTGAACCACACCAGGTCCTGATCGAGCCAGGCCTGGTCCACCCGGCCCGCCCAATCTTCCAGGCGCGCATCGGTACGGATGCGCGCAGCCGCCATCGCCTCGAAGCCGCCTGCCCACTCCGCGGCCTGCTGCATCCCGACCGGCGGCCGGTCCCAGCCGTCGAAGCGGGACATCCACATCGTGTCGCCCCACAGCAGGTGCGCCAGGGTGCCGTGCAGCGAGCCCCAGAACGCGCCGCGTTCCGCCCGCCGCGCGGCATCCGGAAGCCGCGCCGCGGCGGCATAGATTCGGCGATTCATCTCGCTGTTGTAGGCAGCCAGCGTGCGCACGTAGGACGGCATGATCATGGCGGATCCCTCCAGGCTGGTCGACGCCGGGAAGCGGATCAGGGACGCCGCATCGTCGTCAACCCTGATCGACGCGGCAGACGGGCCGGCGGGACCCCCGCCCTCCCCTACTCCGCCCGGACGAAGGCAACCGCCGCGCCGGTGATCCGTTGCAGATCGGCGGCGGTGGTGCGGAACACGTGGCGAGGCGAACCCGCGGCGGCCCAGATCGGGTCGAGCGCCAGCAGGTCCTGATCGAGCAGCAGTAGCGGCGGGCTGACATGCCCGACCGGGGCGACGCCGCCAACGGCGAAGCCGGTCGCCTCCCGCACCCAGTCGGCATCCGCCCGGGCAAGCGCGACGCCGAGCACGGCAGCGGCCTTGGCCGGATCGACCCGATTGGCGCCGGAGGTGACGATAACGGCCGCTCGGCCGCCCTGCTTGCCGCCGGCGCGAAAGACGATCGATTTGGCGATCTGCGCCACGTCGCAGCCGACCGCCGCGGCGGCGTCGGCGGCCGTGCGGGTGCCGTCAGGGAACTCGGTGATGGTGTCGGCGTGGCCGGCGGACAGGAGGGCGGCGCGGACGCGGTCGACGGAGCTCGGGGCGGGCGTGGTCATACGCGGGAGGGTCTCGGGCTGGACGCTGCATCGGGCTATAGCAACGCGCCGCGCCCGGGGCCAGAAGCGGCGTTCGGCAGCGTCTCATACCAACGGCCGCATTCACTAA
>JAGWSV010000219.1 GCA_028869315.1 Rhodospirillales bacterium
ATAGAGTGCAGCGAAATCGCCGGCGAGCGCCGCGCCGATCTGCCGCCGCGCGAAATCGCGCGCCGCATGGATGGCATCGACATCGACGATATCCATCTGATCGGCGAGGAAGGATTCGGATGGCAGGCTGAGCTGCTCGGCAGCGAAAGCCGGATCGCCATCGGCCGCGGCGAGGGTGCGGCGCATCTGATCGGTGAGCGCGGCATCGAGCGTGAGCTGATCGCCGCGGCGATGCGCGGCGACCATGCCGAGCAACAGATGCGTCGCGACCTGTTGGCCGGCCTCCCAGCGCGCGAAGGGATCGGTGTCGTTGAGCGCGAGGAATTGCTGGCGTTCGAGCGGAATGTTCTTCAGCTTCACCGGCGCCGAGAAACGGCGCAGCAGCGACGGTGTCGGCTTGCTCGGCACGTCGAGGAAGCGGTAGGTGTGCTTGGCCTCGCCGAGCACCAGCACGCGCGTGCCTGGCATCGCCTTAGCCTCGCCATCGAGCCGCGTCGTCTGTTCCTTGCCGTCAGCGCCGATAAGGCCCATCGCGATCGGCACGACCAGCGGCTGCTTCGTGCTCTGGCCGGGTGTCGGCGGTGTCGATTGCGACAGCGTGAGGTCGTAGGTTTTCGCCGCTGCGTCGTAACGATCCTCGACCGTCAGCTCGGGCGTGCCGGCCTGCTTGTACCAGGCGAGGAAATGCGAGAAGTCCGCGCCGTTGGCGTCGGCCATCGCGGCGACGAAATCCTCGATCGTGACCGCGTGGCCGTCATGGCGCTTGAAATAAAGGTCCATGCCTCTGCGGAAGCCGTCCTTGCCGAGCTGCGTCTCGATCATGCGCACGACTTCCGCGCCCTTGTTGTAGACGGTTGCGGTGTAGAAATTGTCGATCTCGATGTATTGCGCCGGCTGTACGGGATGCGCGAGCGGGCCGGCGTCCTCCGGAAATTGCGCGGCGCGCAGGCGCCGCACATCGCCGATGCGCTTCACCACGCGGCTGCCCTGGTCGGCGGTGAATTCCTGGTCGCGATAGACCGTCAGTCCTTCCTTCAGCGAAAGCTGGAACCAGTCGCGGCAGGTGACGCGATCGCCGGTCCAGTTGTGGAAATACTCGTGCGCGATGACCGACTCGATGCCCTGGTAGTCGGTGTCGGTCGCCGTCTCCGGCTTCGCCAGCACGTATTTCGTATTGAAGACGTTGAGCCCCTTGTTCTCCATCGCGCCCATGTTGAAATCGGACACGGCGGCGATGTTGAACACGTCGAGGTCGTATTCGAGGCCGAACACCGCCTCGTCCCACGCCATCGCCTTCTTGAGCGAACGCATCGCGTGCTCGCAGCGGTCTTCGTCCCCCGGGCGGACCCAGATCGCCAGCGCCACGTTCCGGCCGGACCGGGTCACGAAGTGGTCGCGCACGGCGACGAGTTCGCCGGCGACCAGCGCGAACAGGTAGCAGGGCTTGGGGTGCGGGTCGGTCCAGACGATCCGGTGGCGGCCGTCGGGCAGGGCCGCGACCGGGCCGGGATTGCCGTTCGACAGCATCACCGGGCAGGTGCGGGCATCGGCGGTGATGGTCACGGTGAAGCGCGCCATCACGTCCGGCCGGTCGGGGAAATAGGTGATGCGGCGGAAGCCTTCGGCCTCGCACTGGGTGAAGAACGCGCCGCCGGAGAGATAGAGGCCCGACAACTCCGTATTGGCGGCGGGGTTGATCGCGGTTTCGATGCTCAGCTCCCCGGCCTCCGGCGGCGCGTCGATCACCAGCGTGTCGCCGTCCAGCCGCCAGCGGTTTTCGCCGAGCGGCGCGCCGTCGATCGCGATCGCCCGCACCGGCTGGCCGGCGCCGTCGAGCCGCAGCGCCTGGACGGGTTCGGCGGCCGGGTTGCGGCGGAGCGCCAGGCGGGAGCGCAGCACGGTGGCGTGCGGATCGAGCGCGAAGTCGAGCGCCACCGTCTCCACGAGATAGGCGGGCGGGCGGTAGTCGCTGAGGCGGGTTTCGTGCGGCGCGGCGACGGCGGCGGGGTCGTGAGCGTCTGGCATGAGGCCTCCGGTTTCGGAGCGAAGGTATAGCGCCGAACGCCCGTTGGGGGCGAACCGGTGGGGCGCACCGGGCGCGCGCATGCCGGCGCGAGCGGGACCCCGCGTCTCCGCCCGATCGGCGCCGAACCGGCGAGCCGCCCCGGGGCACGGCACGGCCAAGGCATCGCCGGCAAACAGGTGCGTCAGCGCGCCGGCAAAGATGCCGGTCAAAACTGAATCTCAGGGCCCGTTCGACGCCGCTGATCGATGCGATGGCTCTCGAACGGGCCCTAAGCCGGCTCCGCCTCCCGCTCGGCCATCATTGCGACGAAGGCGGGGCGGGATTGGCACGCGGCGATCCAGCTTTGCAGGTTCGGTGCGTCGACGAACAGTTCCGGCGCCGCCTGCGCGTAGCGGATGATTTCGGCGACGTTCAGATCCGCCACGGTGAAGCGGCGGCCGACGAGGTAGCCGCCGCCCGCGCGCAAGGCCTTGTCCAGGACCGCGACTTTCGGCTTCAGCGCGGACACGCTCGCGGCATAGACCGCCGCGTCGCGGGTCTTGGCCGACGGCGCGTTCTGCATCGCCCGCAGCGCCGGGGTTTCGCATTCCGTCGCCGCCCACAAGGTCCACATGGTCATCAGGCCGTCCTCCCGCGCGTCCTGCGGCGCCAGCGGGCCGCCGTGCTTGCGCGCGAGATAGAGGGTGATGGCCAGCGATTCGTGCAGCACGAAGCCGTCGTCGTCGATGCTGGGCACCTGGCCGTTCGGATTGACCGCCAGGAACGACGGAGACGCGGTGTTCAGCGGCGCGCCCGCGGCCGCGGGATCGGGCAGCCGGTATTTCTGGATGACCGGCACCTGCTCGTAGGCAAGGCCGAGTTCCCGGGCCATCCAGACGGGGCGGGTCGCTCGCGACCGCAGGACGCCATAGATCTTGAGGGTCATGGGCAGGGTGCTCTCCTTCGCCGGGGCTGCATCGGGTCCCTTGCGGCATAGCCGAACGGTCTCGGCCGGCATAGCCGCCCGCCCGGGACGCCGCCGCCCGGGTCAACCGGAGAGCGCCGGTGCGGCGCGGGCGGCCGCGCCGAGGACCGCGCGCAGCCGGATGACCGCCGGCTCGATCGCCGCCTCCGGCGTGCCGGCATAGCCGAGCAGGAGGCCATGCCGTTTCGTGACGCCACGATAACAGGCTGACAACGGCGCGACCTGCACGCACCCCGCCGCCGCGCGGGTTGCGGCGACGTCGTCGAAGGCCGGCGCCAGTTCGGGACACGGCCGCGCGACCAGGTGCATCCCGCCCGGATCGGGCGGGACGTCGAGCAGGCCGGCGAGATGCCGCCCGGCCGCTTCGGCCAGCGCCTGCTGCCGGGCGGCATACAGCAACCGGGTGCGCCGCAGGTGGGTCGCCAGGTGGCCGTCGGCGACGAACCGCGCCAGCGCCCCCTGGCCGAGCAGGGACGCACGCGCCGGCACGCCGGCCATGATCCGCTCGGTCGCCGCGGCCAGCGGCGCCGGCAGGACCATGAAGCTCAGCCGCAACGCCGGGAACAGCAGCTTGGAGAAGCTGCCGAGATACGCGACCCGGCCGCTGCGGTCGAGCGCGCGCAGCGGCGCCAGCGGGCGCCCCGCGTAGCGGTACTCGCCGTCGAAATCATCCTCGATGATCCAGCCGTCGTGCCGCTCCGCCCAGGCCAGCAGAGCCAGCCGGCGCTGCAGGCTCAAGACGGTGCCGAGCGGAAACTGGTGTGCGGGCGCGACGACGGCGAGCCGCGCCGCCGGGGCCAGCGCCAGCGCCGCTTCCGGCGCGAAGCCGGCGGCGTCGATCGGCACCGGCACCGCGCGCACCTGCGCCGCCGCCAGCCCTTCCGCCATTCCCGGGTAGCCGGGCTCCTCGATCCAGGCGGCGTCCCCGGCTTCCAGCACGATGCGGGCGAACACCGAAACGCTCTGGTGCACGCCGGTGGTGACGACGACCGCGCCCGGGTCGCAGGCGAAGCCGCGCGCGGCGCCCAGATAGGACGCGATCGCCTGCCGCAAGGCGGGATGGCCGAACGGGTGCGGCGCGCCGGCCACCTGCCAGGACGGCCGGCGCCATTCCCGCTCCAGCAGCCGGGCAAAGAGCGGGAAGGGAAAGGCCTGGCGGTCCGGCTGCCCGATCGGGAAGGCGAGCGGCACCTCGCCGCCCGCCGCGGGCGCGGGATCGTGGGCC
>JAGWSV010000220.1 GCA_028869315.1 Rhodospirillales bacterium
GCGAAACCGCGACCGACCTCGAAGGCTACCTGCGCGGGCTGGAGATGCGCCTGGTGTGGCGGCGGTTCGACGCGGTGGGCCTGCCGCGAATCGTGCAGCTCATCAACAAGTCGAACCAGTTCAACCTGACGACGAAACGCTACACGGAGGAGGACGTGCGTGCGGTGATGGACGATCGGCGTGCGTTCGGCCTGCAGCTCCGTCTGCTCGACCGGTTCGGGGACAACGGCGTCATCGCCATCGTGATCGGCCGGCTGGACGAGGCCGGGGCGGCGGAGATCGACACCTGGCTGATGTCCTGCCGCGTGTTGGGACGGCAGGTGGAGCCGACCACGCTCAACCTGGTCGCCGCGCAGGCGCAGGCGCTCGGCGCCAGGACGCTGGTCGGGCGCTACCTGCCGACCAAGAAGAACGGTATGGTGAAGGATCATTACGCGAAGCTGGGCTTCACCGTCACCGCAACGGCCCCCGACGGGGCGAGCCGCGCGGAGCTGGATCTGGCCGCCTTCACCCCGATCCCCACCTTCATCCACGTCACCGAGGGCTGAGACCGCATGGCAACCGAAGCCGAGATCACCGCGACCCTGGGCGGCATTTTCGCCGAGGTGTTCGGCCGCGAGATCCCGCTGCACCCCGGCCTCGGCGCGAAGGACGTGCCGGGCTGGGACAGTTTCAAGCAGATCGAGATCATCATGGCGACGGAGGAGACCTACGCCATCCGCTTCTCCACCCGCGAGCTCGACAGCCTGCAGAGCGTGGGCGACCTGATCCGCGTGGTGGCCGGCAAGACCGGCTGAGGCATCGTTTGATCGCGTGATTCACGCCTTCCGGCCTGCGGCCTCAGGCGATCACGCTCTATCCTGCGACCAGCACGAGGTCGTCGCGGTGGATCATCTCGTCGCGCCCGCGCCAGCCCAGGATCGCCTCGATCTCGTCCGATTTATGCCCGGCGATGCGCGCGGCGTCGGCGCTGGCATAGGCCGACAGCCCGCGCGCCAGGGCGGTGCCGTCGGGGCCGCGCACCAGCACCGGGTCGCCGCGTTCGAACGCGCCTTCCACGCTGCGCACCCCGGCCGGCAGCAGCGACCGTCCGGCCGCGAGCGCCCGCGCCGCCCCCGCATCGACGGTGAACCCGCCAAGCGGCGCCAGCGCGCCCGCGATCCAGCGCTTGCGCGCGGACGGGCCTTCCGGCGCCGGCAGGAACCAGGTGCAGCGTCCGCCTTCCACCAGCGCCGTCAGCGGCCGGTCGGCCAGCGCGCCCTCCGGCTGGCCGCGGGCGATCGCCATGGCGCAGCCGGCCTGGGTCGCGATCCGCGCCGCCACCAGCTTGGTGCGCATGCCGCCCGAGGAGTAGCCGGGCGGCGGTTCGCCGCCCATCGCCTCGATCTCCGGCGTCAGGGCCGCCACCACCGGGATATGCGCGGCATCCGGGTCGCGGCGGGGATCGGCGGTGTAGAGCCCGTCGATGTCCGACAGCAGGATCAGCTGGTCCGCCCCGGTCATTTCGGCGACCCGCGCCGCCAGGCGGTCGTTGTCGCCGAACCGGATCTCGGCGGTCGCGACGGTGTCGTTCTCGTTGATCACCGGCACCACCCCGAGGCCGAGCAGGGTGCGCAAGGTGGCCCGTGCATTCAGGTAGCGGCGGCGGTCTTCGGTGTCTTCCAGGGTCAGCAGCAGTTGCGCGGCGGCGAGGCCGCAGGCCGACAGGGCGCCGGCCCAGGCCTGCGCCAGCTGGATCTGGCCCACCGCGGCGGCGGCCTGCTTCTCCTCCAGCCGCAGGCGCGCGCGCGTGAGCCCCAGGGTGCGGCGGGCGAGCGCGATGGCGCCGGAGGACACCACGATCGCCTCGGTTCCGCGCGCGCGCAAGGCGGCGATGTCGGCGGCCACGCCGGCGAGCCACGCCTCCCGCGGGGCGCCGCGGGCCGGGTCCACGACCAGCGCGCTGCCGATCTTCACCACCGCAAGCCGCGCGTCGGCGAGGCTGGGCTTGGTCATGCCGCCCGGTTCTGCCGCGCCGCGGTGATCATCCGCTGCACCGCGCGCAGCACCTCCGGCACGCCGGTTCCGGTCGCGGCGGAGAGCAGCATCACCTCCTGCCCCGAGGCCCGCGCCAGCGCGCTGCGCCGGGCTGAGGCTTCCCGCGGCGTCATCGCGTCGGCTTTGTTGAGCGCGATCAGTTCCGGCTTTTCGGCCAACCCGCCGCCATAGGCGGCGAGTTCCTCGCGCACCATCCGCCAGGCGCGCACCACGTCCCCGGCGGCGCCGTCGATCAGGTGCAGCAGCACCGCGCAGCGCTCCACATGGCCAAGAAAGCGGTCGCCCAAGCCGGCGCCCTCATGCGCGCCCTCGATCAAGCCGGGGATGTCGGCGAGCACGAACTCCTCGGTGGTCGACAGACGCACCACGCCAAGCTGCGGATGGAGCGTGGTGAACGGATAGTCCGCGATCTTCGGCCGCGCGGCGGAGGCGCGCGACAGGAAGGTCGATTTTCCGGCGTTCGGCAACCCGACCAACCCGGCATCGGCGATCAGCTTCAGCCGCAGCCACACCCAGCGTTCCTCGCCCGGCCAGCCCTTGTCGGCCCGCCGCGGCGAGCGGTTGGTGGCGGATTTGTAGTGCGCGTTGCCGAATCCGCCGTCCCCGCCACGCAGCAGGGTGATCCGCTGGCCCGGGCGGGCGAGGTCGGCCAGCACGGTCTCCTGATCCTCGGCCATGATCTGCGTGCCCACCGGCACCTGGATCAGCAGTTCGGGCGCACCCGCCCCGGTGCGGTCCGACCCCGCGCCGTTGCCGCCCTTCTTGGCACGGAAATGCTGGCTGTAGCGGAAATCGATCAGGGTGTTCAGATTCTCCACCGCCTCGAAGGCGATGTCGCCGCCCTTGCCGCCGTCACCGCCGTCCGGGCCGCCGAACTCGATGTATTTCTCACGCCGGAAGCCGACCACGCCGTCGCCGCCGTCACCGGACCGCAGATAGATTTTCGCCTGGTCGAGGAATTTCATGCTCCGACATCCGCGCTGGCGGACCGTCTCCCCCATGGAAACGGGGCTTCTGCAAACAAACGGGGGCCGGCGCGACGCCGACCCCCGTTGCAGCCTTGCATCGGTATAGGCGCGCTACTCGGCAGCGGCCGCCGCCGGCGGGTTCGGGCGCACCGACACGTGCACCCGGCCCTCGGCCTTGCGATGGAACTCCACCTGCCCGTCGACCAGGGCGAAGATCGTGTGGTCGCGGCCAAGCCCGACATTCTGCCCGGGCTTCCAGCGCGTGCCGCGCTGGCGAATGATGATATTGCCGGCGATCACCGCCTGGCCGCCCGATTTCTTGAGACCGAGGCGGCGGCCTTCCGTATCGCGCCCGTTGCGCGAGGAGCCGCCGGCTTTCTTGTGTGCCATGTCAGACCGTCCCTTCGCTGGCGGCGGGCGCGCTCTCCGCCGCGTCGCTCTCGATGCCCACACCGCCGATGCCGGCGACCCGCAGCACCGTCACGTGCTGGCGATGGCCGTTCCGGCGCCGGCTGTTCTGCCGGCGGCGCTTCTTGAAGATGATGACCTTGTCCAGGCGGTCCTGGGCGATCACGGTCGCGGTGACCGTCGCACCCGGCACCACCGGGGCGCCCAGGGTCAGATGCCCCTCGCCGCCCACCGCCAGCACGTCGGTGAAGGTCACGGTCGCGCCCGGCTCGGCTTCGAGCTTCTCGACCTTCAGGACCGCGTTCGGGGTGACACGATACTGTTTTCCGCCGGTGCGGATCACTGCAAACATCGACACTCGTTCCTGCAAACAGCCACACCCCGGCCGCATGGCGGGTCCGGGCAAGGGAGGGCGGGTTATAGCGCCCGCAGAGCGGAAGTCAACGCGGCGCGGGGCGATCGTTGCGCATGCCCGCCGCCGCATCCTGCCGGCCGCGGCCGGCGGGCGCGGCACCTCAGTCGAACAGCGAACTCACCGAGCTTTCGTCGCTGATCCGCCGCATCGCCTCCGCCAGCAGCGGCGCGATCGTCAGTTGGCGGATGTTGTGCGCAAGGCGCACCGCCTCGGTCGCGCCGATCGAATCGGTGATCGTCAGCATCTCGATCGGCGAGGACGCCACCCGCGCCACCGCGCCGCCCGACAGCACCCCGTGGGTGACGTAGACGCTCGCCGAACGCGCGCCCTGCCGGATCAGCGCCTCGGCCGCATTGCACAGGGTGCCGCCGGAATCGACGATGTCGTCCACCAGGATGCAGTCCCGCCCCTCGACCTCGCCGATCACGTTCATCACTTCCGACACGCCCGCGCGCTCGCGCCGCTTGTCGATGATCGCAAGGTCGCAGTTGAGCCGGGTCGCGATCATGCGGGCCCGCAGCACGCCGCCGACGTCGGGCGAGACGATCATCACGTCCCGGCCGTGATAGCGCTCCTGGATGTCGCGCGAGAACAGCGGTGCGGCATAGAGGTTGTCGACCGGGATATCGAAGAAGCCCTGGATCTGCGCGGCGTGCAGGTCCATCGTCAGCACGCGGTTGGCGCCGGCCTCGGTGATCAGGTTGGCGACCAGCTTGGCGCTGATCGGCGAGCGCGACGCGGTCTTGCGGTCCTGCCGCGCATAGCCGAAATACGGAATGACTGCGGTGACCCGCCGCGCCGAGGAGCGGCGCAGCGCGTCCAGCGTGATCAGCAGTTCCATCAGGTTGTCGTTCGCCGGATAGGAGGTGGACTGGATCACGAACACGTCCTCCCCGCGGACGTTCTCGTGGATTTCCACGAACACTTCCATATCGGCGAAGCGGCGCACCGAGGCACGGGTGAGCGGCAGGTTGAGGGTGGCTGCCACCGCCTCGGCCAGCGGACGGTTGCTGTTGCAGGCGACGATCTTCATGGCGGTCCATCCACGGGGGGGCGCGCGGCGGCGCGATCAGGGCGCAGGCGTTCGGGGCGCGGCACGGCGGCCCCGGCAGCGTCGTCCGGGGCGTCTTGCGGCCCCGGGGCTTCTACCAACCGCTGTATGACCTGTCCATGAACGCGCCGCAAAGGCGGTGCCGGGGTTTGAACGTCGGCGCCGGCCCGCACCCCCACCCGGCCACCCAACGTCAGTATATTGGCATTGGGTGGCCGGGTGGGGGTGCGGGCCGGCGCCGACTTTCTTTTCAAGCCACACACGACTGCCGCAAAGGCGGTGCCTCAACCGGAGCGGCCGGCGACCAACCGGCGGAACAGCGCAAGCTGGCCCTCGGTCGTCGGGCCCCAGCCGAACCCCTCGGCATAGGCGCGGGTCGCCGCCCGATCGGGGGCCGCCGCCATCAGATCCGTCACGCCGGCGGCGATCGCCGCGGCGTCGCGCCGGACGATCCGCCCGGCTTCCGGCGCCCGCACCACTTCGGGATTGCCCCAGATGTCGCTGGCAACCACCGGCGTGCCGCAGGCCATCGATTCGAGCAGGACGTTGGCCCAGCCCTCACGCGAGGACGCGAGCACGAGCGCATCGGCCGCGCCGTACAGGCCGGGCAGCTCCGCATGCGGGCGCGCGCCGAGCAGCCGCACCCGGCCGGCCAGGTCCGCACGCGCGGCCAGCGCCTCCAGCCGCGCCCGCTCCGGTCCTTCGCCCACCACCAGCAGGGACCAGCCCGGCAGGCCGGCCAGCGCCTCGACCGCCAGGTGATGGCCCTTGCGCTCGATGAGATGGCCGACGGAAATCAGGGTCGGACCGGCAAGCCCCAGCGCCGCCCGCGCCGCGGCACGGTCGGCCGGCGGGCGGAACAACGTGGTGTCGACACCGTTGCGCAGGACGGTCACCTTCTCGGGCGGCGCGCCGAGCTCCAGCAGCGCGTCGCGCAGCGCCCCGCTCACGGCGACCAATGCGGCCGCACCGGCGATCGCCCGCTGGATCAGCCGGCGCGGCACGGCATAGCGGGGGATCAGGTTCACGTCGGTCCCGCGCGCAGTGACGACCACCGGCCGGCCCAGCGCGCGGCCGAGCCACACCGCCGCCACCCCGTCCGGATAGACGTAATGCGCATCGATCGCGTCGAACGTCACGCCGGCGGCCAGCAGGCGGCGCGCCGCGGGCAGCGCGGCCCGGTACAGCAGCCAGGGCGCCAGGTTCATGCCGACCCGCGGGAGCACGAGGAACCGCGGATGGTGCACGGCGATGCCGTGCCGGGTTTCCGCCCGCGGCGCCCGCGCGAACGCGGCCCAGGCACCGAACCGCGCCCCGGTGAAGGGAAACCACGGCACCGGCGCCAGCACGGTGCTTTCCGCGCCGCCGCTGCCGAGCAGGTGGCGCAGCCGGTTTTCCACGAACACGCCGTGGTTCGGCTGCGCCGCGTTCGGATAGAGGGACGAGAACGTCAGCAGCCGGACCGGCGCACTCACGAGCCCTTTGCCGCGCCCTTGGTCAGGCGGGACAGCAGCACCGCAGCCTCGGTCTTTTCATGGAACTGGCCTTTCGCGCCGACGACCTGGCGCAGCAGCGGGATCGCCGCGGCGGTCGCGCCGCTGTCGTGCAGCGCCACCGCGTAGTGATAGGCGATGCGCGGATCGTTGGACCCGGCATGCGCCTGGCGCAGCAGGATCACCCCCTGGGCGGGCTCGCCGCCCGTGGTCAGGATCCAGCCCAGGGTGTCCGCCGTCTGCGGCCCAGGCTGCAGCAGATAGGCCTGCCGGGCAAGCTTGCGGGAGTCGGCGGCGTCGCCCAGTTTCTGATCGACCCAGGCGAGATTGTTCAGCGAGCCCGGATCATGCGGCGCCTTGGCCAGGACCTGCTGCAGATAGGTCTTCGCCTCTGCGTAGTTCTTGCCCGCGATGTCCATGGTCGCGAGCAGGCCGGCCACCTGCACGTCGTCCGGATGCTTGGCGAGCCAGTCCTTCAGCACCGCGACGGCCTGCGCCTTCTTGCCCTCGCGCTGCAACGCCCCGGCGAGGCGGCCGGCGAGCAGCAGCGACGGATGCTGTGCCAGGGCGGTCTGATATTCCGTCACCGCCCGGGCCGGATTCTTGGCCGCCATGCAGACGTCCCCGGGCAGCGCCTGCAACGGCTGGAAGCCGAGATCCTCGTCGCGCAAGGTCCGGGCGGTGGCGAGCGCGGCGTCGAGACCGGTTTGCTTGAGGTCGATCAGCGCGTCGTCGAGATAAAGCTGGTAGTCGTTCGGCGCCAGCGCGATCCCGGCCCGGATCAGGTCGCGCGCCGTCGCATAGTCGCCCGCCTTGATCTTCAGGGCCGCCAGTTCGCGCCGCGCGCCCAATGCCCGCGGCCGCGCCGCCAACAGCTTGGCCAGGGTCGCCTGCGCCGCGTTCGAGCGCTTGAGCGCGATCTGCGCGGCCGCCTGCAGCCCGAGCACCTCCGGGCCGGCATCGCCGTGCGGCGCCGCCGCCTGGGCCAGTTCCAGCGCTTTTTCCGGCTGGTGCTGGCGGATGTAGAGGTCCCCAAGCCGCAGCACCAGCGGCATGTTCTTGGGCTCCGCCTGGTGCGCCTTCTCCAGCGCCGCGATCGCGGCGCCCGGTTCGCTTTTCGCCTGCAGCGCAGTGACCAGCATGGTCAGCGCCGGTTCCGCCGCCGGCGACTGCTGCAGGATCGCGCCCAGGATCGCCAGATATCCCGCCTCGTCGCCCTGCATCGCCTCGGTGCGCGCAAGGTTGATCCGCGCCGGCATGAATTTCGGGTCCTGCGCAACGATCTGCTGGAACGTCGCCTTGGCGGCGGCCAGGTCGAGCCGGGCCAGCTGCAGCAGCCCTTCGAGGTTGCGCACCACCGGCGTATCGCCCTGCGCGGCGCGCACCTTCGCGAGCGCGGCGGCGGCCTTGTCGAGGTCGCCGGTTTTGAGCGCGGCGAGGAACAGCGCTTCGCCCACCTGCGGCTGTTTCGGATCGATCGTCAGCGCGTGCTCCAGCGCCGCGACCGCCGCATCCGGGCGGCCGATCTGCAGCAGCGTCGAGGCCAACTGGGTCTGCACCCCGGCATCGTTCGGTGCGCGTTTCGCCGCCTCGGTGAAGTCCTTGACGGCCTCGGCCGGCGCGCCGACCGCGGCGTAGGCCCGGCCGAGCATGTCGTAGGCCTGCGCATCCGCCTTGCCGTCCGCCACCAGCTTGGCCAGCGGCGGGATCGCCTGGTCGGGACGCTGCAGCTTGAATTCGATCTGCGCCAGCAACTTGGCGCCGTTGACGTCGTCCGGCACCTGGCCCACGTAGCGCCGCGCGGCCGCGGCGGCGGCCTGGTCCTGGCCAAGCGCCTCCTTGACCGCGGCCTGCAGGAACCAGCCTTTGGTCAGACGCGGAAAGATCGGCTGCAGCCGGTCCAGCAACAGATCCGCTTCGCTGTTCTTGCCCGCCTGGTGCAGCAGCACCGCGCGCAGGAACAGCCCCTCGACGTTGTTCGGCAGCACTTTCAGCACCGCATCGTCGTCGGACCTGGCGGCATCGAACTTGCCCTGCGCGATCAGCAGGTTGGCGCGCAGCAGCCGGGCCGGGACAGCCGGCGGATGGTCGCTGATCGTGGTCCCCAGCAGCTTCAGCGCGCCCGGAACGTCCCGGTCGATCGCCATGAGCTGCGCCTTGAGCGTGCGCCCGGCCACCGATTTCGGGTCCGCGGCCAGCCCGCGATCGAGTTTCTGCCTGGCCGCCGCCACCTGGCCGCGCGCAAGCGCCAGCCGCGCGTCCGCGATCCAGGCATCGGCGTTGCCGGGATCGAGCGTCTCGGCCTTGGCGAGGGCGGCGGCGCCCTTGTCCGCCTCGTCGAGCGCGAGATAGGCGGCGCTGCGGGCGACCTCGATCGCGGAGTCCGCCACCTTGTCGGTGCGGTTCGCCACCAGTTGCGCCAGCAGCGCGCGCGCGTGGTTCTGCGCCAGCATCGCCTGGGCGAGCACCGGGATCACCTGACGGTCGTCGTATCCGCGCGCCACGGCGGCCTTGGCCTGGGTCTCGGCGGCGGCCGGGTTGCCCAGCTCCAGCTGCACCTCGGCCAGAAGGAAGCGGGCTTCGCCGCTCTGCGGGTCCTGGCGGACCGCGTTGCGGAGCTCGATCTGCGCGGTCTGCAGGTCGCCCTTGGCGAGCGCCCGGTGCGCCCGCTGGAGATAATTGGCCGCGAACGCGGCAGGCGGGCCGAAGCCGCCGCACAGCCCGAGCGCGACGGACGCGGCAAGCAACGAGGGGCCCAGAAGCCGAGTGCGCATCGAATATGTCCTATCCCGTCGCGGGCAAGCGGCCCGGGTGCGCTGCGGATGTAGCATAGCGGGCCGGAACGGCGCCATGGCCGGACGGGCGCGTGCCGCGGCCGCGGCGCCGAAGGCGCACCCGCCGCCCGATGGCCCGGGCGTCAGTCGATGATGTCGTCGACCGAGGCCGGCACGCCGACCCAGACCCAGACCAGGTTCGCCAGCAGCGCCGCCGCGGTAACCAGGAAGACCCAGCGCAGCCCCAGCACGGCGGCGACCGCGCCGCCGGTGAGCGGGCCCAGCGAATTGCCGAGAAAGGTCGCCGATGCCGTCAGCCCGTAGACCAGCCCGCGGTCGGAGGAGGCCACCATGCGCCCGACCAGCGCGTTCGCCGTCGGCAGGATGCCGCCGATGAACATGCCGACCCCGAAGCGCTCGGCGACGAACACCCAATAGGTGGTGGCGAAAGCCTGCGGGACGCTGAACAGCGCGGCCCCCAACAGGCTGATCAGCAGCACGCGGCGATAGCCGAGCACGTCGCTGCGCTTGCCGAGGAACGGCGAGGCGATCACGTCGGCGAGCCCGGTGACCGAGAAGGCAAGCCCCCCCAGGGTCGCGAGGTTCGCCGGATTGCCGACCAGAAGCTGCACATAGAGCGTGATCACCGGCTGCACCGTCCGCACGCTGAACTGCGCCAGCAGCAGCACGACAAAAAGCGGCAGCATGCCGGCGGAGCCTGTCAGCACCCGGATGGCACCGAAGGCGGACCCGCGGCGCGCGCCGGCCTTGGCGGGCACGAAGCGTTCCTGCACCAGGATCTTGGCCAGGATCATGCTCACCGAGGCCAGGAACCCGGTCACGAAGAACGGCACCCGGTAGCTGCCCGACGCATCGGCGATCACCCCGCCGACGATCGGCCCGACAAGCCCGCCGACCAGCTGGCCGGTGCTGAGCCACCCCAGGGCGAAGCCGAGCCGGCGTTCGGGCACCTGGCTCGCGACCAGGGTGATGGCGGCGGCCGAGAACCCCGCGAACGCCCCCATCAGCCCGCGGAACGCGAGGAACTGCCAGACATTCTGCGACAGCCCCATCAGCGCCGTGAACACGCTGATCGCCAGGCTGGAGCGCAGCAGCATCAGCTTGCGCCCGCGCCGGTCGGCGAGCCTGCCCCAGAGCGGCGAGACGAAGGCCGCCACGAACGGCGTCGTCGCCGCCAGGATGCCGGTCCAGAGGTCGATCGCCGCCGGCGCGCGAACGCCGAGAACCGGCAGGAACAGCGGCAGGATCGGGCTCAGCACGGTGAACGACATGGTCATGACGAACTGGATCCCCACCATCACCCAAAGGGTGCGGGACCAGTTGGTGCGATCCTGGACAGGTTCCGACGCTGACGCCCGGGGCGAATCGGCCGGCGTCATCGGCAGCCCGACGCACGCGCCGCGGGACGCCGCACGGGCGCCGCCCGGCGCCGGGCGATGCCGCGTGCCCGCCGCAGGCGGTGCC
>JAGWSV010000221.1 GCA_028869315.1 Rhodospirillales bacterium
CGGGAGGCGATCCGAGGAGGCCGGGCGGCGCGTCCCGTCCGGCCCGGCCTCGGGGCGCGTTTGAACCCCTCCCCCGCCCGGTGTAAGCCCGCTGCCATGTCCCCCGGCCTGTCCCCAGGGTCCGCCCCGTACGCGGTCTCCCCCGCCGCTTCGCGCGGCCGGCTCCACCCGGAGCCGGAAGCCCCGACCCGCTCGCCCTATCAGCGCGACCGCGACCGCATCATCCACTCCACCGCCTTCCGCCGGCTGCAGTACAAGACGCAGGTCTTCGTCAACCACGAGGGCGACTTCTTCCGCACCCGGCTGACCCATTCGATCGAGGTGGCGCAGATCGCCCGCTCGATCGCCCGCGCGCTCGGGCTGGATGAGGACCTGACGGAAGCCGTGGCGCTGGCGCATGATCTCGGCCATCCGCCTTTCGGCCATGCGGGGGAGGAAGCGCTGAACCAGGGCATGGCTCCGTTCGGCGGCTTCGACCACAACGCCCAGAGCCTGCGCGTGGTCACCTTGCTGGAAAGCCGCTACGCCGCTTTCGACGGCCTCAACCTGACCTGGGAGACCCTGGAGGGTCTCGTGAAGCACAACGGCCCGCTGCCCAAGCCGCCGGCCTATATCGCCGAATACGATCAGCGCCAGAAGCTGGATCTCACCACCCATGCCGGGGCGGAAGCCCAGGTCGCGGCGCTGGCCGACGACATCGCCTATCACAGCCACGACCTCGATGACGGGTTGCGCGCCCGGCTGTTCGGCTTCGAGGAGATCGGCCACCTGCCGGTGGTGCAGGACGCGCTGGCCGCCGCCCGCCGCGCTAGCCTCGACGTTCCGCCGCCGCGGCTGCGCCACGAGACCATCCGCCGGGTCATCAACGCCCTGGTCAACGACGTGATCGCGGAAAGCGGGCGGCGGCTGGCGAAGCTGGCCCCGGCCGACGCCGACGCGGTGCGCCGCGCCCGGCGCAGGATGGTCGCCTTCAGCCCGCCGATGGAGGAGGCGAACCGGGCGATCAAGGAATTCCTCCACGCGCGGATGTATCGCCACTGGCGGGTGAACCGCATGACGAGCAAGGCCAGGCGGCTGACCGGGGAGTTGTATCGCCTGCTGCTCGCCGATCCCTCCCTGCTGCCGGACGACTGGCGCGCACGCGCCGGCGAGGCGGGCGGCGCGCGCGCGGCGGCGACGGTGGGGGACTATGTTGCCGGGATGACCGACCGCTACGCGATCGACGAGTATCGCCGGCTCACCGATCTCGCCGTGACCGGGTGAACCGCCCGCAGCCGACAGGACCGTTGGTTCGACGGGACCATTTGTTTCGAAGGGACTTGTTTTCATGACCGATCTTTTTGCCGCGCTCCGCGCGCGTGTGCTGCACACGCTGCAGCAGGTCCTGCCGGACCTGACGGAGGAGGCCGCATCACGGGTGGAGGTGTCTCCTGCGCGCGATCCCGCCCATGGCGACATGGCAACCAACGCGGCGATGGTCACCGCCAAGGCGGCGCGCCGCAAGCCGGCGGAGATCGCCGCTGCGCTGGCGGACGCGCTGCGCGCCGCTCCCGAGATCGCCGAGGCCACGCCGGCCGGCCCCGGCTTCGTCAACCTGCGCCTCCGTCCCGACGCGCTGCGCGCGGTGCTGCCGGCGATCCTGCGCGCCGGCGAGGCATATGGCGACGGCAGCGCGGGCGCCGGGCAGAAGGTGAACGTGGAATACGTCTCCGCCAACCCGACCGGACCGATGCACATCGGCCATTGTCGCGGCGCCGTGGTCGGCGATGCGCTGGCGAACCTGCTCGCCAAGGCCGGCTACGCGGTGACCAAGGAATACTACATCAACGACGCCGGCGCGCAGGTGACCGCGCTCGCCTGGGCCGCCTATTGGCGCTACCTGCAGGCGATCGGCACGCCGCTCACCGAGGACGAGTATGCGAACACGGTGCCGGGCGGGCTGCAGTACCGCGGCGACTATCTCGTGCCCGTCGGCAACGAACTCGCGGCGCGGCACGGCGCGGCGCTGGCGAGCGCGACGAAAACCGCCGCACCACCGGATGTCTGGCTCGCAACCGTACGCGACCACACCATCGCCGCCATGATGCGTTCCGTGCGCGAGGACCTCGCCGCGCTCGGCGTGGTCCAGGACGTGTTCACCTCCGAACGGGGCCTGGTGGAAACCGGCGCCGCCGATACGCTGATCGAACGGCTGCGCGGCGACGGGCTGATCTACGAAGGCGTTCTGGAGCCGCCCAAGGGCAAGACGCCGGACGACTGGGAGCCGCGGCCGCAGACCCTGTTCCGCGCCACCCGTTTCGGCGACGACGTGGACCGGCCATTGCGCAAGTCGGACGGCTCCAACACCTATTTCGCTAACGATATCGCCTACCACGCCGACAAGGTCGAGCGTGGCTTCACGCTGCTGATCGACGTGCTGGGCGCCGACCACGGCGGCTACGTGTCGCGGCTGAAGGCGGCCGTCGCCGCGGTGTCGCACGGCACGACGGCGCTGGAAGCCGTGCTGTGCCAGATCGTGCACGTGGTGCGCGGCGGCGTGCCCGTGCGCATGTCCAAGCGCGCCGGCAGCTACGTGACGTTGCGCGACCTGATCGACGAAGTCGGCAAGGACGCGGTGCGCTTCACCATGCTCACCCGCAAGGCCGACGCGCAGATGGAGTTCGACCTGGACGCGGTGATCGCGCAGACCCGCGACAACCCGGTGTTCTACGTCCAGTACGCGCATGCCCGCTGCCGCTCCGTCCTGCGCGCGGCGGCAGAGATGCTGGGCGCCGCCGCAATCGCGGACGCAGCGCTGGCCGAAGTCGGGCTGGAAAGCCTCACCGCCGAGCCGGAACTGGCCGTGATCCGCCGCCTGAGCGTCTGGCCACGCACGGTCGAAGGCGCGGCCCTGGCCCGCGAACCGCACCGGATCGCGTTTTTCCTCTATGACTTGGCTGCTGATTTTCATATGCTGTGGAACCGCGGCAAGGACGATGCGGCGCTGCGCTTCCTGCAGCCCGACCGGCGGGAAGAAACCCTGGCCCGGCTGGTCCTGGTGGCAGCGACGGCGACGGTGATCCGTTCCGGTCTGGCCGTGATGGGGGCGGCCCCGGTCGAGGAGATGCGCTGACCGTCGCACCCCGCCGCCTGCAAGACGTGTCAGCGAGGTCAGGTCGTGTCCGACGATATCCAACTCCGCACCCCCGCCTACCGGGTTTCGCGCCAGCGCGGGATGGACCCCGCCACGCGGCGGCTGGTGTTCATCGCCGCCGGGCTGGGCGGGGCGCTGCTGGTGCTGATCGGCGCCTGGTCGATGTCGGGCGGCGGCGGCGCGGCCGGCGGCATCCCGGTGATCGCCCCGCCGGCCGGGCCGCTGCGGGTGAAGCCGGCGAACCCGGGCGGAATGAAGGTCACCGGGGCCGACCAGTCGATCTTCGATCCCTCCCATAACGGCCGCGATGCGGATGCGGGCAAACCGATGCCGGCGCCGGAGCGGCCCGATTTGCTGGCGTTGCGCGGACCGGCGGCCCCTGGCGGCACGACGCCCGGCGCGGCCGGACCCAACCAAGGCGCCACGGCGTCCGCGCCGGCGTCTCCGGCGCTGCCGCTGCCGCCGGCGTTCCAGCCGCCGACCTCCGGCGTCAGCCTGATCGCGGCGCCCGCTCCCGGCCCGGCGCCATCCGGCAGGGCGCGGTCGGTCGCCGCATCCCCGGCGGCACCCGGACAGCCGACGCGGAGCGAGCTGGGGCACAGCCAACCGGGGCAGGCGCCTTCTCCGGCCGCCGCATCGGGCGGGACGCAGGTGCAACTCGCCGCCCTGCAATCGCGCGCCGCGGCGGAAGCGGAATGGCGGGCGTTGCGCCGCCGCTTTCCCGGCGTGCTGGCCGGACACCGGCTGATCCTGGCCCATGCCACCGTCGGCGGCCGGGAGTGGTGGCGGGTGCGGACCGGCTGGTTCGCCGGCGCCGCCCAGGCGCACCGCTTCTGCGCCAGCCTGCGCGCCGGCGGCGCCGCCTGCGACGTAACCCCGTTCTGAGACGGCCGGACCGGTCGGAAGACGCGCGGCACCGCCGCGCACGACGTCTTCGGGAAGGCGAAGCACGCGGGGCGCCGGAGCCATCCCTCCCCGTCTCCGACACCGATCCGCGAAGAGATTTGCCGGAAGGTTCAAGCGAGCTGCTATATCATGGGTCGTCGTCCGGTTCAGGGAGATGCAGGAGTTGTATGCCGCAAGCCAGACGGTGACTGGGACCGACTGCCTGCCACCACGTAGCTCCCCACTCAGTTCCACCCTGGGCAGGTGAAACCCGCCCTGATCGGCCTCGCCGGGCCCGCGCTCACCGCCGACGAGGCTGCCCTCCTTCGCAGCCATCCGCCCGCGGGCGTCATTCTGTTCGCCCGCAACATTCAGGACCCACCGCAACTCGCCGCCCTCGTCGCGGCCCTGCGGCGCCTGCTGCCGGCCGACGCCCTGCTGATGGTCGATCAGGAAGGCGGCCGGGTGGCCCGGCTGCGGCCGCCGCATTGGCGCGCCCACCCGCCCGCGGCCGCTTTCGGGGCCTGCGCGGCGGCCGACCCGGACGGCGCCGCCCGTGCTGCCTGGTGCCACGGCGCGCTGATCGGCGCCGAGGCGGCCGCCGCCGGCTTCGACGTCGTCACCGCCCCGGTGCTCGACCGCCGGCTTCCCGGCGCCTCCGACGTGATCGGCGACCGCGCCTTCGGCGCCGATCCGGCGCTGATTGCCCGCCTCGGCCGGGCGATGGCGGAGGGCCTGCTGGCGGCCGGCGTCCAGCCGGTGATGAAGCACGCGCCCGGCCACGGCCGCGCCACCGCCGACAGCCACCTCGCGCTGCCCGTGGTGGCCGGCGGCGACCCCGGCACCGCCCCCGCCACCGACCCTGTCACCGCCCCCGACCTGGCGCCGTTCGCCTTGAACGCCGACCTCCCCTGGGCCATGACAGCGCATATCCTGTTCCCCGCCTGGGACGCGGCACTGCCCGCAACCCTGTCTCCGGCGGTGATCGGGCGGATCATTCGGGGCCGGATCGGCTTCATGGGAGTGTTGGTGACCGACGACCTTGCGATGCGCGCGCTGTCCGGCGCGCCTGCCGACCTCGCCCGGGCCGCGCTCGCCGCGGGGTGCGACCTCGCGCTCTATTGCAGCGGCGAGATTGCGGCCACGGCGGCGCTGCTGGATGCCTGTCCACCGTTCACCCCGGCGGCGGCAGCGCGGCTGGCGGCGGCGCGCGCCCTGGCCACCGACCGCCGCCGCCCGCTCGACCAGGCGGCACTCGCCGCCGAGCGGGACCGGCTGCTCGCCTCCCGGCCAATCGCATCCCGGCCACCCGCGTGATCGACACCATCCGCGACATCGCGCTGGCGGCGATCGCCGCCATCCTTGCCATCACGCTGCACGAGGCGGCGCACGGCTACGCCGCCCTGGCGCTGGGCGACACCACCGCACGCGACGCCAGGCGGCTGTCGCTCAACCCGCTGCGCCATGTCGATCCGATGGGTACCCTGATCCTGCCGGGCGTGCTGCTGCTCGGCCAGTTGCTGACCCTGGGACGGGTGGTCTTCATGTTCGGCTGGGCCAAGCCAGTGCCGGTGGCAGCGTGGAAGTTCCGCGATCCGCGGCGCGGCATGATGCTCGTGGCCGCGGCCGGGCCGGGGATGAACTTCGCCCTCGCCTTCCTGGGCGCTCTGCTGCTGCCCGGCGCCGCCGGGCCGGTACCGGGCGTTTTCACTTACCTGGACCGCGCCGCCGCGCTGCACCCGCTGCTCAGCGCCTTCCTGCTGCCGTTCATCCTGTACAATCTGGTGCTCGGGCTGTTCAACCTGATCCCGATTCCACCGCTCGACGGCGGCCGCATCGCGGTCGGCCTGCTGCCGCTGAAGCTGGCGCAGGCCTGGGCGCGGATGGAGCGCGCCGGCATCGTGATCGTGCTGCTGGTGGTATTCCTGCTGCCCACCGCGCTTGCCGAGTTCGGCATCCGGTTCGACCCGTTCCGCGCAGCCCTCGGCCGGGTGCTGCCCTGGGCATTGCGGCTGGTGCTGGGCCTTGCGGGGCACCATATCGGCCCCCCGATGCATGAACAGTTCCTCTGATCCCGCGGCGCCGGCGGCCGATCCTGCGCCAGACGCGACGCCCATCGGCGCCACGCCCGACGAAAGCGGCGCGGGCGCGCTGATGCTGCGGCTCGACGGGTTCGAAGGTCCGCTCGACCTGCTGCTGGACCTTGCGCGGGCGCAGAAGGTCGACCTGGCGCGGATCTCCATCCTGGCGCTGGTCCAGCAGTATCTGGCGGTGATCGAGGGCGCCCGGCAGGTGCGCCTGGAGCTCGCCGCCGACTGGCTGGTGATGGCCGCCTGGCTCACCTGGCTGAAGTCCCGCCTGCTGCTGCCCGCCGACAGCGCCGCGGCGGAGGAAGCCGAGGAGGCGGCGGAGGTGCTGGCCGCCCGGCTGCGGGACCTGATGGCGATTCGCGCCGCCGCGCGCTGGCTGGGCGACCGGCCGGCGCTGGGCCGGGACGTGTTCGCCCGCGGCGCACCCGAAGACCACACGGAAATCGACCGCTCCGGCCTCGCGTTGAGCCTGCCGGCGCTGCTGCGCGCCTATCTGGGCGCGCTCCGCCGCGGCGGCGGCAAGCAGCGCTACCGCCCGCGCCCGCTGACCGTCTGGACCGTGCAGGACGCACTGGCCCGGCTGCGGATCCTGCTCGGCAGCCTGCCGGACGGCGCGAGCCTGGAACAGTTCCTGCCCGATTTCGCCGCCACGCCCACCGAGCGCAAGGCCGCGCTGGCCAGCACCCTGCTCGCCGGGCTGGAACTGGCGCGCGACGGCGCGGTCGAGCTGCAGCAGGACCGACCGTTCGGCCCGCTGCGGCTGCGTCCGACGGTCCCCGCCGCGGCGCCGGCATGAGCGACACCCCCGATCACACCGCCGGCGCCGGCAGCCCGGCCGACACGGGCGCCGAGGCGGCCCGCATCCCAGCGGACTGGCTGCGCCTGGCCGAGGCGGCGGTTTTCGCGGCGGCCGGGCCGGTGGCGCCGCAGGCGCTGGCCGCATTGCTGCCGGAGGGCGCCGACGTCGCCGCCGTGCTGGAGGCCCTGCGGACCCGCTACGCCGGCCGCGGCGTGGAACTGGCGATGGTGGGCGGCGGCGTGCAGTTCCGCACCGCCCCCGATCTTGCCCCGGCGCTGCGCAAAGTGATCGAGGTGCCGCGCCGCCTGCCGCGCGCGGCGATGGAGGCGCTGGCGATCATCGCCTACCATCAGCCGGTCACCCGCGCGGAAATCGAGGAAATACGCGGCGCCAGCCTGTCCCAGAACAGCCTCGACGCGCTGCTGGAGGCCGAGCTGGTCGCCCCGCGCGGCCGCCGGGAGACCCCGGGGCGGCCCACTTTGTGGGGTACCACCGCAGCCTTCCTGACCCGATTCGGCCTTGCCGACCTGCGCGAACTGCCGCGCCGCGAGGAATTGCTGAACGAGGCCGCGACCCTGCCGGAAGAGCCGCCCACCCCGGCGACGGCGCCAGCCGAGCCCGGGGACGGCGCCGCGCCGGCAGCGCCGGCGGAGCCGGACGACCCGGGCGCGCCGACCGAGGGGACGGGCTGAGCCGCGCCGGCCCGGTCGCCCGTCGCGCCGGGTTCCGCGGTTTCCCCAGCGGGTCCGCAGCGGGTCCGCCATCGTGGACCGGCAGGCGTGGACCGGCACGTGTTTCCGCGCGCGCGGTTTCCTGCTAGCTAGCCGCCCTGGAGCCGCATTTCACTCATGTTCAACTTCTCCTGGTCTGAGCTTGCCGTTATCGTCGCCGTCGCGCTCGTGCTGATCGGGCCGAAGGACATGCCGGCGGCTGTCCGCGCGATTTCCGGCACAATCAAGAAAGCCCGCCGCATGGCCTCGGAATTCCAGGGCCATGTGGACGAGATGATGCGCGAGGCGAATCTCGGCGACGTGCGCGACACGCTGAACGAGTTCCGCAACCTAAATGTTGCCGACGCGCTGGAACGGACGATCGATTCCGACGGCAGCCTGCGCTCGAGCTTCACCGACGACGCGCCGACCGCCTACGGCGCGGACGCCATCGCCGGCACCGAGGCCGAGGCTGTCGGCGAGCTTTCGGCCACCGACATGCCGCGCCCCGAAGACGCCGACCCGACGGCGCCCGCCGAGGTGCCGGCCTTCGTGCCGCCGGCCTACACCCGTCCGGAGAAGAACACAGCCGCGGACACGGCGAATGCGGATGATGGAGAGGCGGCAGCGGACACGCGCCCGATGGCCCCGGCCTTCGTGCCGCCCGGTTTCGTGCCGCCCGGCTTCGCCACTCCCCGCCTCGTCCGACCGGCTTTCACGCCGGCACCCGACGCGGTCGCATCCGACCCGCCCACTGGCGACACGCCCACTGGCGACACGCCCACTGGCGACACGCCCGCTGCCGACACGCCTTCGGCCGATACGCCCGTCGCCGAGGCTCCCGCTTCCGACGCTCCCGCCGCCGATCCGCCGGCGCCCGACGCTCCTGCGGCCGACGCTTCGCCGGCACCGACCCGGCGGCACGGCGCCACGCTCGACGCGCACTGAGCCCGACCACCCCAGCATCCGGATCCGACGTGGACCAGCAGGCACCGATCGAAGACCCCATCAACGACAAGCCGATGCCGCTGCTCGAGCATTTGCTGGAGCTGCGGCGCCGGCTGATGTACTCGATCGCCGCGTTCATGGTTATGTTCGGAATTTGCTATTATTTCTCTGGACAAATATACTACTTCCTGGCGGAGCCGCTGGCACACGTGCTGGAAGGCCAGGGGATGCACACGCCGCATCTGATCTACACCCAGCTCTACGAGGTGTTCTTCACCAAGATCAAAGTGGCGATGTTCGGCGCCGCCTTTACCGCCTTTCCGATCATCGCCAGCCAGCTCTGGCTGTTCATCGCGCCGGGGCTTTACCGTTCGGAGAAGCGGGCGCTGCTGCCGTTCCTGGTATCGAGCCCGGTGCTGTTCCTGCTGGGCGGGGCGCTGGCCTATTACGTGGTGTTTCCGTTCGCCTGGAAATTCTTCGCCAGCTTCCAATCCTCCACCGGCGGCGGCGGCGTGCCGATCGAGCTGTTGCCGCGGGTGAGCGAATATCTCGACCTCGTGATGAAGCTGATCTTCGCATTCGGCCTCACGTTCCAGCTGCCGGTGCTGCTGACCCTGCTGGCGAAGGTGGGGATCGTCACCTCCGGCGGGCTCAAGAAGTTCCGCCGCTACGCCTACGTGGCGATGTTCGTCGTCGCTGCGATCCTGGCGCCGCCAGACGTGTTCACCCAGGTCAGCCTCGCGCTGCCGCTGATCGGGCTCTACGAGATTTCGGTGCTGATGGCACGGCTGGTCGAACCCAAGCCGGCCGAGATCTGATGTCCCGACCCGGCGATATCGTTATCGTGTGGCGGGACAGGCGCTCCTTGTTTTCAGTGGTCCGCTGGCCCCTGACACGCGAGGGCATTTCAGGGGCAGGACACTAGGTCGATGCACGACATCCGCATGATCCGCACCGACCCCGCCGGCTTCGACGCAGCGATGGCCCGCCGCGGGCTTGCCCCGGTGTCGGCCGCGCTGCTGGCGCAGGATGCCGACCGGCGCGCGGCGCAGACGGCGTTGCAGGAAAAACAGGCGCGCCGCAACGCGCTGGCCCGGGAGATCGGCCAGGGCAAGCGCAGCGGCGCCGACACCGCCGCGCTGGAGGCCGAGGCCACCGTGCTGCGCGCCGACATGGAGGGGCTCGAGTCCCGCGCCGGCGCGCTGGACGCGGCGATCCGCGGCGTGCTGGAGGCGCTGCCCAACGTGCTCGACCCGGACGTCCCGGACGGGGCGGACGAACGCGCCAACCTGGTGCTGTCGCAGAGCGGAACGCCGCGCGACCTCGGGTTCCAGCCGAAGCAGCATTTCGAGATCGGCGAGGCGCTGGGACTGATGGATTTCGCCGCCGCCGCGAAGCTCGCCGGCGCGCGGTTCGTGGTGCTGCGCGGGGCGCTGGCGCGGCTGGAACGCGCGCTCGGCCAGTTCATGATCGACGTGCACACGCGCGAGCACGGCTACACCGAAATGGTGGTGCCGTCGCTGGTGAACGACGCGGCGATGTACGGCACCGGGCAGTTGCCGAAATTCGCCGACGACCTGTTCCGCACCACCGACGGGCGCTGGCTGATCCCCACCGCCGAAGTGCCGCTGACCAACACCGTGGCGGGCGAGATCCTGCCCGAGGTCAGCCTGCCGCGGCGGATGACCGCGCTAACGGATTGCTTCCGCAGCGAGGCAGGCGCCGCCGGGCGCGACACCCGCGGCATGGTGCGCCAGCACCAGTTCCGCAAAGTGGAGCTGGTGTCGATCACCCATCCCGACCACAGCGCCGCCGAGCACGAGCGCATGACCGCTTCGGCCGAGACCGTCCTGCGGCTGCTGGAGCTCACCTATCGGCGGATCGTGCTCTGCGCCGGGGATACCGGCTTCGGCTCGACGAAGACCTTCGACCTGGAGGTGTGGCTGCCGGGCCAGCAGGCGTGGCGGGAGATTTCCTCCTGCTCCAACTGCCGGGACTTCCAGGCAAGGCGGATGGGCGCGCGGTTCCGCGGGGCGGACGGCAAGCCGGTCGGGTTCGTGCATACGCTCAACGGCTCGGGCGTCGCGGTGGGCCGGGCGCTGATCGCGGTGCTGGAAACCCACCAGCAGGCGGACGGATCGGTGCTGATCCCGCAGGTGCTGTGGCCGTATATGGGCGGGATGGAGCGGATCTCCGGCAGCGCGGGCGGGTGAGCCTGCTGCTCCCGGGTCGGAGCTTCAGCTCCGGCGGCACAGGGTATCGTGACCGCAAGCGGTCATAAGTCGCAGCGGCAAGTCGTCGGCGTCCGCCCGCTACCGCCCCGCCCGCTCCCGCGCCGCGGTCGCCAGCGCGTCGGCGCGCTCGTTCATCCGGTCGCCCGCGTGGCCGCGCACCCAGCGCCACTCGATCTCGTGCGCCGCCGCCGCGGCCAGGATGCGGTGCCACAGATCCATGTTGGCGACCGGATCGCCCGCCGCGTTGCGCCAGTTGCGCCGCACCCAGCCGGCATGCCAGCGGGTGATGCCGTTGCGCAGGTATTCGCTGTCGGTGTGCAGCAGGACCGCACAGGGGCGTTTCAGCGCCTCCAGCGCCGCCAGCGCCGCGGTCAGCTCCATGCGGTTGTTGGTGGTCGCGGGATCGGCGCCCGACAATTCCCGCTCATGATCGCGGAACCGCAGGATCGCGCCCCAGCCGCCGGGGCCCGGGTTGGGCTTGCAGCCGCCATCGGTCCAGATCTCCACACGGTCTTCTGGCGCCGGCGACCTGTCCTTCGGCTCAGATGCCATATGCGTGCTCGTCCGGTGCGGCGCGGTGGAAGCGCAGGCGGCGCAGATACTCGATCGGGTCCTTGCGGGTAACCAGCGCGCCCGGCGGAGTGTTCACCCAGTCGTACAGGCGGGTCAGCAGGAAGCGGATCGCCGCCCCCTGGCACAGCACCGGCAGCGCCGCGCGTTCGGCCGCCGACAACGCCCGCACCCCGCCATAGCCGGCGAGCAGGGCGCGCGCCTTGGTCACGTTCAGCGCGCCGTCGGCTTCGAAGCACCAGGCGTTCAGGCACACCGCCACGTCGTAGGCCAGGATGTCGGTGGCGGCGAAATAGAAGTCGATCAGCCCGGACAGCGCGCCTTCTAGAAAAAACACGTTATCGGGGAACAGGTCGGCATGGATGTGCCCGATCGGCAGGCCGGCGGGCCAGGCCGCCAGGATTGCGTCCAGCGCGGCGTGCAGTTCGGTGCCAAGGCCCGGCTGCACCGCCTCCGTTACGTCCCCGCAGCGCGCCAGCAGCGGCGCCCAGCCCGCCGGGCCCAGCGCGTTGGCCCGGGTCGGCGCGTAGCCCTGCCCGGCCAGGTGCAGCGCCGCCAGCGCCGCGCCCACCGGGGCGCAATGCTCCACCCGCACCCGTCGCGGCCACACGCCGGGAAGGAAGGTGGTGATCGCTGCCTGCCGGCCGCAGAGCGGGCGCAGCGCCCCGCCGTCGCGCGCCGCCACCGGGCGCGGGCAGACGATTCCGTGCCGCGCCAGATGGTCCATCAGCCCGAGGAACCACGGCAGTTCCGCCGGATCGACCCGCTTCTCGTACAGGGTGAGGATGAAGTCGCCGCCGGTGGTGCGCAGCGAGTAGTTGCTGTTCTCCACGCCCTCGGCGATGCCGCGGAAGGCCACCATCCGCCCGATGTCGTAGGCGGTCAGGAACGCCGCCAGCGCTTCGTCCGAAACCTCGGTATAGACCGCCATCAGGACCGCGGGACGGGCAAGGCGAACACGCCAACTTCCACGCGAACGCTCACCTCCACCATGCCCTCCTCCATGCCCTCTGGCGCGCCCTCCGCAGTGCCCTTTGGGGGGACGCGCGACGCGACGCTCGCCCCGGTAGCAGCCGATCCGCGCCGCCCGCAACTCCCCGATCACTGCGATGACAGCGCCGCCGCCTGTGCCCCGGATCGGATGCCCCGCTTGCCGGATGCCCCCGGCCGGATGACCCCTGACCGGATGACCCCTGACCGGATGACCCCTGACCGGATGACCCCTGACCGGATGACCCCTGGCGGGATACCTGAGGAGTGCCTGGGGATGCGGGCCGGCGCCGATCTTCACGCAAGGACGCACCCCGGGCGGGCAGGGCCTCGAATCCAAGTTCACCTGATTTTCTCGGCGAGGATACCGTCCAGGTATCCCGTGTCCCAGCCCGCCACTTTCCGCCGCAGCTTGACCGACCGCTTATCCTTCCCCGCTCGCACCAGGTTGAGCGCGAAGTGCC
>JAGWSV010000222.1 GCA_028869315.1 Rhodospirillales bacterium
GCCGCGCCTGGCGAATTTCCGCGCCGTCGCCGCGCTGGTGGCCGAGCGGCGGGAGGCGCTGCTGCACGCGCACCTGGTCCATTCCGTGCACGTGGTGCGCTTCGCCCCGCCGGTGATCGAACTGCGCCCGCTGCCGGACGCGCCGCGCGACCTGGCGCCGAAGCTCGCCGCCCTGCTGCTTGCCGCCACCGGGACCCGCTGGACGATCGCGCTGTCGGCCGAACCGGGCGAGCCCACCCTGGCCGAGCAGGGCGGCGCCGCCGATGCCGGGCGCCGCGCCGCCGCCGCCGAGCATCCCCTGGTCCGCGCCATTCTGGAGGCGTTTCCCGGCGCCCGCATCGAAGGGGTGCACGACGCCGGCGCGGACGCCTATGGCCTGCCCGCGGACCCGCCCGACATTCCGGACTTCGCCCCGCCCGACGCCGAACCGATGGACGGCGAACCGACCGACCTCTCCGAGCCAATGGAGCCAGACCCATGAAGAACCTCGCCGGCCTGATGAAGCAGGCGCAGCAGATGCAGGACCGCATGCAGGAGATGCAGGCGCGCCTGGAAGCCATGGAGATCGAAGGCGAGGCCGGCGCCGGGCTCGTGGCCGTGACCCTGACCGGCAAGGGCGAGCTGAAACGCCTGCGGATCGACCCGAAGGTGGTCGATCCGGCCGAGGCCGAGATGCTGCAGGACCTGATCGTCGCCGCCCACGCCGACGCCAGGCGCAAGATCGAGGCGACCAACGCGGCCGAGATGCAGAAGCTGACCGCCGGGATGCCGCTGCCGCCGGGCCTGAAGCTGCCGTTCTGACCGCCTGCCCCCTTCCCGCGGCGGAAGGGGGTCGTCCGCCGGCATCACGAAGGAAGCGCAATGTCCGTCCGTCCGAAGATCCGTCGCCGCCGGCGCACCAAGATCATTGCGACCCTGGGACCGGCCAGCTCCTCGCCCGAGGTGCTGGCGCGGCTGTTCCAGGCCGGCGCGGACGTGTTCCGGCTGAACTTCAGCCATGGCACGCACGAGGACCACGCCGCGCGCTTCGCCATGATCCGCGAGCTGGAAGCGCGCTTCGGCCGCCCGATCGGCATCCTGGCCGACGTGCAGGGCCCGAAGCTGCGGGTGGGCCAGTTCGGCGGCGGGCGCGTGCACCTGCAGACCGGGCAGGGCTTCAAGCTCGATCTCAACGCCACGCCCGGCAACGCCCAGCGGGTCAACCTGCCGCATCCGGAGATCATCGCCGCCGCCTCGATCGGCTGCTCCCTGCTGCTCGACGACGGCAAGCTGCGCCTGCGCGTCACCCGCAAGCGCCCCGACGCGCTGGAGACCGAGGTGGTGGTCGGCGGTCCGTTGTCGGACCGCAAGGGCGTCAACGTGCCCGACGTCGTGCTGCCGATCCCGGCGCTGACCGACAAGGACCGCACCGACCTGGCCTTCGCGCTCGATCACGGCGCCAACTATATCGGCCTGTCGTTCGTGCAGCGGCCCGAGGACGTGGCGGAGGCGAAACGGCTCGCGGATGGCCGCGCCTGGATCATGACCAAGATGGAGAAGCCGCAGGCGCTGGAGAACCTCGACGAGATCGTGCGGCTGTCGGACGCGGTGATGGTGGCGCGCGGCGATCTCGGCGTCGAGCTGCCGCCGGAGGAAGTGCCGCTGGCGCAGAAGCGCATCGTCCGCACCGCGCGCGCGCTGGGCCGCCCGGTGGTGGTGGCGACGCAGATGCTGGAAAGCATGATCTCCGCCCCCGCGCCGACCCGCGCCGAGGCGTCCGACGTGGCGACCGCGGTGTTCGACGGCGCGGACGCGGTGATGCTGTCGGCCGAGACCGCGGCCGGGCAGTACCCGTTCGAAGCGGTCAACATCATGGACCGCATCGTCGCCCGGGTGGAGCAGGACCAGGGCTGGCGCGCGATGATCGACGCCAGCCGGCCGGAGCCGGAACGTTCGGCGGCGGGCGCGATCGCCGCCGCGGCGCGGCAGGTCGGCCATACGACCGGCGCGGCGGCCATCGTTGCGTTCACCGCGTCCGGCGCGACCGCCTTGCGGGTGGCGCGGGAGCGGCCGGACAGCGCCATCATCGGCCTGACGCCGCACGCGATCACCGCGCGGCGGCTGGCCGTGGTGTGGGGCGTGCATGCCGTCGTCAGCCCGGACGCGCATTCGCTGAGCGACGCGGTGGCCCGCGCCATCCGCATCGCCGAATCCGAAGGCTTCGCCGGCGCCGGCGCGGAGATCGTGGTGGCCGCCGGGGTGCCGTTCGGCCATTCCGGCACCACCAACACGTTGCGGGTCGCGACCGTGCAGCGCCGCGCGGCGGGCGAGGCGGACGACCCGGCGGCATAGCCGGGCCGGCGCGCGGGCCGGCGCCGCCTTATGAAACCGACACCCGCCGCCGCAAACCGGGCCAGCTTGCATTTCCCCCCCGACCCGCTATCTTCGTGACAACTTCAATCTCCGCCGCGTTTACGGAGGGGTGGCCTTAACCGGCCGCCTTTTTTGTTTGCCTGATCCCGCCCGCAAGCCCCTGTCCCCGGACGCCCGTCCGCTGGAGGCCCGCCTGACCGCCCTGATCGCTCCGTCCCTGGAAGCGATGGGCTACGAGGTGGTGCGCGTTGCGGTCCTCGGGCGGGAGCGGCCCACCGTGCAGGTGATGGCGGACCGGACCGATGGCTCGCTGATCGCGGTGGAGGATTGCGAGAAGATCAGCCACGCGGTGGGCGCGCTGCTCGACGTGGAGGACCCGCTGCCGGGCGCCTGGACGCTGGAGGTGAGCTCCGCCGGGATCGACCGGCCGCTCACCCGGTCGAAGGACTGGACCCGCTTCGCCGGCCATCTGGCCCGCGCCGAGACCGAGGTGCCGATCGACGGGCGGAAGCGGTTTTCCGGCACGATCCTGGGAGCCGACGGCACCGAAGCCCGTTTGCGGCTGGACGACGGGCGCGAAGTGGCGCTTCCCTTCGCTGCCTTGCGCCGCGCCCGCCTGGTGCTGACCGACGCGCTGATTGCCGCCACCGCCCCGCCGGTGGACCCCACCAAGCACGGCATGAACTGAGGAACCGCCATGGACACCGCCGTTGCCCGCCCCGAACTGCTGCTGGTCGCCGATGCCGTCGCGCGCGAGAAGAACATCGACCGCGACGAAGTGATCGAGGCGATGGAGCAGGCCATCCAGAAGGCCGGCCGCGCCAAATACGGCCACGAGAAGGACATCCGCGCCACCATCGACCGCAAGACCGGCGACGTCCGCCTGTCCCGCTGGACCGAGATCGTCGAGACGGTCGAGAACGAAGAGACGCAGATGCCGAGCGCGGTCGCGCGCAAGCTGTTCCCCGAGAAAGCAGTGGGCGATTTCATCGTCGATCCGCTGCCGCCGATCGATTTCGGCCGCATCGCCGCGCAGACCGCCAAGCAGGTGATCGTGCAGCGGGTGCGCGAGTA
>JAGWSV010000223.1 GCA_028869315.1 Rhodospirillales bacterium
AGCGCGGGCGCAGCCGCGGCCGTCAGCGCGGCGGCGGGCGCGGCGGCGCCCGGCAGGGCCGGCAGGGTGCCGCCGGTCCCGGCAGCGGGAAGCGCGGTCAGCCGCAGCACCATCGGCCGCAGCACCAGCAGCAGCGCGAGCAGCCCGATCAGCCCGACGATCGCGCTTTCCGCCAGCCGCAGGATGTCCGCCTTGTCGAGGCTGATCCCGAGCCAGCCATGCCGAGCGGCGGTGGTCGGCGCCGCCCCGCTGCCGAGGAACGGCATCGCCACCACCTGCACGCTGTCGCCGCGCTTGGCGTCGAAGCCGATCGCGGTCTTCACCAGGGCGGTGATGCGCTGCAGGTCGGCCGGGGTATGGGCGCGCGCCTGATCCACCATCACCGCGAGGCTGATCCGGGTGATCGTCCCCTGCTGGTGGACCAGGGTGCGGACGGTCTTGCTGATGTCGTAGTTGGTGGTGTCCTCGCGGCGTGTTTCGCTGGTTCCGCCGCCCGCCTTGGCGGCCGGCGCGTTCGGCAGGTTGTTCTGCACCGACACCGTCGCCGCCGGCCGGGTGGATTGGCGCTTGTCGGAGGTGCTCTGCTCGCTCAGCGCCACCTGGCCGTTGGGGTCGTAGGTTTCGGACGTTTCGTGCACCTGGTCGAAATTCATCTGCACCGTGGCTTCCGCCCTCACATGGTCGGGGCCGAGGCTGCGCGCGAGCATCCGCTCCACCGCGCGCGCCAGGCGCAGTTCGGTGGCCTGGCGGATGCCCGCATCCGACAGCGCCCGGCCGGCAACCCCGACCGGCGCGCCGGCGCGGGCCAGCAGATCGCCGCGGGAATCGACGATGGCGATGTTCTGCGGCTTCAGCCCCGGCACCGCGGCGGCGATCAGGTTCAGGATCGCCTGCACCCCGTCGCGGTCGAGCAGCGCCGCCCCCTGCATGGTGAGCAGCACGCTGGCCTGTGCCGGGCGGGCCTCGCGCGCGAACGGCGCGCGATGCGGCAGCACGAGATGCACCCGCGCCGCGCGCACCCCCTGGATCGCTTCGATGGTGCGGGCCAGTTCGCCTTCCAGCGCACGGGTCTCGTCGATCCGTTCCTGGAACGGCGTCATGCCGAGCATGTCGGTGTGGTCGAAGATGCCGTAGCCGACGGAGCCACCCGAAGGCAGGCCCTGGCGCGCGAGCAGCACCCGCGCGGCCGGCACCTGGTCGGCCGGCACCAGGATCTCGCTCCCGCCGGCGGCGAGCCGATAGGGGATATGAGCGTGGCCCAGCGCCTGCGTCATCTGTCCGGAATCGGTGAGCGCCAGGTCCGCGTAGAGCGGCGCCATCGGCTGCGCGCCGCTGCTGAGCACGAGCAGGGCAAGCAGCGCCAGGGTGCCGAGCCCCACGGCCGCCAGCGCCCCGAGCCGGGCCGGGCCGAGCGCCTTCAGCCCGTCGAGCAGGGGCTTCATGGCCGGGAAGCCCGCGAGAGCGGGCAGAAGGGAACAGGGAACCGGATCATCGCCGTACGGAAATCTGCCGGGCGGCAGTCTCGGGCGCGGCAGTTAGCGGCGGGTTAACGACCCGGCAGAACCTGCCGGGGGGCGCAGGTTACACCCCGCCGGTCACGTCGATCGTCACCCCGGTCACGAAATCCGCGTCCGCCGAGGCGAGGAAGCAGATCACCCGCGCCTGGTCCGCCGCCTCCGCCACCCGGCGCAGCGGCGTGCGCGACAGTTCGGCCGCGCGTTCCTCCGGCGGGCGCTGGTTCCAGTGCGGGCGGATGCGCTCGGTCAGGGTCAGGCTGGGGGCGATGGCGTTCACCGTGATGCCGTGCGGGCCCAGTTCGGTCGCCAGCTTCTTCGTCAGCGCGATGATGCCGCCCTTCGCCGCCGCATAGGCGCTGGAGCTGGACGCGCTGAGCCCGCGCCCGGCGATCGAGGCGAGGTTGACGATCTTGCCGCGCCGCTGGCGCTTCATGATCGGCGCCACCTCGTGGCAGAACAGGAACGTCCCGCTCAGGTTGAAATCGATCAGCCGCTGCCAGTCGGCGAAGGTGAGCTGCTCCACCGGCGCCGCGGGGCGGGCGATGATGGTGCTGCCGCCGACCGCGTTCACCAGGATGTCGATGGTGCCGAGCTCGCCCACGGCCCAGGCCACCGTTTCGGCGACCTGCGCCGGGTCCAGCGCGTCCGCCACCCGTCCGACCACCCGCCCGCCCGTCTCGGCAACCGCGGCGAGCAGGCTTTCCAGCCGGCCGGCATCGGTGTCGACCGCCACCACGAGGCCGCCTTCGACGGCCATGATCTCGGCGGTGGCGCGGCCGATGCCGCTTCCCGCCGCGGTGATCAGCGCGACCCGGTCGGCGAAGCGCATCCGCTAGCCGCGCTCGGCTTCGGCGCGCACCGCGGCATCGAAAGCCGCGAGCGTGTGCGCCACGTCGGCGTCGTCATGCGCGAGCGAGACATAGAATTTGCTCTCGCCCTTGAGCACGCCGGCTTCGCGCAACGACCTGTTCACCCGCCGCGCCCGGTCGGCATCCGCCCGCAGCACGCCGCGATAATCATGCGGCCTGGCGTCGGTGAACACGATGTCGAACAGCGGCGGCTCGCCCAGGATCTGCGCCGGCAGGCGGGTCTCCTTCAGGCTCTGCGCCATGCCCGCCATCAGCGCGCGGCCAGTGGCGAACACCCGGTCGTAGGCGCCGGGGCGGCGCAGGATGGCGAGCGTCGCCAGCCCGGCGGCAGCGGCGACCGGGTTGCCCGACAACGTACCGATCTGCATCAGGAAGCGCTCGGCGCCGACGGTATCGCGGTCGAACAGCGCCATGATGTCGGCCCGCCCGGCGATCGCCGCCAGCGGGAAGCCGCCGCCGATGATCTTGCCCAGGGTGCAGATATCGGGGGTGACGCCGTAATAGGCCTGCGCGCCGCCATAGGCGAAACGGAATCCGGTGACGACCTCGTCGAAGATCAGCGGGATGCCGTAGTCCGCCGTCACCGCGCGCAGCCGTTGCAGGAAGCCGGGCGCCGGCGGCAGCAGGCGCTGGAACGGCTCCAGGATCACGCCGCCAAGCTCGTCGTGGCGGGCGCGGATCAGTTCCTCCGCCGCGTCGGCGTCGTTGAAGGGCGCGATCAGCACTTCGTCGGCGGCACTCGCCGGAATGCCGGGGGAATCCGGCACCGGACGCGGAAAGTTGCCGGGCCGGCGCGGCGCCAGGCTCATCAGCGACCAGTCGCTCATGCCGTGGTAGCCGCCCTCGAACTTCAGGATCTTGTCGCGGCCGCGGAAGGCGCGGGCGAGGCGCATGGCGTAGGCGTCGGCCTCGGTACCGGAGGAGACGAAACGCACCTGATCGGCGCAGGCCACCGCGTCCACGATCTCGGCGGCGAGCCGGATGCCGGGTTCGCTGTTGGCGAAGAAGGTGGTGCCGCGGGGCAGTTGTTCGCGTACCGCCTCCAGCACCTCGGGATGGCCGTGGCCGACGAACATCGGGCCGGAGCCGAGCAGGAAATCGACGTATTCGTTGCCGCTGAGATCGCGCACCCGGCCGCCCTGGCCTTCGGCGATGACCAGGTCGGCCGGCATGTTGCCGAAGCTGCCGCCGGGCAGCACCCGGCGCGCCGTCTCGATCAGGGCGCGTTCGCGCTCGCCGGCGGGGACGCGCGGGGCAGTCCCCGAGACGCGCACCGGTGGGACCTGGGTCATTGCTGCTCTCCGTCACTCTCGGGCGGGCAGCAGACCACCGCAGACGCGCCGCGGCAAGGCGCGTCTGGGTGTCGGGATCAATCGTCGCCCGCCACGGCCCGCGCGCCCGCCAGCGGCGCCCCGCCGAGGTCGGGCAGGTGCAGCTCCACCTCCCGCGTTTCCGGCCCCATCAGCACGCCGGTCACGATCAGCAGGCCGGCCAGAACCAGCAGCACGAGCGGCGTGTAGACATAGGGCATCAGGTGCGAGAGCCAGAGCGTGTAGAACCCGGCGAAGGACGGGATGACCACCGCCACGCTGTAGCCGATGCCGTAGCCGCTGGCGCGGATATGGGTCGGGAAACGCTCGCAGATATAGGTGGTGACGATTCCCCAGGGCGAAACGACCAGGAAATAGAACGACACCCCGAGCGCCGTGGTGACGAGCGCGGTACCACCGGCGAGCGCGTGCGCGATGGTGGCGAAATAGAGCAGCGAGCCGGCCACCAGGACGACGAAGCCGGCGATCGCGATCGCGAGCCGCCGGCCGATCATCTGGCTGAGCAGGCCGCAGCCGACGAAGCCGAAGAACAGTGCGATGCTGCCGACGAAGAACCCGTCGGAGGTCATCTTCGCCGGCACGTGCAGCTGGTGGATCATGAGCCCCGGCAGGATCACCGAGGCCTGGGTGATGAGCCAGTAGCCGGACATCATGAGGAAGACCTGGAACAGGCTGCGCCGGTGCGGGCCGGCGAACAGCGCGCGCAGCGGGGCCTCGCTCTTTTCCGCCGCCTGCCACATCGTCGATTCCGGTACGCGGCGGTAATAGAGCAGGAACCCGAGCGCGAGCAGGCCGCCGAACACGAACGGCACCCGCCAGCCCCAGGTGTAGTATTGCTGCGTGGTGGTGAGGCTGAGCATCACGGTGGTGACGAGCGAGACCATCGCGAAGCCGATCGGGAACGCGCCCTGCAGGACGCCGCCGACGAAGCCCCGCCGCTCCTTCGGCGCCATCTCCAGCGCGAGAGTGTTGTTGGAGGTGTATTCCCCGCCCATGAACACGCCGTCGACGAAGCGAAGCCCGATCAGCAGGACGAGGGCCCAGACCCCGGCCGAGGCGTAGCCGGGCAGGAAGGCGATCAGCGCCGTCAGGATGCCGAAGCCGGCGATGCTGATCATGGTGGTGCGCCGTCGGCCGATCTTGTCGGCCCAGTGGCCGAAGATCACCGCACCGCAGGGCCGGCCGAACAGGGTGGCGGCGAAGGTGAAGAAATAGATCGTGGAGCTGACCGCCGGGCTGAGCCCCTTCGGCTCGAAATAGCCGATCACCGGCGCCAGCGCGAGCACCGGCAGGTAGATGTCGAAGAAGTCGATCGCGAAGCCGAGGCAGCCGGCGAAGATCGTGCGCCGCACTTCCGACGGCAGCGGTTCCGAACCGAACAGACCGGATTTCATCTTTGACCTCCCCAGATCCGATTGTATCGCGATGGTTGTGTTCGTTGGGTTCTTGTTTGGGAAGGTTGGCACCGGTCCGACATCGGGGCAACCCCCCGGGGGTGGGAGCGCTGGCCCTGGGGCGCCGACCGTGGGACGCTGGTTCCCCCCGCCCCGGCCCCGCCCTGGCGCGGCGGCGCGGCGGCGGCTATGACGGGCCAGCCCCAAGACGGTAGCCATGACCCCAACGAAGCCCCGCGTCGCCCTGTTCGTGACCTGCCTGGTCGACCTGCACCGCCCCAGCGTCGGGTTCGCCGCGATCCGCCTGCTGGAAGCGGCCGGCTGCCAGGTGGAGGTGCCGCGGGCGCAGACCTGCTGCGGCCAGCCGGCCTACAACTCGGGCGACCGCGCCACCGCGCGGGACATGGCGACGGGGATCCTCGACGCGTTCGGCGGCTACGACTACGTGGTGGTGCCGTCCGGCTCCTGCGGCGGGATGCTGAAGCACCATCTGCCGCATCTGTTCGACGACGACCCCAACCTGCGCGCCCGCGCCGACGCGCTGGCCGCCCGCACCTTCGAACTGGTGAGCTTTCTCGCCGATGTGATGAAGCTGGCGCAGCCGCCGGGACGCTGGACGGGCGGGCCGGTGACCTACCACGACAGTTGCTCGGGCCTGCGCGAGCTTGGCATCAAGGCGCAGCCGCGCCGCCTGCTGGCCGCCGCCGGCGCCGAAGTGAAGGAGATGGCGGAGCCCGAGATCTGCTGCGGCTTCGGCGGCACGTTCTGCGTGAAATACCCCGAGATCTCGACCCGCATGGTGAGCGACAAGACCCGCGACATCGTCGCCACCGGCGCGATGACGGTGCTCGCCGGCGATCTCGGCTGCCTGCTCAACATCGCCGGGCGGCTGTCGCGGGAAGGCCACGCCGTCGCCGCCCGCCATGTGGCGGAAGTGCTGGCGGGAATGGAGGGCGAGGTGCCGCCGATCGGCGAGGCCAGCGCCCGGGGCTAGTGCCGGCCGGTGCCCGCGACCCGATCGTGGCCTAGTGAAACACCCGGCCGGCGTCGATGACGACGGTCTGGCCGGTCATCGTTTCGGTGCGGCACATCGTTGCCACCATGTCGGCGCAGTCGTCCTTGTCGGCGGCCTTCCTGAGCAGCGCGCCGGCGGCGGAGCGTTCGATCTGCTCGGGCCGGAGGTTGGCGGTCGCGCGGGTGCCTTCCAGCAGGCCGGGGGCGACGCAGTTGACCAGCGTTTCCGGCGCCAGCGCCACCGCCATGCAGCGGGTGAGGTGGATGAGCCCGGCCTTCGACACCGCATAGGCGATGGAGGAGCCGGTGGGCTGCAGCCCGGCCACCGAGGCGATGTTGACGATGCGCCCCCGCCCCTGCGCCTTCATCACCGGCGCCACCGCTTTCGTCAGCCGCATCGGGCCGGCGAGGTTCACCGCCATGATCCGGTCCCACACCTCCTCGGTCAGGCTGTCGAGGTCCGGGAACGGGATCGCCCTGTTGTAGGCGGCGTCGTTCACCAGGATATCGAGCCGGCCGAAGCGGGCGGTGACGTCGCCGACCAGTTTTTCCACCGCCGCGGCATCGGTGATGTCGCAGGCAAAGGCGGCGGCGTTGACCTGGTGGCGGGACGCAAGGTCGCGCGCGACGGCCTCGGCCTGGCTGCGGCTTTGCGCGTAGACGACCGCGACATGGGCGCCTTCGCGGGCCAGCGCGTGGCAGATGCGCTGGCCGAGCCCGCCATTGCCGCCGGTGACCAGGGCGACGGCGCCTTTGAGATCCATGGGGTTGCTCCTGCGTGGGGGGCGCTTGGGCGGTGGGGCGGCCTGGGACGGGCGGAAGTTTGGGACGCTGGGGATGGGGGAGGCAAGGATAGAGTGGGCTTGGCGGCGAACGCTGCCGGTTGCTCGGGCGGGTCCCGAATTGGCCGAGAGCGGGTTTGCCGCTTCCAGGCGGATCAGCCGGAAAGGCGGACCCTCTGCGCAGCAGAGCCCGCGGCGGCTACCGACCCAACTTGGACAAAGCCTGCCCCAATAGCCGATTCCGGAAACGGACGTTCCGCGACGCCGATTTCCGGCGGCTGTGCGCCGGTTGCGGTCGATCGCTCGGTTGGAGTTGTCGCGACGACGCGGGTGCTCCGGCGCATGGTCCGTGGGGCGATGAGGGGTGGGGAGCGGAC
>JAGWSV010000224.1 GCA_028869315.1 Rhodospirillales bacterium
CGCGCCGCTGCCCGGGCGGCATCGAGCCGATCGAGCAGGGCCTTCCGGTATTCCACGGCGAGGCCGCGATCGGCGATCCGCCCGGCGGCGGCGAGCAGCCGGCGCTTGAACGCCTCGCGCTGCTCCGGCGTGGCGCCGGGGCCGGGATCGCCCTGCTGGGCGAACAGCACGTCGATGAAGGAGCGGGCGCCGGCCAGCACGGCCTGGAAAGCCTCCGGGCCGTGGCGCAGCACCAGCGTATCGGGGTCTTCGCCGGCGGGCAGGGTGGCGAAGCGCAAGCTGCGGTCGGGCGCGAGCAGCGGCAGCGCGATCTCGGCGGCGCGCACCGCGGCCCGCGCGCCGGCGGCGTCGCCGTCGAAGCACAGCACCGGGGCCGGCGACAGGCGCCACAGCTCGCCCAGCTGGTCCTCGGTCAGCGCGGTGCCGAGCGGGGCGACGGCGGCGCCGAAGCCGGCCTGGTGGAGCGCGATGGCGTCCATGTAGCCCTCCACCACCACCACATCCGGCGCGGCGCGCTGGAGACCGGCGCCCTGGGTACCGGCGCCCTGTGTACCGGCGCCATGGATACCCCCTTGGGCACCGGCGCCGCGCAGCGCCGCGCGCGCGAGGTCGAGCGCGTAGAGGTTGCGGCGCTTGGAGAACAGCGGGGTCTCCGGCCCGTTCAGGTATTTCGGCTTCGCCTCGCCCATCGCCCGCCCGCCGAAGCTGATCACGCTGCCGCGGCGGTCGCGGATCGGGAACATCACCCGGTTGAAGAACAGCTCCCCGCCCGGCCGGCCGTCCTCCTCGGCGCGCAGCAGCCCGGCCTCGGCGAGCAGCGCCGGCGCGATCCCCTCGCGCCCCAGCTCGGCCGCCAGCGCGCCGCGGCCCTCGCCCGACCAGCCGAGGCCGAAGCGGCGGATCGTCTCCTCCGCGAGCCCGCGGCCGCGCAGGTAGTCGAGCGCACGCCGGCCCTCGGGCAGGAAGAGCTTGCGGTGGTAGACGCCGGCCGCCATCTCCAGCGCGCCCGCCAGGGTGTGGCGGTGGCGCTCCGCCTCGGCGAGCCCGGGGGCGAGCTTCGGCACCTCCAGCCCCGCCTCGCCGGCCAGCCGCTCCACCGCCTCCATGAAGCCGGAGCCTTCGGACTGCATGACGAAGCTGATGGCGTCGCCATGCGCGCCGCAGCCGAAGCAGTGGTAATGGTCTTCCCACACATAGAAGCTGGGCGTCTTCTCGCCGTGGAACGGGCAGCACGCCTTCCACTGCCGGCCGGCGCGTTCGATCTTCGTCCGCCGGCCGATCAGCGGCGCGAGCGGGGTGCGGGCACGCAGCTCGTCGAGAAAGGCGGCCGGGAGCGCCATCAGCCGCCGAGCTTCGCTTTCACCAGCGGACCGACCCGGGCCATGTCCAGGCTGGCGGCGTGGCGCGCGCGCAGCTCGGCCATCACCTTGCCCATGTCCCTGACCGCGGCGGCGCCGGTGGCGGCGATCGCGGCGTCGATCGCCGCCATGGTGGCGGCGGCGTCCATCTCCTGCGGCAGGAAGGACTCGATGACGGCGATCTCGGCTTCTTCCTTGGCGGCCAGTTCCGGCCGGTTGCCCTGGCGGTAGAGCACGGCCGACTCGCGGCGGGACTTCACCATGCCGCGCAGCATGGCGACGATCTCGGCGTCCGGCACCGCAGCGACGCCTTTCGGGCGGGCGGCGATGTCGGTGTCCTTGAGCTTGGCGAGGATCATCCGCACGGTGGAGGTGCGCGCGGAATCGCCCGCCTTCATCGCGGTTTTGAGCTGGTCGGTGAAGTCTTCGCGCAAGCCCATGGCGGGGTCCTTCCGGCGGTGATCGGCAACGGCGCGGCGGTTTCAGCACTGCGGCGCCGCCCGCGTCCAGGGGGCCGTGGCCCGGCCCCACCAGCATAGCGCCGGGCGGCGCGCGGCGCCCGCATGCGCGTGTCCCCACCCGCAACCGAGCTTGTCATGCATCGGGGCACGAGTCGCTTGTTTTCAGCGGCCGGCCGGTTCCCGCGATGCGGCGGCTCTCCGGCGGGCCGGCCGCACCCGGCCGGCCTTGCATCCGCCCGGGCGCCGGGCGGATCCTGCGGGCCGATGCCGCCAACCGGCAACCGTGCCGGGTGGCATCGGATCGCCGAGTTTCGGCGGCCGCGTTCGGGAAAATACTTCCCAGACACTTCGCGTCGCTTGCAATGGGAAAAATTTTCCCATAGAGATCTGCCATGCCCTATACCGTCGAAGACCTCATCGATCGCCTGGGTGGGCCGGAGGCCGCGGCGCGGCTGGCCGGCGTCGGCCCGGAAGCGGTGCGCAAATGGCGCCAGGCCCACGCCATCCCCGCACGCCACTGGGCCGCGGTGCTCGGCGCCACCGGCCTCAGCCTGGCGGACCTGCCCGGTTCCGACCGCGGCGGGGCGGAGCGTCCGGCGGACGCGGCCGAGCCTGCCGGCACGGAGCCGCCGCCGGGCGCCACCGCGGCGCTGGTGCTGGCCGACGGCAGCGTGTTCTGGGGCCGCGGCTTCGGCGCCGCGGCCGCCGCGGCGGTGGGCGAGGTCTGCTTCAGCACCGGCATGACCGGCTACCAGGAAACCCTGACCGATCCGTCCTTCGCCGGGCAGATCATCACCTTCACCTTCCCGCATATCGGCAATGTCGGCGCCAATGCGGAAGACCAGGAGGCGGCGACGGTCGCCGCGCGCGGCCTGGTGGTGAAGCAGGACGTCACCGAACCCTCCAACTGGCGCGCCGCCCAGCCTCTGGACGCCTGGCTGCGCGCCCGCGGCATCGCCGGGATCGCCGGCGTCGATACCCGCGCCCTGACCGTGCGCATCCGCGACGGCGGGGCACCGTCCGGCGTGCTCGCCTATCCCGCGAACGGGCGGTTCGACCTGCCGGCGCTGCGCGCCCAGGCGGCCGACTGGCCGGGGCTGGAGGGCATGGACCTCGCGCAGGAGGTGACCTGCCGGCAGAGCTACGACTGGGACCAGACGCGCTGGGCCTGGCCGGAGGGGTTCGGCCGGCAAGGCCAGCCGCGCTTCCACGTGGTCGCGGTGGATTACGGCGCCAAGCGCAACATCCTGCGCTGCCTCGCCTCCGCCGGCTGCCGGGTCACGGTGGTGCCGGCCACCGCCTCGGCCGAGGACATCCTGCGCCATCGGCCGGACGGGGTGTTCCTGTCGAACGGGCCGGGCGATCCGGCGGCGACCGCGGCCTATGCGGTACCCACCCTGCGCGCGGTGCTGGAAACGGGGGTGCCGGTGTTCGGCATCTGCCTCGGTCACCAGTTGCTCGCGCTGGCGCTGGGGGCGACGACCTTCAAGCTGGCGCGCGGGCATCGCGGTGCGAACCAGCCGGTGCAGGACCTGGCGACCGGGCGGGTGGAGATCACCAGCCAGAATCACGGCTTCGCGGTCGATCCCGACAGCCTGCCCGCAGGCGTGCGGGTGACCCACGTATCGCTGTTCGACGGCACCAACGAGGGGATCGCCTGCGACGGGCGGCCGGTGTTCTCGGTGCAGTACCACCCCGAAGCGAGCCCCGGCCCGTCCGACAGCCACTACCTGTTCGAACGCTTCACCGCGCTGATGGAGCGGCGGGCATGAGCGATCCGGCGTCCCTGGTTCTCGCGACCGCGTTCCGCCACGTGATCAACGAAACCAATATCGAAGCCGGCTACGACCGGTTTCGCGCGCTGGCGGGCGACGCGCTGGACGAGGACGGGTTCCGCGCCGCGATCGCCGACTGCCTGCGCCGCGGCCTCATCCGCGAGCCGATCCGGCTGCCGGAGGGCGCGTTGCAGTGCCATTGGCACCTGGAACTCACGCCCGCCGGCGTCGCCGCCGCCCGTTCCCTCCTGGCTGGTTCCTGATCATGCCGAAACGCACCGACATCGCCTCCATCATGATCATCGGCGCCGGGCCGATCGTCATCGGCCAGGCCTGCGAGTTCGACTATTCCGGCGCCCAGGCGTGCAAGGCGCTGCGCGCCGAGGGCTACCGGGTGATCCTGGTGAACTCCAACCCCGCCACCATCATGACCGATCCGGGCCTGGCGGACGCGACCTATATCGAGCCGATCACCCCCGAGGTGGTCGAGAAGATCATCGCCCGGGAGAAGCCGGACGCGCTGCTGCCCACCATGGGCGGGCAGACCGCGCTCAACACCGCGATGAAGCTCGCCGCTTCCGGCGCGCTCGCCCGCCACGGGGTGGAACTGATCGGCGCCAGGGCGGAGGTGATCGACCGCGCCGAGGACCGGCTGAA
>JAGWSV010000225.1 GCA_028869315.1 Rhodospirillales bacterium
ATGAACCATCTGAAATCGACCGGCCTGCATCTGTGCCCGTTGCTGAACTCCGGCACGTCCCGCCTCGACATGCGCCGTGTTGCCCACGAGCTTTGAGTCCGCTCGGTCCATCTGCGTGCATCTGCGTGCATCTGCGTGCATCTGCGGCAAATTCATAGCACTACGTGATCGCATTACGTACTGATTCCAGGTGCCGGCCGGCTGCGTCATGTCCCCCATCTCTTGCCGTCTCGCGAAATGCCGTGCCGGCGATGCCGCGCGGGACCAGCGCTCCGGCATGTTCTGCGCGGCGCCGGTGACCTCGACGCTTCACGCATGGCTTGCGACATCGAGACGTTCACGATGGAAGATCAGCGACCTCGCGCCGCCGACCGGCATGGGCGGCCACGTCAGGCGTGCAGGTTGACCTTCCCTCGACGGAGGGTCCCACATGTCGACCGGCGCCGAACGCTGATCCCAGCCAGGAATACCGCCAATGTCCCCTCGCCTGACACGTCGCCATCTTCTTGCTGCCGGATGTTCCACCATTGCCGCCCCATGGCATGCCGCACATGCCGCTCAGGCATCGGCCGCCGGCGGGCATCGTCTGCTGGCCGGCACCCGGACCCTCGACGTGAATGGCCGTGCCGCAGTCGTGTTCGGGCTGACCGCCGGAAACGGGCAAGCCGGACTTTCCCTCGCTCCGGGAGAGCGGTTCCGCGTCGACCTCACCAACGGGCTCGACAAGCACACGATCATCCACTGGCATGGGCAACTTCCCGCCTGGACACAGGATGGCTTCCCCTGGCCGCAGACGCCGCCGCTGGCGCCGGGCGTAACCCGAAGCTACGACTACGCGCCGATCCCCGGCACCTACTGGATGCACTCGCATGACGGCCTGCAGGAACAGAGCCTCATGACGGCACCGCTGATCGTGCACACTGCGGCCGAACTGCGCGAGGACCGGCAGGAGATCGTCCTGATGCTGCATGATTTCAGCTTCAGGACGCCCGACGAACTTCTCTCCGGCCTGACCGGGACGAAGCCATCCGCCGTTCACGACATGGTGCGCCAGAGCGAGAATGTCGCAGCTCCGGCCATGCACATGAGCATGCCGGGCGCGGTCCCCATGCATCGCATGGCGTCCGGCGGCATGGCGGGCATGACAGGCATGGCGGGCATGGCGTCGGGCGCAATGGGGCGGGGGCACGCCATGGACGCCATGACCATGGATACGAACGACATCGACTACGACGATTTCCTTGCTAACGACCGCACGCTCTCCGACCCCGCGGTGGTGCGGGTCGGGCGCGGCGGCCGCGTGCGCCTGCGGGTCATCAACGGCTCGTCGTCCAGCCAGTTCTGGATCGATCTTGGCGCCCTCGTGGGAAGGATCGTCGCCGTCGACGGCCATCCGGTTTACCCGGTCGGCGGCTCGCGTTTTCCTCTCGCCATCGCCCAGCGGATGGACATCTTCGTCGATCTGCCACCGTCCGGCGCCTTCCCCGTCCTCGCCCGGCTCGAAGGCTCGCGCCGCCGCACCGGCATCGTGCTGGCGACGCCGGGGGCGCGCATCCCGAAGATCGGCGTCACCGGACGCGACAGGATACCGCCGATCGACAACGCGCTGGAGATGCGCCTGGCCGCGATCCGCCCGCTGATGCCCCGCAAGCCCGGCCTCATGCACCGGATCGCCCTGTCAGGCGCGATGAAACCCTATCGCTGGGCGCTGAACGGCGAATACTGGCCGCATGTCACCCCGCTCATGCTGCAAGCCGGGCAGCGCGTGGAAATCGAACTGGTCAATCGCTCGTCCATGGCGCACCCCATGCATCTGCACGGGCATGCGTTCCAGGTCATCGGAATCAATGGCAGGACGGTGAACGGCGCGGTCCGGGACACGGTGCTGGTCACGCCCCGGCCCGGCCGCGTGCGGATCGCCTTCGATGCCGACAATCCCGGTCGTTGGCCGTTCCACTGCCATAATCTCTACCACATGGCGACCGGCATGATGACCGAGTTCCGCTATCGGGGGATCGCCGTCTGATACCAGCTTGCGGAATGGCTGACTCTTCCAGCCGTTCCGCAAGCTGGTATCGCGCGCCGGGTTGGCGGGCGGCGGCGCGCCAAAAAGGCCCGATACCAGCCCGCTTTGACCCATCCTTCATGGGTCAACATCAAAGCGGGTTGGTATGACGCCGGAACGTCAGCGCCGCGCGCGGGAAGCCGACGCGGCGAGCAATCCGTCGCGCGCAGCGCGGCATCGGTCCCGATCAGTACTGTACGGTAAGAAATCGCGCAGTTCTGCCGGATCGCCTCCGGCGGGCGCCGGGTGAACGCGTCTCCCGATGCCGGCCTTGTGTCACGACATGGAGGGTCATGACGCTTTCCGTCATGCGCGGCTGCCAGACATGCGGGACGTGCACCACGGAAATCGCGGGCCATTCCAGAACGAAGCCGCGCAACCCGCCGACAGCGACGCCCGGTCCTCGCAGCCATCGCCCATTTTGCCCGAGCGGGTCCGCTGTGGAACCAAAACCGAACCCGAACCAGCCCCGGCCCCGCCGCCCCCCGCCTTAACGGAATCTCAACCTTCTCCCCTTACCGTCAGCCCACCCAACCCCGCACCACCCAGGCCATGTCCGCCGCCGCCATCACCGCCGAAACGCCCCTCGCGCGCCTCACCGCCATCGTCGCCTGGCTGGCCGAGTGCATCGCCGCCTGGGGCACGCCCGCGGGCGCCGATCCGGTGGGCCTGAACCCGGTGGGCCTGAACCCGGCGCAGGCCACCAACCTGCTCGGGCGGCTGCGCCATCTGCTGGCGCGGTTCTGCGCCGTCGCCGCCACCCCGGTCCCGCCGCCGAAGCCCGCGCGCAAGCCGCCGCCGCAATTCCTTCCCTCGTACCGCATCCGCGACGTGTCGTTCGACGATCCGCCGCCGCCGCCCGAGCTGCTGCCGCGCGCCTGGCGCTGGCTGCTGCAG
>JAGWSV010000226.1 GCA_028869315.1 Rhodospirillales bacterium
CGCCTTCCTCACCTGGCTCGGCGAGGCGATCGGGCCGGACAGCCGCTATGTCCATCTCGGCATGACCAGCTCCGACGTGCTGGATACCTGCCTCTCGGTCCAGCTCGTCCAGGCCACCGACCTGCTCGCCGAAGACCTCGACGCGGTGCTGGATTCGCTGCGCGCCCGCGCCTTCGAGTTCAAGCACACGCTGACCATCGGGCGCAGCCACGGCATCCACGCCGAACCGACCACCTTCGGCCTCAAGCTCGCCGGCCACTACGCCGAATTCGCCCGCAACCGCGAACGCCTAAGGCAGGCGCGGGCGGAGATCGCGGTGGCGCAGATCTCCGGCGCGGTCGGCACCTTCGCCCATCTCGATCCGCGGGTCGAAGCCTATGTGGCGGAAAAGCTGGGGCTGGCGATCGAACCGGTATCGACGCAGATCATCCCGCGCGACCGGCACGCCGCCTATTTCTGCGCGCTTGCCGTGATCGCCTCGGGCATCGAGCGGCTGGCGACCGAAGTGCGGCACCTGCAGCGGAGCGAGGTCCGCGAGGCGGAGGAGTTCTTCCACCCCGGCCAGAAGGGCTCGTCCGCGATGCCGCACAAGCGCAACCCGGTGCTGTCGGAGAATCTCTCCGGCCTCGCGCGGGTGGTGCGCGCGACCGCGGTCCCGGCGCTGGAGAACGTGGTGCTGTGGCATGAGCGCGACATCAGCCATTCATCGGTCGAACGGGTGATCGCGCCGGATGCGACCATCGCGCTGGATTTCGCCCTCGCCCGGCTGGCCGGGATGATCGAGAAGCTGACGATCTACCCCGAACGGATGACCGAGAACCTGAATGCGCTCGGCGGCGTGGTGCATTCGGGCGAGGTGCTGCTGGCGCTGACCCGGGCCGGCATCCTGCGCGAGGACGCGTATCGGATCGTGCAGCGCAACGCGATGGCGACCTGGCAGAAGCTGGGCCGGCCGGACGGGCGCGGTTTCCGCGACAACCTGGCGGCCGATCCCGAGGTGGCCGGCCGGGTGGCGGCGGACGCGATCGACCGGGCGATGGACCCGTCGCTGCATCTGCGCGCCCTCGATGCGGTGTTCACCCGCGTGTTCGGCGAGCCCGGCCCCGCCGCCGCCTGATGTGCACCGTCGTCCTGCTGCTGCGTCCCGGCCACGCCTGGCCGGTGATGCTGGCTGCCAACCGCGATGAGCGGCTGGACCGCGCCTGGGATCCGCCCGGTGCGTGGTGGCCGGAGCGGCCGGGCGTGGTGGCCGGGCGGGACCGCACCGCCGGCGGCACCTGGATGGGGGTGAACCGGCACGGCGTGGTCGCAGCGGTGCTGAACCGGCCGGGCAGCCTGGGGCCGGCGCCGGGCAAGCGCTCCCGCGGGGATTTGCCGCTGCTGGCGCTGGAGCATGCCTCGGCCGCCGCCGCCACCGCCGCGATCGCCGCGCTGGACGCCGGATTTTGGCGCAGTTTCAACCTTGTGCTCGCCGATGCCGCGGGCGCGCTGGTGCTGCGCGGGACCGGGCGCGGCCATGCCGAGGCGCTCCCGCTCGCGCCCGGCCTGCACATGGTGACCGCGCACGACCCCGACGATCCGGCGAGCCCGCGGGTGGCCCGCCACCTGCCGCGCCTGGCAGCGGCGCCGGCGCCGGACACGGACGGCTGGGCCGGCTGGCAGGGGATCCTGGCCGACCGCGGCGGCTCGGCTGCGGAGCAGATCAACGTCGTTTCGCGCGGCGGATTCGGTACCGTGTGCAGCGCGCGGCTGGCGCTGGCGGCCGACGGCGCCGCCGGCTGGTGGTTCGCCGCCGGAGCGCCGGACGAAGCCCCGTTCGAGCCCGTGGCGCTGCCACGGCGGTAGCCCGGCGGCGAACGCGGCGCCACGCCCACGCCGTCGGGCCGGTCACAAACCCGTGCTTCCGTGGTCCTGCGAACTGCCGTATGCAGCCGTAACGCCGTTGCGGCCGGGCGGGCGCCACGCGCATCCGCGGGATGAAAGTGAGTTGTTGGGGATTTTCCGCCATAGGCAGGGTCCGGTGTCCGCTCCGGCAGGGATGAACCGCGCTGGGTTCGCCCCCGGCGCCGGCGCCGCCCCGCCGCTATCGCCCATCCCGCACGCAGGAGCACGATCCCTGTCCGGCCGCTCCCTCCCGACTGGCGCTGACGCCTTTCCGAACCCGGTGCCGGCGCCCATGCCGCCCGGGCGGCTGGTCGTCAGCCTGATCGTGGACGCCGAGGAGGATTTCAACTGGGACCGCCCGGTGGAGGGCACCGCCTACTCCACCGCCTGCATGCACGCGATCGGCCCGCTGCAGGAGATCCTTGGCAGCTACGGCCTGCCGCCGACCTACCTGCTGACCTATCCCGTGCTGGAAGACGACGATGCCGTGCGCCTGCTGCGGCGGGAGCATGAGCGCGGCCGTTGCGCGCTCGGCGTGCAGATGCATCCCTGGGTCAACCCGCCCTTCGGCACTGGCGCGGACCACCGGCTGTCCTTCCCGCTCAATCTGCCCGGGGCGGTGGAGGAAGCGAAGATCGTGCGGCTGGCGGAGAAATTCGCCGCCGTGTTCGGGTTCGCGCCGCGCGTGTTCAAGGCCGGGCGCTACGGGGTGGGCGCGCAGACGGTGGCGCTGCTGGAACGGCTGGGATTCCTGATCGACACCTCGGTAGCGCCGCGGACCGATCTCGGCGCCGAGGGCGGGCCTGACTTTTCCGGCTTCGGCACGCGCCCGTTCTGGTTCGGCACCACGCGGCGGCTGCTGGAACTGCCGGTCTGCCGCGACGTGGTGGGCTGGGCCGGCGCGACGGCGCCACGGTTGTATCGGCCGCTCGATGGCCCGGCCCGCTCGGTGCCGCGCGCCGCGCTGTCCTGGCTGCGGATCGCCGAGCGGATCACCCTGTCGCCGGAAGGCAACGACGCCGCGGCGATGCGCCGGCTGATCCGCCGGCTGGAGGCGGCGGGCCAGCGCGTGGTGACCCTGAGCTTCCATTCCTCCTCGCTCGCCGTCGGGCTCAACCCCTATGTGCAGTCCCGGCGGGAACTGCACATGTTCTACGACCGGCTGTCGGCGGTGCTGGACGGGCTGGCGCGGCGGGCGGACGTGACGTTCGCCGCGGTGCCGGACCTCACGCGGCTGCTGGCGGAAGCGCCGGCGGCGGAGGCGCGGGCATGATGGCGGCGCGCACGGCGCCCCTGGCCGCCGAG
>JAGWSV010000227.1 GCA_028869315.1 Rhodospirillales bacterium
CGATTTCTCCGCCGCCTTCGGGTTCATGGCCCGGGTGGCGCTGCTCGCCGAGCAGCACGGCCATCATCCCGATTGGTCCAACGTGTGGAACCGGGTGGAGATCACGCTCTCCACCCACGACGCCGGGGGACTGACCGCGCAGGACGTGCGGCTGGCGCAGGCGATCGATCGTCTCGACCAGGCCTAGTGGGGATATCTCATGCCAGCGGCCGCATGCGGCCTGCGCGCGCTGCTGCCGCGCCATCCCGGCGCGCCATGCGGTCGGCCAAACACGCCGCCCGTATCGCAGTCTGCGCCGGCCGTGACCGGGCGCTGCCCCGATCGCGGTGTCGCCGGCTCTCTATCAGGCCGGGGGGCGCCCCGTGACGCAGCCTATCCGGCGTGCGGCATCCGGACGAACCGGCTGGTGATCAGCTGGCGCTTGCGCGGGCCGATGACCCGCCAGCTCAGGACCCAGCAGCCGGGATCGAGCACCCGGTAGCGCCCGATATAGCGGTCCGGCCCGCACTCGTGACGAACCTGCGCGACGCCGCCCGCGAGGTCCAGACGATGGAAGAAGCGTCCATCCTCGAAGCAGATATCCGCCGCCGCCTTCGTCCGGAAGCGGAACAGGGTGCGCCGGGCCGCCTCGCCCTGGTAGGCGCCGACCGTCGCCGTGCCCCGTTCTTCGAGCAGCAGCCCCTCGGCGCAGGCGGAGAAGCGGGCGGTGCCGCGAAGCCGCATGGTCCGCCCCGGTCCGCCGCCGTCCCACCCGAGCCGCGTCATCCGCCAGACGCCGCGCAGGAAACGGTGCAGGTCGGGAACCGGGTGGCCGGCCCGGGGCAGCGTCTCCCGGACCCGCGCCGGGTTGGCCGGCGGCAATTCCGTTTCCGTCACGGCGGCGCCCGACCGGCCATGGCCTGCCGGCCGGCGGCGTGCGCGATCGCGAACACGGCCGGCCGTACCCGGCCCAGCTCCATGGTGATCGACCGCGTTCGTTCCATCCGGCGTCCGCTCATCAGGTCCACCACCTGGCGCGCCGCCGGCAGGCCGATCCGCACGCGCTCGGTTGCCGCTTTGCTGCGGAAGGCGCGCTGCACCGCCACGATCGTGTTGCGTCCGTCGCGGAAGACGTAGGTCGTCACGTCGTCCAGCGGCGCCGTCACCGGAAAGCGCGGCCGCACCCCGGCGCGCGCCGTGGCGGCGCGCAGTCCCGCCGCGTCGCCGGAGCGCAGCAACCGTCCGCGCCCCCGGCCGGCGAACAGCGACCCGAGCGGCGAATGGGCGCGCCAGCGGCCATGCTGGTCGAAGGCGCCTGGCACCACGTCGGCCACCACATGCCCGCCGGAGGCGACGAAGCGCCGGATCGCCGCCGCGTCGCGCGCCGACAGCGCGATCGCGTGCGGCAGGATCAGCAGGCGGATGCCGCGCAGGCCGCCCTCGGCCAGCTGCGCCGGCCCCAGGTAGCGCGGCGCGAGGCCGCTCCGCGCCAGGGCGCGCGCATCCGCGGCCAGCGCGGTGCGTTCGGCGTCGCCGCTGTCCTCGTCGGCCGCGGTGCGCGTGATCCAGGCGTCGCCTTTCGGCTTCTGTTCCAGCATCCAGCTGATCCGGAAGCTCGCCGGCGAATAAAGGATCGCAACCGGATCGGTGCGCGGCCGGGCGGCCAGCACGGCACGCCCGAGCGGCCCGCGCAGCGCCGCGAACAGCGGCGCATAGGCGGCGCCGGCGGGGCCGAGCGTTCCGTCCGGGCGGACGATCGCCTGCTCCGGGTCCCACAGGATCAGTCCGCGCGCGCCGCGCAGGAACTCCCGCCAGATCCAGTGACGCTGCGCGGGACCGGCGCCGCCGGACGTCACCAGCGGGATCACCCGCGGATTGAAGGCCCGCAGCAGCGCCAGGTTGGCGCCGCTGTCGTAGATTTCCATCACGTCGACCGCATGCGCGAGGCGCAGGTAGTCGTAGCCGCCCCAGCCCGGCACCTGCGCGCCCTCGATGGCGCTGCGGGCCCGCGGATCGGCGCGATGGATTGCGGCGGTCCCGGCCCGCAGCGCGCGGGCGAAGGCGACGTCCATCCAGGCCTTGAAATCCGACCAGGCGGCGAAGTTGCCGTCGGTGCGCCGCATCGCCGCGCGGGTGAGTTCCGGCTGCACCGCGTCCCAGCGCCGGTACGTCGTTCCCCATTCGGCGTTCAGCGCGGCGAGCGACGGATACCGGGTGCGCAGCCAGGCGCGGAACCCGGCGAGCGAGGCCGCCCCCGTGTCGAAATCCCAGAACGCCGCCAGGTCGGCGATGCCGGTCTCGTCGCCGAGATCGTAGAACAGCGGCCGGTACGGCTGCGCCGCCCGCACCGTCACCGCCAGCCGGCGGGCGATCCGGCGCAGCCAGTCCGGGTCCGAGAGGCCGGGGTCGCGCACGAAGACCGAATGATCCTGCGGGTTGGCGGCATAACGCCGCTGCAACGCCGCGAAGCGCCAGTTCGGCGGCTTGCCCGGCGCCCATTTGTGGTAGGCGGAATAGAAGTCGGTGGCGACGTTCTCCACGTAGCAGCGCATCCCGGCCTGGCGCAGGGTTTCCGCTGCGGCCGTAGCGAGCCCGCCGCCGTGCCGGTCCGCCGGCACCATTCCGGCAGTGACGCCGAGCCGTTTCAGGGTCGCCAGCTGGGCCGGGCTGCGCGGCTGCCATTCGATGATCCGGAACCGGGTCCATGCCGCCTGCGCCGGCGGACCCGGCGGGGTGGCCAAGGGGGTGGCCAGCGGGGCGGCCAGTGGGGCGGCCCCCAGGGCGGTTAGCGGGGCGGCCAGCGGGGCGGCGACCGCCGCGGCGAGCAGCAGGCGTTTCACGCCGGCAGGCTCCCGTCCTGTTTCAGCACTTCGCCGGCGAGATAAAGACTGCCGCAGATCAGTACCCGCGCCGGAATCGCTTCCCGCGCCAGGTGGTGCAGCGCGTCCGCCACGCGCGGTCCCGGCCGGGCCGCCCCGCCGGAGGCCGCGACGATTGTCTCCACCGGCAGCGCCAGGTGTTGCCCGGGCTCCGCCACCGCCCACAGGCTGGCGGCCCGCCCCAATAGCGGGCGCAGGAACTCGGCGGTGTCCTTCGCCTGCTTCATGCCCACGACGAGGTGCACCGGCCGGTCGGTCCAGGCGACGAGGTGCGCCGCGAGCGCGGCGCCGGCGCCGGGATTGTGCCCGCCGTCCAGCCACAGCTCCCATCCCGGCGGCAGCAGCGCGGCGAGCCGTCCGGTCAGGCGCTGCAGCCGCGCCGGCCAGTTGGCGCCGGCCACGCCCGCCGCCAGCGCCCGGTCCGGCAGCCCGAGGCCCGTCGCGCGCAGGGCGGCGATGGCGATGCCGGCATTGTCCCATTGATGCGGGCCGGGCAGGGCCGGCACCGGCAGGTCCAGGCTGCCCGCCGCGTCGTGGTAGCGCCCTGCCGCCACGTCCCAGTCCCGCCCGCGCAGCCGCACCGGCGCGGCGCGCCCGGCCGCCGCGGCCAGCAGCACCTGCCGCGCCGGCTCCGCCTGCGCGCCGATCGCCACCGGGACGCCGGGCTTGAGGATGCCGGCCTTCTCCGCCGCGATCGCTTCCAGCGTCTCGCCCAGCAGCTCCCGATGGTCGAGCGAGAGCGACGTGATCGCCGTCGCCGCCGGCGGCGGAATGACGTTGGTGGCGTCGCCGCGCCCGCCGAGCCCGACCTCCAGCACGCAAAGATCGGCCGGCACGCGCGCGAACAGCAGGAACGCGACGGCGGTGATGACCTCGAACACGGTGATCGGCGCGGCGGCGTTCACCTGCTCGACCTCCTCCAGCGCCGCCGCCAGCACCGGGTCGGAGACCAGCCGGCCGGCGAGGCGGATGCGCTCGTTGAACCGCACCAGGTGGGGCGAGGTGTAGACGTGCACGCGCAGCCCGGCGGCCTCGCCCATGGCGCGCAGGAAGGCGCAGGTGCTGCCCTTGCCGTTGGTCCCGGCGACGTGGACCACCGGCGGGAGTCGCTGCTCGGGGCTGCCCAGCTTCGCGAGCAGCGCGACGAGCCGGTCCAGGCTGAGATCGATCAGCCGCGGGTGCAGGCCGTGCAGGCGGGCGACCAGCCCCTCGATCCGGCTGCTGCCCGGCGGTGCGGGCGGCACCGTCGTCGCAGTCTGGGCGCTGCCGGCATCGCCCGTGTCGTTCATGCGTCCTGATCCGCTTCGCAAGCCTGTTTCCAGTCGGTCCTCTGGTGGCCGTCCCCTGGTCACCGTCCCCTGGTCACCGTCCCCTGGGGGGGGCGTCTCCTCGGGGAGGCGTCCGCCCGCCCGTCGGGCTCCGGCGGTAGCGAAGCCGCTGGCCCGATGCAACCCGGCCAGGCCTGGCGCGGCGACGATGCTACCGCTCCGGTATGGCAGGCCGCCTCCGGCGCCGGTCGCAGGCCGGCAGCGACGGTGCATCTGCGTTGCATTCATTCCCCGGTCCGGCTGCGGACCGGCCGCCGCACAGGGCGGTGCATCAGCCCGTCTGGGTCAGCGCCCGCCAGCCCGCCCTCAGCCGCCCCGCCTCCGGCGCGAAGCCGGCGTCCAGCACTGTTGCCAGAACGATGCGGTCGGCGCGGAAATGGCGATAGTCCGCGCGCAGTTCGCACCAGGCGCAGACCAAGGTCGCTTCGGAATAATACTCCATCGCGATCGGTCGGACCGTGCGGCGGGTGGTCGCGCCTTTCCCGTCCACGTAGTCGAGTTGCAGCTTGCGCGCGGCCCGGATCGCGGCGCGGATGTCCGCCAGATCGACCCCGGCCGGGGTCGGCGCGCCGCGATCGGAAACATGGAACGGCGCCGCGGCCAGATGCGCGCGCAGCCCCTCCGGCAGGACCGAGGCGAGCTTGCCAACCACGCTGCGCGCCGCCGCTTCCAGGGCCGGGTCGCCGGTCCGGCGCAGCAGGCGAAGGCCGACGGTGATCGCTTCCGCTTCCTCCTCGGTGAACATCAGCGGCGGCAGGTCGTAGCCGCGCCGCAGCACGTAGCCGATGCCGGCGGCGCCCTCGATCGGCACCCGGCGGGCCTGCAAGGTGGCGATGTCGCGATAGACGGTGCGCGGCGTCACCTCCAGCTCCGCCGCGATCGCGGCCGCGGTGATCGGCGCGCGGGCGAGCCGCAGCACTTGGATGATGTCGAACAGCCGGTCCGCGCGCCGCATCGATGCCGCCCTCGCACTCCTGACAAAGCGCTGTCAGCAGGGGGTGTCTATCCCTGTTCGGGTCTGGCCGGAAGGCGCGCGCGGGCGGAGGCACGTTCCGGAGTGTGGCCGGCCAGCCTGGTGCCTACCCTCCCGGCCCGGAATGGAAAGGAACGCGGGATGAAAGCCGCAAACGCGACCCGCCCGCCGGTCATGGGCGGGCGGGAATGGACCATGCTGCTGGTCCTCGCCGGTCTGTGGGGCGGCTCGTTCTTCTTCGTGAAGGTCCTGGTCGCCCAGGTGCCGCCGTTCACCGTGGTGCTCGGGCGGGTCGGGCTCGCGGCGGTGATGCTGAACGCCTGGCTGCTGCTGCGCCGGGACGCGCTCCCGCGCTCGGGTCGCCTGTGGGGGGCCTTCCTGGCGATGGGCGTGCTCAACAACGTGATCCCGTTCTCGCTGATCGCGTTCGGGGAAACCCGCATCGCCAGCGGGCTTGCCGCTATCCTCAACGCCAGCACGCCGCTGTTCACCGTGTTCGTTGCGCACCTGCTGACGGAGAACGAGAAGCTGAGTGCCAGCAAGCTGGCGGGCGCGGTCATCGGCTTCGCCGGCGTCGCCGTGCTGATCGGCCCGTTCCTGCTCGCAGGGCTGGGGCACGGGGATATCGTCGGCGCGGCGGCCTGTCTGCTGGCGGCGTTTACCTACAGCCTCGCCGGCCTCTACGGGCGTCGGTTCAAGGGCATCCCGCCGATCAAGGTCGCGACCGGCCAGCTCACGGCCAGCACGCTGGTGCTGATCCCGCTGGTGGCGATGGTCGATCCGCCCTGGAGCCTGCCTGCGCCCGACCCGGCCGGCTGGGCGGCGCTGTTCGGCATCGCCCTGCTTTGCACGGTGGCCGCGTATGTCCTCTACTTCCGCATCCTCGCCGCGGCGGGCGCGACCAACCTCATGCTGGTCACGTTCCTGATTCCGGTGAGCGCCCTCCTGCTCGGCTGGCTGGTGCTGGGCGAGGCGCTGCTGGCACGGCACTTCATGGGGATGGCACTGATCGGGGGAGGCCTGGCATGCATCGACGGGCGGCTGCTGCGGCTGGCGGCCCCGGCGCGATGGCGGCGGCCAGCGGCAAGCACCGTCGTCCGCCGCGGATGACGTGCCGATCATGGCTTCGACAGTCTTGTCGCTCCTGACAGGACGTTGTCAGGAGAGAAATCCTATCCTCAAGGGCAGACGAGAAAGGGAGGGCATGGATGACACGCATGGAGTTCAGCATCGCCCCGCCGGAGCGGGCTGCGCCAAACGGGCCGCCCCGGGGGTTTGACAGGGGCTGGACGGGGGGATGGGTGCCGCCGCGATCGGGCGGCCGGAACGATCTCATCGCACCGAAATGGTACTCGTTCCGGGCCTTCCTCCGGGCCTGCTGGCGGCGCCACCAGTCGCGCACCGCACTGCTTCGAATGAACGCGCACCTGTTGAACGATGTCGGCCTGACCTACGCGGAGGCGGAGCGCGAAGCCAACAAACCGTTCTGGCGGGCGTGACGCCGCGCGGGCATGGCCTCGGGGTTCTGCTGATCGCGGCGTCCGCCGTCGCGTACAGCACGGCCGGGTTCTACGTGCGGCTGATCCCGCTCGATCCGTGGACGATCCTGTTCTGGCGCGGCCTGTTCGCGGGCGGCTTCATGGCCGCCTGCGTGCTGGCGCGGGAAGGGCGCTCGGCGCTGCGCGCGGTGCGCGCGGTGGGCTGGCCCGGGCTCGTCGTGATGGCGTGCTCCGGCGTCTCAAGCCTGCTGTTCATCAATGCGCTGCACTATGCCCCGGTCGCCCAGGTGATGATCATCCTGGCGACCCTGCCGTTCGTCATCGCCGGCCTCGGCCGGATCGTGTTCGGAACGCGGGAGACCCGCACCACGCTGATCGCCAGCGCGCTGGCCCTGCTGGGCGTCGCGCTGATGGTCGGCGGCGCCGGCGACCCGCGCCGGGGCAGCCATCTCGGTGAACTGCTCGCCTGCGGCGCCACCCTGCTGCTCGCCGTCACCATGCTCACCGTGCAGCGCCGCCGCGACACGCTGATGCTGCCGGCCGCCGCCGCCGCCACCCTGCTCGCCTCGCTGCTCGCTGCCCCGCTGGCCAGCCCGCTCGCGCTCTCGTCCCGCGACCTTGGCCTGCTGGCCCTGTTCGGCATGACCCAGTCCGGCCTCGGCTGGCTGCTGCTCACCCTGGGGACCCGCCTCGTCTCCGCCACCGAATCCGCCCTGATCGGCAATTTGGAAGTGCCGCTCGCCGCCTTCTGGGTCTGGCTCGCCTTCGCCGAGACCCCCCAACCCACCACGCTCGCCGGCGGCCTCCTCGTCATCGCCGCCGTCCTCTGGCACATCTGGCGCCAACCCCGCCTCCGACCCGACGGGGCATGACGCTCGGGGTCGGTGGGCGCTGGCAGGCAAGGCCAAGGGGCTTTGCCTGCCAGCGCCCCCCAACACCCGCCTCAATGCGCCGGCGGGCGGGGCGTGGCCGGGGCCGAGACCTGGCGGAGGAAGGGGACGGCGATTGTGGCGAGGATGAAGGCGAGCATGATGGTACGGAAGGCGTCGGCGTAGGCGAGGGTGGCGGCTTCGCGGTAGGCGAGTTGGTGGAGTTGCCAGAGGGCCGCGTGCGCGCCGGCGGTGGCGCTGCCGAGCCGCGTGGCGTCGTGGTGGGAGAGATTATCGAGCAGGTGAAGCATCGGCGCGTTGGCCGGTGTCAGGTTCGAGGCGATGTCGAGGAAGTGGCTGTTCGTCCGGTCGTTCAGGATGGCGCCGACGACGGCGATGCCGACGGCGCCGCCGAGGTTGCGCATCATGTTGAACAGGCCGGAGGCGTATTTCAGCCGGTCCGGCGGCAGGCTGCCGAGGCCGAGGGTGACGGCGGGCGCCACCGCGAACACCTGCGGGAAGCCGCGCAGGACCTGCGGCAGCAGCAGCTGCCGCGCCCCCCAGTCGTGGGTGATGAAGCTGTAGAACCACATCGACAGGCCGAAGCTCGCCAGCCCGAACATCATCAGCCAGCGCAGGTCGAGCTTGCGCCCGAGGGTGACGTAGACCGGCACGCCGATGGTGGCGGCGATGCCGGTGGCGAACACCGCCAGCCCGGTCTGCCAGGCGCTGAAGCCGCGCACGTAGCCGAGGAACAGCGGCGTGAGGTAGATCGTCGAGAACATGCCGATGCCGGTGATGAAGGACAGCAGGCAGCCGAGCGCGAAATTGCGGTTGCCGAGCGCGCGCAGGTCGACCACCGGGCGGGCGAAGGTGAGACTGCGGGCGATGAACGCCACGCCGGCGACGGCGGCGATGGCGCTGGAGGCACGAATGGTGGAATCGCTGAACCAGTTCCAGCGCGCGCCTTCCTCCAGCACGTATTCCAGGTTGCCCAGGGTGAGCGCGAGCAGCACGATCCCCGGGTAGTCGGCATCCTTCAGCAACGACAGGTCGGGCTCGTCGATCCGCACCAGTTTCGGCACCGCGAGCGCGATCAGCGCCCCGGGCAGCAGGTTGACGTAGAACAGCCAGTGCCAGTCCAGCGTGTCGGTGATCCAGCCGCCGACCACCGGCCCGAGGGTGGGGGCGATGGAGGCGATGGTGCCGACCACCGCCGCGGCGTAGACCCGCCGGTGCCCCTGGAAATAGTGGAACGACGAGGTGAACACGATCGGGATCATCGAGGCGCCGAGCAGCCCTTGCAGGGCGCGGAACACGATCATGCTGTCGATGTTCCAGGCCAGGCCGCAGAGCAGGCTCGCCAGGGTGAACCCGCCGGCGGAGATGGCGAACAGCCATCTTGTGGAGAACACCCGGGTGAGCCAGCCGGACAGCGGAATGACGATGATCTCGGCGATCAGGTAGGAGGTCTGCACCCAGCCGATCTGGTCCTGTGCCGCCGACAGCCCGCCGCCGATATCCTGCAGCGAGGAGGCGACGATCTGGATGTCCAGCAGCGCGACGAACATCCCGACGCACATCACCGCGAAGGGGAAAACGCCGCGCACGCCGCCCGGCGGCGCGGCCGGCGGAAGGGGCGGCGAGGCGGGGGACGTCATCGCGCCGGCTTCGTATCGACGCTGACAGTGGCGGACAGGCCGGGCCGCAGCCGGGCGAGCCCCGCCGCCGCGCCGGTCAATGCGATGCGGACCGGCACCCGCTGCACGATCCTGGTGAAGTTGCCGGTGGCGTTCTGCGGCGGGATGACGCTGAACACTGCCCCGGTGGCGGGCGCGAGGCTCAGCACCCGGCCGGCATAGGGATGGCCGGGCAGCACGTCGGTGGTGACGGTCGCCGCCTGGCCCGGCCGCATGCGGGCGATCTCGTCTTCCTTGAAGTTGGCGTCCACCCACAGCCCGTGCGCCGGCACGATCGACAGCAGCGCGGTGCCGGCGGTGACGTAGGCGCCCACTTGCGCGGCGCGGTCGCCGACATAGCCGGTGACCGGCGCCGTCAGCCGCGTATAGCCGAGGTCGAGCCGCGCGGTGGCGCGTTTCGCCTGCGCCTCGGCCAGCGCGGCGTGTGCCTGGTTGGTTTCGGCGCCGAGCACGGCGGATTGCTGCCGCGCGGCCTGCAGCGCGGCGTCGGCGGCCTGGACGGCGGCGGCCGCCTGGCGATCGCCGGCGGCGGCGCGCTGGGCGGCCTGCACCGAACCCGCGGCGCTGCGGGCGAGGCTGCGGTAGCGCGCCGCGTCCTCGGCGGCGAAGGCGGCGGCGGCGGCGCGGGCGGCGAGGGTCGCTTCGGCCTGGCGGATGGTGGCGCGCTGCATTTCCTGGCGGGCCGCGAGGGTGGCGAGCGCGGCCTGCCGGCTGCGTACCAGCGCTTCCGCGGCGGCACGGCGGGCGAGATAGTCGGCCCGGTCGAGCTCGATCACCGGCTGCCCGGCCTGCACAAGCTGGTTGTCGGCCACCAGGATGCGTGCGACGAAGCCCGGCACGCGGGCCGAGATCGTGGTGACGTTGCCGCCGACATAGGCGTCGTCGGTGGTTTCCACGAAACGTCCGACCTGCCACCAGTGCCAGCCGAACCAGCCAAGCCCGCCGAGCACGGCGAGCAGGGCGAGTCCTGCGGCCGCGCGTCGCGGCGAGGGGCGGGGGACGCGCCGCCGCCGCCGCGCCGCGGCGTGC
>JAGWSV010000228.1 GCA_028869315.1 Rhodospirillales bacterium
GGTGAAGTAACTGAGCCCGGCGGCGCCGGCGCGGATCGGGCCATAGGCCGAGAAGGCGGCGGTGAAATGCACGGTCACCGGGGCGACGGGATGGGTGCCCAGGGTGCCGTCCCCGGCGACCAGCACCTGGAACTGATCGGCCTGGTGGAAATGTGCGCCCACCGTGCTGGCGGGGTCCTGCTCGACCAGGAACGCCATCGGATAGAGCGCGCCCGGCGCCGGCGGCGGCGGCGCATCGGGCTGGTAGCGGTTCGTGCCCAGATAGGTCGTGTGCCAGAACCCGGTGCCGTTGGAGGCGGCGCGGCGGCGCGTGGTGCGGACGGCATCGGCGTCGGCGATCATGGGCATGGTATGCTCTCCTGCACCGGCGCGGCCGCGCAGGCGGCGCAGACGCCTTCGGCTTCGATGGTGGCGGCACGGACCGCGAAGCCGCGGCGCGCGGCGGCGGCGGCGAGGGCGTGGGCAAGTTCCGGGTCCTCCAGTTCGATCGCCCGCCCGCAGCGGCGGCAGATCAGGAACTGGGCGGCATGGGCGTGCGCATGCGGTTCCGGCGCGGCGGCATCCGGATCGGGCGGGGCGACGCAGCCGACGAAGGCGGCAAGCCGCTCCACCCGGTGCACCAGCCCTTGGTCGCACAGGAAATCGAGCGCGCGGTAAACCGTCGGCGGAGCGGCCTTGCCGCGGGCGCGGCGGAGCCGGTCGAGCAGGTCGTAAGCGCCGGCCGGGGTCTCCGCTTCCAGGATCAGGCCGAGAACGTCGCGCCGCAGCGCCGTCAGCCGGACACCGCGGGCGGCGCAGATCGTATCCGCCCGGGCCAGCAACCGTTCGGTGCGAAGCGAGAACCCGGCCTCGGCCACAATGCGGCCCCTCCTTTGCGCCTGCGTCATCTGGCCCCAAGATAGCACGCATGAGCAAACACGACACCGCGGCGGCCGTCCTGGCCGCACTCCGCTTCGACGCCGCTGGCCTCGTGCCCGCCATCGCCCAGCAGCACGATACCGGCGAAGTGCTGATGCTGGCCTGGATGAACCGGGAGGCGGTGGCGGAGACGATTGCCACCGGGCAGGTCTGCTATTTCAGCCGCTCGCGCGGCAAGCTGTGGCGCAAGGGCGAAAGCTCGGGCCAGGTCCAGCGCCTCGTCGAACTGCGCATCGACTGCGACGGCGACGCGCTGCTGCTGCAGGTGGATCAGCACGGGGTCGCCTGCCACACCGGGCGGCGCAGTTGCTTCTTTCGCGCAGTGCGTGACGGCGCGGTGCAGGAGATCATGGCGCCCGAGGTGGACGAGGCGGTGCTGTACGGCGGCGCCGCGGCTGACCATGCCCCGGCGGCATCGGCGGCATCAGGCGCGCCGGCCTTTCCTGAAGTGCGCGAATCGGACGCAGATCCCGCGACCGCCGCCATCTACGCCGATATCCGCGCGGCGTCCGGCCAACCGCTGGTCAACCTGATCTGGCGCCATTTCGCCGCGCTGCCGGGGGTGCTGCCCTGGGCCTGGGGGGCGGTGGCGCCGCTCGTGCGTTCGGCCGGCATGGCCGAGGCCCGCCGGCGCATCGCCGCCGTGGTGCCGTTGCCGAGCCTGCCGGTGCCCGATACGGCGGCCTGGCGTGCCGCCGGGCTGGGGCCGGACGACCAGCGGCGGGTGGCGGCGATCGTCGCGGCCTATACTCGCGGGAACGTCACCAACCTGATGGCGTTGACCGCGTTGCGGTTGCGCCTGTTGGCGCCGGGAGACCGGCCCGCGCGGCCCCTGACGGATGCGTGGGGCCGGCCGGCGGATCCCGGCGGGTCTTCGGACATCCCTCCGCTCGACCCGCTGCCGCGCATGGCGGCGCTCGATCCCGCCACTGCGGCGTTGGTCCGGGCGCTGGCGGGCTACCACGCCGGAGCGGGCGGCGGGGTGGTGCCCAGCCTCTATTTGCACCTCTCGCATTGGCCCGGTCTGCTGCGGGTCCTGCCAGACTGGCTCGACCCGTTATTGGCTCCGGCCGCGCTCAGGGCTGCGCGCGAGGGGGCCATCGCCTTCGCCGAGCAGGAAGCGATCGCCCTGTTGCCGGCGCCGATCGAACCGCCGCCGGGAACCCGGGAGAGGGTGACCGCCGCACTCGATCGCTTCGCCGGCAAGATCATTCCCGACCTCGTGCCGGTCTGCCTGGCACTCGGTCCGATGCTTCGGTCCGCCGGCTGAGCGGGCCGGCTCAGCCGAACAGCCCGGCCAGGAAATACGCGACGCCTGCCGCCAGGCCGCCGACAAGCAGGGTCTGCAGCGCCGAGCGGATCCGATTGAGGCCGGTGAAGTGGCCCTTCACCGCGCCGAAGACGATCAGCGCCAGGCCCGTCACCAGGATCGAGATCCGCAACGCTTCGCCGATGCTGCGGGTGAGGATGTAGGGACCCAGGGGGATCAGTCCGCCGACCAGATAGGAGAGCGCGATGGTCGCCGCGCTGCGCGGCGCCCGGGCCGGGTCCGGGCGTTCGAGGCCCAATTCGAAGCGCATCATGAAATCGATCCAGCGCCGCCGGTCGGCGGTGATCGCTGCGACCGCGCTGCGCAGGGTTTCGCCTTCGAGCCCGTGCCCGCCGAGAATCTCCGACACCTCGTGCAGCTCGCGCTCGCGAAGGGTGTCGATTTCACGGCCTTCCCGCGTTTCTTCGGACGCATAATGCTCGGCGTCGGTCCGTGCGGCGAGGTAGCCGCCCAGCCCCATGGCAATCGCGCCGGCCGCGATTTCCGCCAGACCCGCCGTTACGATCACGTCGGTGTTGGAAACGGCGGCGGAAAGACCGGCCGCCAGGGCGAACGGCACCGTCAGCCCGTCCGCCATGCCGATCACCACGTCGCGCACGCTTTCGGACGCCGTGAAGTGCTTCTCGATATGCGGGGTGACGGGCACCGGCCGGCTCCTGGAATGCCGTTGCGGGAATTGGGGCCGGCCTCCCCTGCCCGGAAACGGCCCGCCTGACAATTCCCTCCTGAGAACCTCGCTGAACGCCTTTTGGGCGGTCACCCCGGCCGGCGTTGGCGTCAGGTGTCGTGTCGGGCGCCGCCGGAAGCGGGGGAGGGTCGCCCTTTCGGCAAACCTATATCAGTCCGGGGCGCGCTTTTGTCCGGTGATCATGGCGCGGGTCAGGTTCTCCCGGTGCACGACGCTGGCGAGGCCGACGCCGAGGATGTGCAGGACCACCAGCCCGAGGGTGATGTTGGCAAGCACGTCATGCAACTCGCCGATGGCGCTTTCCGCCTCGTCGCCGGCGGCCGGTGACGTGCCATGACGATCCTTGTCGCCATTCGCAAATGCCTGGGTGACCACCTCGACCCCGGCGCTCGTTCCGGCGCTCGATCCTGGGCCGCCGAGCGGCCCTTTGCCGAGGTCGCCGTAGGCGACCAGACCGGTGGCGACGGTTCCGGCGAGGGAGGCAAGCAGCAGGAACACCATCATCCCGCCGGCCGGGCTGTGCCCCAGATAGCGCCGTGCCCGCCCGCGCACGAGATCGGCGAGATAGCGTGCGCCCGCGAGCGGCGAATAGGCGAAGTCGCTGAACCGTGCATGGCGCGAGCCGACGAAGCCCCAAACCAGACGCAGCACCACGACCGCGCCGACGACATAGCCGCCCCAGACATGCCACGGATCCGGCCCGCCCGCTTCCTCCTCGGCGCTGAGATAAGCGACCGCGAAGGCGACGACGAGCGCCCAGTGGCCATAGCGGACCACGGGGTCCCAGACGGTGACGTGCCCGGTCTGTTGACGTGTTGACATGGCCGATCTCCTGTCCTCGCGACCGCCGGTCAGGGCTGCGGCTGCGGCGTGCTGGCCACGCTTGGCGGCAGCATGGGGTAGGTCACCTGCGGCTGCTCGCCGGTCAGGCTGCCGAGGAAGGCGGCGATCTTATCCACTTCCTCGGGGGTGAGGTGGATGCCGAGCTGGCTCGCTCCCATCACCGAAACGGCAACCCGCAGGTCCCAGGCCGCGCCGGTGTGGAAGTAGGGCGCGGTCAGCGCGATGTTGCGCAAGCTCGGCACTTTGAAGACGTATTCGTCCCCCGGGGTCTTGGTGACCATGAACCGCCCCTTGTCGTCGGGCGGCAGCAGGCTGGCGCCGGGCTTGGTGACCACGCCGAACGGGGCGTAGGTCGCGCCGCCGACATTGATCCCGTTGTGGCAGGCGGCGCAGCCCTTGTTCATGAACAGCGCCAGCCCAGCTTTTTCAGTCGCCGAGAGCGCGTTGGGGTCACCCTTGAGATAGCGGTCGAACGGTGCGTTGGGGGTGATCAACGTCGCCTCGAACACGGCGATGGCCTTCTGCACGTTCGCCAGCGTGATCGGGTCCGTTTCATCCGGAAATGCCTTGGCGAACGCCTCGTGGTAGCCGGGGATGCCCCGCAGCTGCTCGGCGACATGCGGCTCCGGAGAGCCCATCTCGACGGGATTGACGATAGGTCCGCCGGCCTGGGCCTCCAGGTCCTTCGCACGGCCGTCCCAGAACTGGCTTTTATCGAACACGGCGTTGAGGACCGTGGGCGCGTTGCGACCGCCGTGCTGCCAGCGATGGCCGAGCGAGGTCGGCTCGGCGTCCACGCCGCCCAAGCCGATATTGTGGCAGGAGTTGCAACTGATCGCATGGCTCGCCGACAGGCGCGGATCGAAATAGAGCATCTTGCCGAGCGCGACTTTTGCCGGCGTGGCGGTGTTTCCGGGCAGCGCCGGCGGATTTTCGGGGATCGGCTGGAACTGCTGCCTGGCCTGCTCCATCAGCGTGTCCTGGCTCTTACCCGGGGTCTGGGCCTGGCCCGGTGACGTGAGCGCGGGGATCACGAGGGCGCCGAGGGCCAGCACGGTCACCGCGCCGAGCCGCCCACGCGGCCGGAGAGGCGCGGCCGCGATTTCGGGTCCGTGCGCGCAATTTTGAAACGAAATCGACACGGAAGCGGATGTTCCGGCCTTCGGACGCTTGCGAGACGGAGGCTCCGTCGGAACTGCGGCGGCAAACCGGGCCATGGTTCGCTCCTTCTGGCTGGTGCCGCGCGACCGCTCCGCGGCATGGCTGGAAACCGGTGCGAAACTGCCGTGGAAAGCCTGGCAACTTCATTGATGTATATCAAGTGTGACCAAGGCGCGGCGATCCGGCGCGGGCCGGACGCTGCACGGACGGAGGGCGACCGCACGGGCTTGCCGCCGTCGCCGCGGGTCAGGACAATGGCAGCGCGGAACACATGAGGGGCTGGTGCGGATAATGTCGGCGAGGGGCAACGGGCCGGGGCTGCATGCGTCCGCCGGGGTCGCCGATCGGGATCGCTCGAGGGCATCGCTCCAGGGGCTCCCGTCGTGAGTGAGCCGCCTCTCGTCTACCTGGTCGCCGGCGAGCAAAGCGGCGACGCGCTCGGCGCGCGCCTGATGGGGGCGGTCGCGGACCGCGTCCCCGGCGTGCGATTTGCCGGGATTGGCGGCGAGGCGATGCAGGCGGCGGGTCTTGCCAGCCTGTTCCCGATGCGGGAGCTGGCGTTGATGGGCCTGATCGAGGTTCTGCCGCGGGTGCGCCAACTGCGCCGCCGCCTGCAGGAAGCGGCATCCGACATCGCTGCCCGCCGCCCGGCCGTGGTGGTCACGATCGACAGCCCGGGTTTCACCTTGCGCCTGCTCCGCGCGATCGCCCCGCTCGGCATTCCCCGCGCCCACTACGTCGCGCCGCAGGTCTGGGCCTGGCGGGAGAAGCGGGTGCGGCACTATCCCGGGCTGTGGGAGCTGTTGCTCTGTCTGCTGCCGTTCGAGCCGGCATTCTTCGCCCGCCACCATCTGCCGGCGACCTTCGTCGGCCATCCGGTTCTGGAATCCGGCGCCGACCGCGGCGACGCGGCCCGCTTCCGGGCTCGCCACGCCCTGCCGCCGGACGCGCGGGTGCTGACCGTGATGCCCGGCAGCCGGCGCACCGAGACCGCACGGCTGCTGCCCATCCTGGGGTCTGCATTGGCGCGGATCGCGCCCGCGGTTCCCGGTCTCGTGCCGGTCGTGCCGCTCGCCGGCCCGGTCGCGGAAGCGGTGCGCGCCGGCACCGCTTCCTGGCCGGTGCCGCCGATCCTGGTGAGCGACCCGGCCGAGAAATACGACGCCTTCGCCGCGTCGGCGGCGGCGCTCACCAAGTCCGGCACGTCCACGCTGGAACTGGCGATGGCGCGGGTGCCGATGCTGGTCGGCTATCGGGTGAACCCGATTTCGGCCGCGATCGCGAAGCGGCTCATCACCGTGCGCTATGCCTCGTTGCTGAACCTGCTGGCGGAGCAACCGATGGTGCCGGAGTTCATCCAGGACGCCTGCACGCCCGAGCGGCTGGCCGGCGCGCTGCTTGGCTTGCTCACCGATCCGGCGCGGGCCGCCGCGCAGGTCACGGCGGCGACGGCGGCGCTGGAGCGGTTGCGGCCGAACTCGGGATTACCGTCCGGGGCGGCGGCGGAGGCCATCCTCAGGCTGATGGACCCCGCCGCGCCGCCGGCCGAGACGGCTGCAGCCGGAAGGCGCTGACCGCGGCGCGCCGTCCGGCCTGGCCTGCCCGAACTCAGGCGGCCGAGCGCAATGCCGCCGCCTTCACCGCTTCGCCGACGCTTTCGCCGAACTGGGTGAAATTCTCCTCGAACCGGGAGAGAAGGTCCCGCGCGGTCTGGTCGTACGCTGCCTTGTCGGCCCAGCCCTGGCGCGGGTCCAGCACCTCGGGCGGCACGCCCGCAACGTTGACCGGCACCGCGAGGCCGAAGAAGAGATCGGTGCGGAAGCTGCCGCGCGCGAGCGACCCGTCGAGCGCATGGCGCAGCAGGGTGCGGGTATGGCGAATGCTCATGCGCCGGCCGGTGCCGTATTTGCCGCCGGTCCAGCCGGTGTTGACCAGCCAGCAGGTCACCCCGTGCTGCTCGATCATCGCTTCCAGCATCCGGCCGTACACTTCGGGCGGGCGCGGCAGGAAGGGGGCGCCGAAGCAGGTGCTGAAGGTCGCCTGCGGCTCGGAGCCGAGGCCCTTTTCGGTGCCGGCCACCCGCGCGGTGTAGCCGGAAAGAAAATGGTACATCGCCTGCGCCGGGGTGAGGCGGGCGATCGGCGGCAGCACGCCGAACGCATCGGCGGTCAGCATCACGAGGTTGCGGGGCTGGCCGCCGCGGCCGGCGCGGACCACGTTCGGGATGTAGTCGACCGGATAGCAGGCCCGCGTGTTTTCAGTCAGCGTCTTGTCCGCGAGGTCGAGCCGCCCGTGCGCGTCGGCGACCACGTTCTCCAATACGGTGCCGAACCGGTGCGTGGCCGCCCAGATTTCCGGTTCCGCCTCGGCGGAGAGGTTGATCACTTTCGCGTAGCAGCCGCCCTCGAAGTTGAACACGCCGTCGTCGCCCCAGCCGTGCTCGTCGTCGCCGATCAGCTTGCGGTGCGGATCGGACGAGAGGGTGGTCTTGCCGGTGCCGGAGAGGCCGAAGAACAGCGCCACGTCGTCGGCGTCGCCGACATTGGCGCTGCAATGCATGGGCAGCACGCCGCGTTCGGGCGCCAGCCAGTTCATCACCGTGAAGATCGATTTCTTGATTTCGCCGGCGTATTCGGTGCCGGCGATGACGATGCGCTTCTGCCCGAACGAGAGCGCGATCGCGGTGCCGCTGCGCACCCCGTCGATGGCGGGGTCGGCGGCGAACAACGGCGCGTGCAGGATCACGTAATCGGGCTCGAACCCGGCGAGCTCCGCTTCCGCGGGGCGAATGAACACGTTGCGGGCGAACAATGCCTGCCAGGCGCCGGTGGTGACCAGGCGTACCCTGACCCGATGCGCCGGATCGGCGCCGGCGTAAAGGTCCTGGACGAACAGTTCCTGGCCTTGCAGATAGGCCTGCACGCGGCCCTGCAGGGTCGCGAAACGGTCCGGCGGCAGCGGCTGGTTGATCTTGCCCCACCAGACATGCTGCCGCACCGCGGGCTCATCGACCACGAACTTGTCGGCGACCGAACGGCCGGTGTGCACGCCGGTGGCGACCATCAGTGCCCCGTCGGCCGACAGGCGGCCTTCGCCACGGCGCAGCGCATGCGCCACCAACGCGGGGCCGGTCAGGTTGGCGTGCACCAGGCGGCCGGCGCGGACGCCGGTTCCGGCGAGGGCGGCGTTGGCGAGGGTAGGGTCGGGCTTCGGGGTCACTGACGGTCGGCTCCTGCGGCATGAACTGAGGGCGGTGCCATAGCGCATATCCCGAACCTAGCACACAGGGTTTGTCGATGGATACGTGCTCGATTTATCGTGCGAGGCGTATGCGGTTCATTGTGCGGCGCACATAGAATGGTGTTATGGCGCACATGGAAACTAGTGTCGCGGCGCACATAGAAAGGGTGTCGCGGCGCACATAGAAAGGGTGTCGCGGCGCACATAGAAAGGGTGTCGCGGCGCACATAGAAAGGGTGTCGCGGCGCACATAGAAA
>JAGWSV010000229.1 GCA_028869315.1 Rhodospirillales bacterium
ACCTTCGCCTGGCTCAATCGCTTCCGGCGTCTCACCATCCGCTACGAACGACGCATCGACATCCATAGCGCGTTCACCAGTATCGCCTGCTCTCTCATTGCCCTCCGGGCCTTGGAGGGACGGTTTTGAAAGGGACTCTTAATGATCTGGCGGTCCCGGTCGATCGCTGTGCGCGGTGGCGGCCATCCGCGGCGGGCAACGTCCTCCGGCGGCGGATCGGACGCGTGCGGGCGCGCGGCGGGCCGCGCGCTGCGCGGCGTGGCGAGGCCTTTCCCCGGGCAGGCGGACTGCCTATATCGCCTTTGCCGGTTCGCCGGCTATGGCGATAAACGGTGTGTGGAATAAGCGTTGTGGACCCGGGGGCAGTACCCGGCGCCTCCACCATACGGTCCCCCTTTGAGGGGGGCTCATTGGGGGCGAAACAGGCTCGACACGCGTGGTAAAGACGCATTTTTCGCCCGGCATGGTTCCGCCGTCATCGGGCCATATCACAGGTGCCAATGACAACATGGCGCTCGCTGTCGCTGCATAAGCGATAAGCGCGGTTCGGGGGGCACCGGGCAACAGAAGCCCCCCACTCGCGCAACCGACGCATCTTCCGTGGGTCCTTCCCGCCGCTCCTTTCCTCGGGTCCTGCCCTGGTCCGGGAGCGTCCTGAGGGGCCCCCCTGGTCACTGGCGGCCGGCGGCGGTATTGATCGCCCGATGTCCGACGAAGCCTCGCCCCCGAGCGAAAGCCTGCTCCCGTACGAAGCCTGGACCGAGGCCGCCATGCGCCAGGTCATGCTGCGCGCCCTCGCCCATGTGGCGGCGCATGGGCTGCCGGGAGAGCATCATTTCTATATCAGTTTTCGTACCGATCACCCCGGCGTCGTGATCCCGGCGCGGCTGCGCGCGCAGTATCCGCAGGAGATGACCATCGTCCTCCAGCACCAGTTCTGGGATCTGACGATGGACGAAGCCTCCGGCCTGCTCAGCGTCGGCCTGTCGTTCGGCGGCGTGCCCTCCACCCTGGTGATCCCGCTTGCCGCGGTGACGGGATTTGCCGATCCGCTCGTGCGGTTCGGCCTGCGCTTCACGCCCGAGGGGATCGCGCCGCCCGCCGCGGCGGACGATGCCCCCGCGGCGGAAGCGGAGGCAGCCGACGGGGAAACGGGCACGGACGCCGCGCCGCCGGCGCCGGCGCCGCAAGTGGTCAGCCTGGATGCGTTTCGCCGCCGCTCGCCGCCGAAACCCTGAGACCCGGCGGCGGTCCGCGCGCCGTGCCGGCTTCCGCAAGTGCCCAGCCCTGCCCAGCGCCCAACCCTGCCCAGTGCCCAGCCCTGAAACGTGCCAAGCCTGCCAACTGAAAGCCGTGCCATGAACGCTCCGATGCCGCGTCCCGAAGGGTTCCGCTATGCGCCGATGTTCCCGCTCGCGCCGTTGCCGACGCCGTGGAAACGGCTCGATATCGCGGGCGTCCGCACGGCCAGCTGCGACGGCGCCACCGTGCTGCGCATCGCGCCGGAGGCGTTGAGCGAGCTGGCCGTCCGGGCCTTCCACGACGTGTCCCATCTGCTGCGCCCCGGCCATCTCGCGCAGCTGCGCCGGATCCTCGACGATCCCGAAGCTTCGGACAACGATCGCTTCGTCGCGCTCGACCTGCTGAAGAATGCCAACATCGCCGCCGGCGGCGTGCTGCCGATGTGCCAGGACACCGGCACCGCGCTGGTGTTCGGCAAGCAGGGCCAGCGCGTGTGGGTCGACGGCGACGCCGAGGAGGCGCTCAGCTACGGCGTGCACCGCACCTACACCGAAACCAACCTGCGCTACTCGCAGATGGCGCCGCTCACGATGTTCGAGGAAGTGAACACCGGCAACAACCTGCCGGTGCAGTTCGACATCATGGCCGCGCCGGGGGAGGATCACGCCGACGAGCTGCACCTGATGTTCGTCGCCAAGGGCGGCGGCTCGGCGAACAAGACGTTCCTGTTCCAGGAGACGCGGGCGATCCTGAGCCCCGAGCGGCTGCTGGCCTATCTCGGGACCAAGATCAGGACGCTCGGCACCTCGGCCTGCCCACCGTACCACCTGGCGATCGTGATCGGCGGCACCTCGGCGGAGCTGAACCTCAAGACCGTGAAGCTCGCCTCCACCCGCTGGCTGGACGGGCTGCCCACCGCCGGCAGCCGGGCGGGGCACGCGTTCCGCGACCTGGAGATGGAGCAGCAGATCCTGGAGCTGACGCGCGGGATCGGCATCGGTGCGCAGTTCGGCGGCAAGTATTTCTGCCACGACGTGCGGGTGGTGCGGCTGCCGCGGCACGGCGCTTCGTTGCCGGTGGGGATCGGCGTGTCGTGCTCGGCCGACCGGCAGATCCTGGCCAAGATCACGCCCGAGGGCGTGTTCCTGGAGCAGCTGGAGACCGACCCGGCGAAATACCTGCCGGAAACGACCGACGCGCATCTTGGCAGTGACGCGGTCGCGGTGGATCTGAACCGGCCGATGAGCGAGATCCGCGCGCTGCTCTCTGCCCACCCGGTGAAGACGCGGCTGGCGCTGACCGGCACCATGGTGGTGGCGCGCGACATCGCGCACGCGAAGCTGAAGGAACGGCTGGACCGCGGGGAGACGTTGCCGGACTATATCAAGGACCATCCGGTCTATTACGCCGGCCCGGCCAAGACCCCCACCGGCTATGCGACCGGCAGCTTCGGCCCGACCACGGCTGGTCGGATGGACAGCTACGTGGCCGAATTCCAGGCCGCCGGCGGCTCGCTCGTGATGCTCGCCAAGGGCAATCGGTCGAAAGCGGTGCGCGAGGCGTGCAAGGCGCATGGCGGCTTCTATCTCGGCAGCGTCGGCGGGCCGGCGGCGCGGCTCGCGCAGGACTGCATCCGCAAGGTCGAGGTGCTGGAATATCCCGAGCTCGGGATGGAAGCGGTCTGGCGGATCGAGGTGGAGAATTTCCCCGCCTTCATCGTCATCGACGACAAGGGCAATGACTTCTACGAGGGGCTGGAATAGGCTCGGCCGTCCCGCGGCAGGGCCGCCGGCCCCCTGGCCGGATCGCCTGAAGGATCACCGACGCATGCGCTTCACCATCGACCGCATCGATCACGTCGTGCTCAACGTCCGCGACGTCGAGCTTGCCGCCGCGTGGTATCAGCGGGTTCTCGGCATGGAACGCGAAGTGTTCGGGCAGGAAAGCCGAACCGCCCTCAAGTTCGGCGGCCAGAAGATCAATCTCCGCCCGGTCAGCGCGGACAAGCGGGCCTGGGTCACCGGCGCGTCGGATGCCCCCGGCGCCGGTGATCTCTGCTTCGTCACCGCCGTCGGGCCGGAGGACGTCGTTGCCCATCTGGCCGGCCTCGGCGTGACGATCCTGGAAGGCCCGGTGGCGCGCACCGGCGCGCTCGGCCCGATGCGCTCGGTGTATTGCCGCGATCCGGACGGCAATCTGGTCGAGATCGCGAGCTATCTGAGCGCCTGATGCCGACGGACATACGGCTCCGCGTCGGCGCGGCGGCCCTGGCGGCGTTTCTGGCGCTGATCCCGCTCGCCAACTGGATGGTGCTGCATGTGGGCACGGCCTGCATCCGCGGCGGCCCCTGCGTCGTCCCGGTCGCGCCCGGGCTGCTGGCGCCATCGGGCGTTCTCACCGTGGGCGTCGCGCTGGTCCTGCGGGACGTGGTGCAGCGCTGCCTGGGGCTCGGATGGGGCCTGGCGGCGATCGTGGCGGGTACCTTGCTGTCGGCCCTGGTTGCCCCCCCGGCGCTGGTGGCGGCCTCCGGCGCGGCGTTCCTGTTCAGCGAACTGGCCGATTTCGGCGTCTACACGCCGCTGCAGCGGCGCCGGCTGGTGCTCGCGGTGCTGGCTTCGGCCGGGGTCGGGCTGACCGTCGATTCCATCGTCTTCCTCTGGCTTGCCTTCGGCAGCCTGAACTTTCTGGCCGGGCAGATCGTCGGCAAGCTCTGGGCGGTGGCGTTCAGCGTTCCCTTCATCCGCCTGCTGCGCCGGGTTGCGCCCGCCTGAACCGGATGCCCCCCGCCCTCGCCGGGCGAGGGGCGCGCCGATGTTCTACAAATACACCGACCGCATCCCGCCGGCCGGGTAGCGCGTGCCGGCGGCGGCGCCGGGTGGAATCGCCGCCGCGATCGCCGCCGTTTCCGCCGCCGTCAGCTGCAGCTTCAGGGCGCCCAGGTTCTCGTCCAGCCGGTTCTGGTAGCGTGTGCCGGGGATGGCCACCACATCGTCGCCCTGTGCCAGCAACCAGGCCAAAGTGAGTTGCGCCGGGGTGCATCCCTTGTCGGCCGCCATCGCCTCGATGCGTGCGACCAGTTCGCGGTTGCGGTCGAAGTTCTCCGCCTGGAAGCGCGGATGCGCCGCCCGGCGGCCGTCGATGTCCGACTGGGTCCGGAACGCGCCGGTCAGGAACCCGCGCCCGAGCGGCGAATAGGCGACGAAGCCGATGCCCAGCTCGCGGGTCGTCTCGCGGGTTTCTTCCGCCTCGGCGCGGTAGAGCAGGGAGTACTCGGTCTGCACCGCCGCGATCGGATGCACCTTGTGGGCGCGGCGGATGCGCTCGGGCCGGGCTTCCGAAAGGCCGAGGAAGCGGACCTTGCCCTGCTCGACCAGCCGCGCCATCGCGCCGACCGTTTCTTCCACCGGCACGTCGGGATCGACCCGGTGCTGATAATAGAGGTCGATCACGTCTTCGCCGAGTCGCTTCAGGCTCGCCTCGCACGCGGCGATCACGTATTCGGGCCGGCCGTCGACGCCGTTCGGTCCGCCGGGGTTCTGGGTCTGGCCGAACTTGCTGGCCAGCACGACGCGGTCCCGCCGGCCCTTGATCGCCCGGCCGACGACGCCCTCGTTATGGCCCCAGCCGTACATGTCCGAGGAATCGAGATGATCGACGCCCTGGTCGATCGCATAGCGGATCAGATCCTCCGAGGCGGCGTCGTCGGCGGCGCCGTAGATCCCGGAGAGCGACATGCAGCCGAGCCCGATCGTCGAGACCGACAGGCCGCCTGTGCCCAACGCGCGATGGGCGATGGTTTTTCCGGTGCTCATGCGTCCTCCTGGTGTTTGCTGCGGAGTGCTGCGAAGTGCCGTCGTCCGTGCCGCCGCTGCCGGCAGGACGCGGCTCGACCGCTTGCATAGCCGGGGCGCCGCCGCGCGGAAAGCCGGCGCCGGCCCGGCCAGGCGCTGGGGCGCCGTGTTCGTCACCGTGCGCCGCGAGACCGCCCGCATCGCGCAGCGGCGGCCGATCCCGATGCGCCGTCGTCATGGGCGCGCCGCCGGGCATGCCAGGATTGCGCCGCGGCGGTTGTCCTTCGGGGCGAACTGCTTCCACTGTGGTCCGGTCGCGTCATGGAGAATTCAAGGATGGCTCAGCCGGCGCCGCGGCGCTGCGGGCAGGCGGCCCTGCCGCGGCACCGC
>JAGWSV010000230.1 GCA_028869315.1 Rhodospirillales bacterium
CTGACCGGCCTGCCCGCCGTGATCCGCCCCAGCTTCACCCTGGGCGGCACCGGCGGCGGCATCGCCTACAACAAGGAGGAGTTCGAGCAGATCGTCTCCGGCGGCCTCGACGCCTCGCCGACCACCGAAGTGCTGATCGAGGAATCGGTGCTGGGCTGGAAGGAGTTCGAGATGGAGGTGGTCCGCGACCGCGCGGACAACTGCATCATCGTCTGCGCGATCGAGAACGTCGATCCGATGGGCGTGCATACCGGCGATTCCGTCACCGTGGCGCCGGCGCTGACCCTGACCGACAAGGAATACCAGCGGATGCGGGATGCCTCGATCGCGTGCCTGCGCGCGATCGGCGTCGACACCGGCGGGTCGAACGTGCAGTTCGCCGTCAATCCCGCCGACGGGCGGATGCTGGTGATCGAGATGAACCCGCGGGTCTCGCGCTCCTCCGCACTCGCCTCCAAGGCGACCGGCTTCCCGATCGCCAAGGTCGCCGCCAAGCTCGCGGTCGGTTACACGCTGGACGAGCTTGCCAACGACATCACCAAGGTCACGCCGGCCAGCTTCGAGCCGACCATCGACTACGTGGTGGTGAAGATCCCCCGCTTCACCTTCGAGAAGTTCCCCGGCACCCCGGCGCTGCTCAGCACGTCGATGAAGTCGGTGGGCGAGGCGATGGCGATCGGTCGCAGCTTCGCCGAGGCGCTGCAGAAGGGCCTGCGCAGCCTGGAGACCGGGCTCGCCGGCCTCGATCCGGTGGAGCCGCCGGGCGATGGCGGGGCCGACGCGTTCCGCGCCGCGCTGTCCACCCCGCGCCCCGACCGGCTGCTGATGGCCGCGCAGGCGCTGCGCGCCGGGCTGTCGGTGGCGGACGTCCACGCCGCCAGCAAGTTCGACCCGTGGTTCCTGCGCGAACTGGCCCGCATCGTCGCCGCCGAACGCGCGGTGGCGCAGGGCGGGCTGGCCGAGGATGCGGTGGGCATGCGCCGGCTCAAGGCGCTCGGCTTCTCCGACCACCGGCTGGCCGAACTGGCCGGACGGTCCGAGGCCGACGTGGCGGCGCTGCGCGCCCGGCTCGGCGTGCTGCCGGTCTACAAGCGGATCGATACCTGCGCGGGCGAGTTCGCCTCCGCCACGCCCTACATGTATTCCACCTACGAAGGCGGGTTCGGCGCACCCGTCTGCGAGGCCGATCCCACCGCTGCGCGGAAGGTGGTCATCCTCGGCGGCGGGCCGAACCGCATCGGGCAGGGCATCGAGTTCGACTATTGCTGCGTCCATGCCGCCTACGCGCTGAAGGATGCCGGGTTCGAGACCATCATGGTCAACTGCAATCCGGAAACGGTCTCGACCGACTACGACACCTCCGACCGGCTCTATTTCGAGCCGCTGACCGCGGAGGACGTGATCGGCCTGATCCGCCGCGAGCAGGAGCGGGGCACGGTGCTCGGCTGCATCGTGCAGTATGGCGGGCAGACGCCGCTGAAACTCTCGCAGGCGCTGTCGAAGGCCGGGATCCCGATCCTCGGCACCAGCGCCGATGCGATCGACGTCGCCGAGGACCGCGAGCGGTTCCAGGCCATGCTGCACAAGCTCGGCCTGCGCCAGCCGGAGAACGGCACCGCCCGCTCCGCCGCCGAAGCGGAAGCGATCGCCGAGCGCATCGGCTATCCGGTGGTGATCCGCCCGAGCTACGTGCTGGGCGGACGGGCGATGGAGATCGTGTACGACCGCGCCGGGCTGCACCGCTACATGCGCGAGGCGGTGCGCGTTTCCGGCGCCGGCTTGTCCCGCGGGCCGGTGCTGATCGACCGCTACCTGAACGACGCGATCGAGGTCGACGTGGACTGCATCGCCGACGGCGAGAGCGTCTACGTCGCCGGGGTGATGGAGCACATCGAGGAAGCCGGCATCCATTCCGGCGACAGCGCCTGCTC
>JAGWSV010000030.1 GCA_028869315.1 Rhodospirillales bacterium
ACCGCCTTCGCCGCCCACACCTACAACGAAGCGTTCCGCCTGCTCGGCGCCCACCCCCGCCTGGTCGAACCGATCGAGCAGGTCTTCGGCGACCGGCTCTACATGCACCAGTTCAAGATCAACGCCAAAGCGGCCTTCGACGGCGACGTGTGGCAGTGGCACCAGGACTACGGCACCTGGGCGCGCGACGACGGCATGCCGGAAGCGCGGGCGATGAACATCGCCGTCTTCCTCGATGAGGTGATGCCGATCAACGGCCCGCTGATGCTGGTGCCGCGCAGCCACACGGAGGGCGTGCTTAACGCAGGGCACGACCTGGCCACGACGTCCTACCCACTCTGGACCCTGGATCAGGAGACGGTGAGCCGGCTGGTGGACGCCGGCGGGATCGTCGCGCCGACCGGCAAGCCGGGCGGTGTGCTGATGTTCCACGGCAACCTCGTGCATGGCTCGGCCGGGAACATCACCCCCTATCCGCGCAAGATCGTGTACCTGACCCTCAACGCCGTCTCCAACCACATCCGCACGCCGACCCGGCCGGAGTGGATCGCGCATCGCGACTTCACGCCGATCGAGCCAGTGGCCGACGACGCGCTGGCGGCCTACGCGCGGCGGTTCGCGGCGGCGGCCGAGTAGCGCCCGCGCAGCGCACCGCCGGCGCCCGCCGCCTGCCGGACGCGGCGGACCGCGTGCAGCCCGGTTTGCCGCCCCCTGGGACAACGCCGCCCCCCGGGACAACCCGCTTGGAGACCCCGCCGCTTGGGACGCGGCCTGGAGGCGTCGGACCGGCCGGCGCGACGCGGCGACGCCATCCGCGCTTCCTCGGGCTGATCCGGCGGCTCGGTCCTGGTTTTATCACCGGCGCGGCGGACGACGATCCCTCCGGCATCGTCACCTATGCCCAGGCTGGGGCGGCGTTCGGCTATGGGCTCGGCTGGGCGGTGGTGCTCACCCTGCCGTTCATGGTCGCGGTGCAGGAGATCAGCGCCCGCATCGGCTGCGTGACGGGGCGGGGCATTTTCGGTGCGCTGCGCACCCATGCGCCGCGCCCGGTGGTGCTGACCGCGGTCGCGCTGCTGGTGATCGCCAACGTCGCCAATATCGGCGCCGATATCGGCGGCATGGTGGAGGTCGCGCGGGACCTGCTGGGCGGGCCGGCCTGGTTCTGGGCCGCCGCCGTCGCCGGGTTCTGCGCCGCGGCCGAAATCTGGGTGGCGTACGCGCGCTACGTCAGGTTCCTAAAATGGCTGAGCCTGGCGCTGCTCGCCTATGTCGGGCTGCTGTTCATCATCCACCTGCCCTGGGCCGCGGTGCTGGCGGGCGTCCTGCTGCCCCGGGTGACGTTGAGCCGGGAGGCGCTGCTCACCCTGCTCGGCGTGCTCGGCACCACCATCAGCCCCTATCTGTTCGTCTGGCAGGCGGCGGAGGAGGCCGAGGACCTGGCCGCCTCGGCCGACCCGCGCCCGTTCCGTGACCGCGGCGCCGAGGCCGGCGGCCAGATCGCCCGCATCGGCTTCGATACCTGGGCGGGCATGAGCTATTCGAACCTGGTCTCGCTTTCCATCATCGTCGGCACCGCGGCCACCCTGCACGCGCGCGGCATCACCACGATCGCGACCGCCGGGCAGGCGGCCTCCGCCCTGGCGCCGATCGCCGGGCCGTTCGCCGGCCTGATCTTCGCGCTCGGCGTGTTCGGAACCGGGTTGCTGGCGGTGCCGGTGCTGGCCGGGTCCACCGCCTATGCGCTCGGTGAAGCATTCGGCTGGGCGGTGGGGCTCGGCCAGCGGGCCCGCGACGCGCGCGCCTTCTACGGCACCATCGCCGCGGCAACCCTGGTCGGCGCCGGCATCGTGTTCTCCCCGATCGATCCGCTGCGGGCGCTGATCCTCGCCGCCGTGATCAACGGCGCGGTCGCCGGGCCGGTGATCGCCGCGATGGTCGCGCTGGGATCGATGCCCTCGGTGATGGGCGATTTCACCTTGCCGCGATGGCTTCGGCTGCTGGGCTGGAGCACGGCGGCGCTGATGGCGGCGGCCACCCTCGGGATGCTCGTGCTGTAGGAAGCGGCGTCTGTCAGCCGCTGGAATTCACTTTGCTGCAATGCAGCACGCGCTGGTCCGCCGCCCCATATGCGGGCCATGACCCATGCTTCGAACGCCCCGATCACGGCCCTGTCCGCCGGCCTTCCCGGCTCGATGGCAGGATTTTCGCCCGGTACCGCCACGCCGCCGCCATTCCGCGAGGGGAAGCTGTCGCTCGGCCTGCAGGGCGGCGGGTCGTTCGGCGCCTTCACCTGGGGGGTGCTCGACCGGCTGCTGGAGCAGGACGGACTCGCCTGGGACACGATCAGCGGCGCCAGCGCCGGCGCGGTGAACGCGGTGGTGCTGGCCGACGGTCTTGCCGCGGGCGGGCCGGCGACGGCGCGGCGCAAGCTCGCCTGGTTCTGGCAGGAGGTGAGCCGCCGCACCCCGAGCGGGGCGGCGATGCTGGCGGTGGCGGCCCTCGGCGCCTCCCTGCGCTGGGTCACGCCGTTCGCGCTCGACCCGCCGCGGCTGAACCCGCTGCGCGACCTGCTGGCGGAGACGGTCGATTTTCCCCGGCTGCGCGCCGCCGCCGCAGCGGGCTCGGGGCCGCGGCTGCTTCTCGCCGCGACCCGGGTGCGCGACGGCCGCCCGGTCCTGTTCGGCACGCCGCAGGTGCGCCTGGAGGCGGTGCTCGCCTCCGCCTGCCTGCCGTTCCTGGGGGAGCCCGTGGTGATCGACGGCGAGGCCTGCTGGGACGGTGGCTTCAGCGCCAACCCGCCGCTGCGCGCCCTGGTGGAAGCGAGCACGGCGGCGGACCTGCTGCTGGTGCGCCTGCTGCCGGCCGAGCACGACCGCGTGCCGCATCACTCCCATGAGATCGCCCGGCGCCTGCAGGAGCTGACGTTCAACGCGCCGCTGCTGCGGGAGGAAGACGAGGTGGCGGCGCTGCGGCGGGCCTGCGGCGAGCGGCGGCTGTTCCGGCCCGCCTTGTGCCGCAAGCTGGAGCGGCTGCGGCTGCACCGGATCGCGGCGCCGGACGCGGTGGCGGGGCTGGAGCGGGAGAGCCCGCTGGATACCGGCTGGCCGCTGCTGCAACGCCTGAAGGACGCAGGAAGGGCGGCAGCCGAGGTGTGGCTGGCGGGCGGCGAATGATACGGGCGGCCGCTTCGGCCGACCGTATGGCGCGCAGGGTTGCCAGGGGCGCCGGGGTGCGGCCGGGCAGGCCTCCGGGACCGGCATCGAGGTCGGCGCGATCGCCGTTCCGGCGAGCTTCGCGCAACACGCGCCAATCGGGCGGCTCAACCAGATGTTAGCCCGGCCGGCGGCGGTGCCGGCCTATGCTGCATCGTTCCGTTCCACCGTGCTGGAAGGGATCCCGCCGACGCGCCGGTTGCGTGCCGGCGCGGCCGATATGGCGGCGCATTTACGGGAGCACATGCAACTTGGCACGCACGGCGTCCCCCGCGCGGGCAAATAATTTCGACAGCCTGCGGACCATCGCGGCGCTGATGGTGCTGGTCTCCCACGCCTTTCCGCTCTCCGGGCACGACGCCGCGGAACCCATCCGGCGATTGAGCCACGGGCAGACGACCGCCGGGACCATTGCGGTCGCGATCTTCTTCATCATCAGCGGCTATCTGATCACGATGAGCTTCGAGCGGAACCCGGTCGCCCGCAGCTTCATCATGAACCGTGTCCTGCGGCTGGTTCCGGCGCTCGCCGTGGTGGTGCTGTTCCTGACCTTCGTCGCCGGTCCGCTGCTCTCCCGGGACGCCACCAGCCTCTATCTCCGGCAGCCTGCAACCTACGAATTTCCAATCGTGGCCGTTACGCTCGTGCATTTCTACGACGGGCTTCCGGGGGTGTTCCTGCACAACCCGTTTCCGCGCTCGGTCGACGGCTCGCTCTGGACACTCCATTACGAAGTGGCCTGCTACGTCCTGGTGTTCCTGCTCGGTGTCTCGCATATCCTGAACAAATACGTGACGGCTTTCCTGTTCCTGGTCGGTCTCGTTGCGATGGTGTCCGGTGTGGGCCACCACGTGACGGAGTTCGGAACCTATTTCCTCGCCGGCGCGGTCATCCATCTCTGGAAGCCGCCGATCCGTGGCGACCTGGCCGCGGCGTCCGCGCTCGTCTGGATCGCCGCATTGCTGTGGCGCGGCGTGACGCCGGCATCGGCGACCGCCGGCGCCTACCTCGTCATCTTCCTTGCCGTCAGCCCGTCGATCCGGCTGCCGCGGCTGGCGCGATGGGGGGATCTGTCGTACGGGATCTATATCTGGGCGTTTCCGGTGCAACAGTCGATCGCGTGGCTGCGGGGCGGGCACGTCGCCTGGTACGTCGACGCCGCGGCGTCGCTGCCGATCGTTCTGGGCCTCGCGCTGCTGTCGTGGCACCTGGTCGAGGCGCCCGCGCTGGCCCTCAAGCGACGGCGGGCCTACGCGCCGGTGGTGGCCGCCGAGAGGGCCTGACCGGCATCACCTGCCGGTGCGCCCCTACCCAGCCACCCCCATCGCCCGGCGCATGAACGCCCGCTTCAGCGACGGCACCCGGTGCACCGCCGCGATGCCCAGGTCGCGCGCCGCCCGCAACACCGGATTGTCGTTGCTGAACAGCCGGTCCAGCACGTCCGTCGTTGCCAGCATCAGAAGATTGTCGCCGCGCCGGCGCCGCTGGTAGCGCGCGAGCAGATCGGGCGCGCCCGGGTCCTGCCCGGCCGCGTGCGCCGCGATCACCAGCTCGGCCAGCGCGATCGCGTCGCGGAACCCGAGATTGAGCCCCTGCCCGGCGATCGGATGGATGCCGTGCGCCGCATCGCCCGCCAGCGCCAGCCGGACGTCGGTGTAGCGGTGCGCCAGCATCGCCGAGAGCGGGTAGCGCCAGCGCCGCCCGACCGGCCGCACCGCGCCCAGATGGTCGCCCAGCCGGCGCGCGATCTCGGCCCCGAAACGGGCATCGTCGAAGCCGAGGATCCGCTCGGCCACCGCGGTCCGCTCGGTCCAGACGATTGCGGAGATGTTCTCCGCCCCGCCGGCCTCGGCATCCGGGCTCGCTGTCATCGGCAGTTGCGCGAACGGACCGGCGGGCAGGAAATGCTCCAGCGCGGTGTTGTGGTGCGGACGCTCGTGCGCCACCGCGGTCACGATCCCGGTCTGGCCGTAGGGCAGCCGCGTCACCGGAATGCGGGCGGCCTCCCGCAGCGGCGACATCCGGCCCTCGGCGGCGATCACCAGCTTGCAGGCGATGGTCGTGCCGTCGGCCAGGTGCACGCGCGCACCCGCGGCGGCGCGCTCCACCCGCGCTTCCGCCGGGGCGAACACGCGAAGCGCCGGCAGCGCGTGCATGTGCGCGTTCAGCGCCACCCGCAGCGCGCGCGCCTCCACCATCCAGCCGAACGGGCTCCGCTGCGACGGATCGCCGCCCTCGCCGGCCTCCTGCGTGTCGAAATCGAGGAAGAGGCGAGAGGCCGGGCGCCCCAGCCGGCCGTCGGTGACCCGGATATGCATGATCGGACAGGCCGGCGCCGGCAGGCGCGCCCAGACCCCGGCCGCGTCCAGCAATGCCTGCGACCCGGCGGCGATCGCATAGGCCCGCCCGTCGAAATCCGGGTGCTCCATCGGCGGCAGCGCCGCGCGGTCGACCACCACGGTCGGCACGCCGGACGCGGCGAGGCGGCACGCCAGGCTGCCGCCCACCGGGCCGGCACCCACCACGCAGACTTCGGCCTCGCAGACCTCGGTGGAGAGCGTTTCGTTCATCGGAATCCCCTGCACAGGAAACAGGCAACCGGTTCGGCCCATCCCAACGGCAGGCGGGCGCGCCGTGCCCCCGGGGCGCGCAACCCAGGGTGCCCAAAGCGCGGGCACCCTGGCGCGGAAGCCGGGCGCAGACAAGACCGGAACCCTGGCATGGAACTTGATTCCCAGGGCGGCACCAGTCCACGACCAGAAAGAATGCCACCATGCACCGGACCCGACTCAGCGCGGGAGCGGGGGTCGCTCTTGCGCTCGCCCTGCACGCGCTCCCCGCCGCCGCCGCACCCGCCGCCGCCCCAGTTACCGCCGGCACGCTGGCGGGGCGGATCAGCCCGGGCGACACCGCCTGGGTGCTGGTGTGCACCGCGCTCGTGCTGCTGATGACGATCCCCGGTCTGGCGCTGTTCTACGCGGGGATGGTGCGCAAAAAGAACATCCTCGCCACCATGATGCAGTCCTTCGCGATCTGCGCCCTGGTCAGCGTGGTGTGGATGGTGGCGGGCTATTCGCTCGCCTTCACCAACGGCGACGCCTGGATCGGCGGCGCCGGCCGATTCCTGCTCAACGGCATGGGCGCCGGGTGGGACCGGCCGTTCGTGCTCGGCGCCGGCACCGCCGTGGCGCAGGCGACGACGATCCCGGAAAGCGTCTTCGTGATGTTCCAGATGGCCTTCGCCATCATCACCCCGGCCGTGGTCACCGGCGCGTTCGTCGACCGGATGAAGTTCTCGGCGCTGATGGTGTTCATGACCCTGTGGTCGCTGCTGGTCTACGCGCCGATCGCCCATTGGGTCTGGGCGCCGACCGGCTGGCTGAACCGGATGGGGGTGGCGGATTTCGCCGGCGGCACGGTGGTGGAGATCAACGCCGGCGTGGCCGGCCTGGTCTGCGCGCTGGTGCTCGGCCGGCGGCTCGGCTTCGGCAGCGAGAACATGGCGCCGTGGAACCTCTCCTACGCGGTAACCGGGGCGGCGCTGCTGTGGGTCGGCTGGCTCGGCTTCAACTCGGGCGGCGCGCTGGGGGCGAACGGACGGGCCGGCATGGCGGTGCTGGCGACGCAGATGGCCGCGGCCGGCGCAACCCTGTCCTGGAGCGCGGCGGAATGGGCGCTGCACGGCAAGCCCTCGGTGCTGGGCGCGATCTCCGGCGCGGTGGCGGGGCTGGTGGCGATCACCCCGGCGGCCGGCTTCGTGCTGCCCGGCCCGGCGCTGGCGATCGGGCTGATCGCCGGGGTGGTGTGCTTCTACAGCGCCACCGAGCTGAAGCCGCGGCTCGGCTACGACGACAGCCTGGACGCGTTCGGCGTGCACGGCGTGGGCGGCATCGTGGGGATGCTGCTGACCGGCGTGTTCGCCTTCGGCCCGCTTTCGGCCACGGCGGCGGCACCGGGCGGCGCCGCGATCGGCGGCGCGCACCTGCTCGGCGTGCAGGCGATCGCGGTGGCCGCGACCCTGGCCTGGAGCGGCCTCGGCACCTACGCCGCGCTGAAGATCACCGGCGCGCTGGTGGGGCTGCGGGTGTCGCGGGAGGAGGAACGCGAAGGGCTGGATATCGTGCTGCACGGCGAGCAGGTGTTCTGATCCGGGCGGCCGCTTTGGCCGACCGCAGGGCGCGCCGCGCGGCACCGTTCAGCCGCGCCGCGTTCGGCGCACCCGGGCGAGGCCCCACAGGCCGGGGCCGATGACCGCAAGCCCGACGGCGAGCCGGGTCGCCAGCGCCCATGCGGGGGTCGGGCTGTCCTCGGCCAGCGCCGGAACGCCGATCGCGAGCAGGCTCGCCGCCGCCGCCACCAGCAGCGCCGGCATCCCCGCTCGCAGCAGGTGCCAGACCGGCGCGCCGACCACCCGCGCGCTGGCGCGCAGCGCATAAGGCGCGGGCGCCAGCAGCGCCGCGCACCAGAGCCCCACGGCCGCGAGCGGCGCCGCCGGACCGGCCCCGAGCACGCCCGCCACCAGCAGGCCGAGGCTCATGAGGTTCGCCCGCAGCGCCACCCCGGGCGCGCCGCGCGCCACCGTTGCCGCGCCGGCCGGGAACGTGAGGAACTGCCAGGCCGCCAGCGCCACCAGCGGTGCCGTGGCCGCCGCCGCCTGGCCCCAGCCGGGGCCGAGCAGCAGCCTGGTGGCCGGCCCGAGCCCGACCAGCATCGCGCCGCAAAGCGGGAACAGCAGGCGTCCGCTCTGCGCCAGCGCCCGCTCCATCGCCGCGCGCAGTGCCGCCGGCCTGGCCTGGCATTCCGAAAACACCGGCAACAGCAGGCGCCACAGCGCCGTCGAGACGAGTTCGCGGAGGGAATCGACCAGGCGGAAGGCCATGTGCACCTCGCCCAGCACGCGCGGCCCGGCCTCGCCGCCAAGCAGCAGCAGGAACACGCGATAGCGCCCATGCAGGACGAGGGTGCTCAGGGTCAGCGGGCCGCCGATCCGCAGCAGGCCGCGCACTGCGCCGCGGACACGGCGCGGGCGCGGCCACCAGCCGGCCCCGACCAGCAGCACCGCCGCCCCGGCGGCCGAGGTGACCGCCTGCTGCGCCACCACCGCCCAGGCGCCGGCGCCGCCCCACGCGGCGGCGCACCCGACCGCCGTGCCCGCGCCCTGGCCGAACAGCACCCGGCTGGCGAGCAGCCGATACCGTCGCTCCCGCGTCAGCCGCCCCTGGACCGCGCCGGCCGCCCCCACCAGCGGCAACGGCCCTGCCAGGACCAGCGCCATCAGTGGGATCCGCCGGTCCGCGAACAGCCAGGCGAGCGGAAGGCCCGCGCCGGCCTGCACGAGCGCCGCCAGGCCCCCGATGACGGCGGAGGCCCAGAACGCGCTGGCGCCGGTCGCCTCCTCCCAGGTTGCGCGCTGCACCAGGGCGTCGGCGAACAGGGCGTTCACGCCAACCCATAGCAGCACGTGCACCGAGACCACCGCCGCGCCGATGCCGAGCGCGGCCGGCCCCACCAGGCGGGCGACGAAGAAGGCGGAGGCGAAGGAGAACAAGCCCGCCGCAGCCGCTTCCGCGGCCGACCACGCGACCGCGGCCGACGGTCGCCAGCCTCCCTGCGGCGCCACGAACATGCTCCGCGCCACCGCGCTATCGGGCGCAGCGGCATCGGGCGCCGCATCGGGCGCTTGCCTGTTCAGCGCCCGGACGCCGGCCGATGCGCGGGCGGCGCGACGGGGTCGCCCCGGCGCGCCGCCAGTTCGGCCCCGCCGGCGAGCAGCGCGGCCAGCACCGGCAGCCACATCACCCGGCTCTGGTAACGGTCATGCGGCCCGGACAGCGGGCCGGTGACGAAGGCGTTCAGCAACAGGGTCAGCAGCACCGCGACGATCAGCCCGCCCGCGAGGTCGCGGCGACGCAGCGCCCGTGGCAGCAACAGCAGGCAGCCGGCAAGCGCCGCCAGCGCGACCACGGCGTGCAGAGTCCCCAGGCCCGGCGGCACCACCGGCAGTCCGCGTGCCTGGCGGGACGCGGCGTAGGCGCGCTGCTCGAAATGCGGGAAGTCGCGGCGGATCCAGGGCGTCACGGTCGCCGGCCAGGGGTGCAGGCCGTCGCCGGTGCGGAACCGGACCAGTTGCCGCAGCCCGTTGGCCAGCGCCGCGCGCAGTTCCCGCCGGGGTTCGGCGGCGATCGCGGCGTGGATGATCGCATCGGCCTCCCGGCTGACCCGCTTGGCGCCGCCGTCGCGCACGACCGGACCGTCGGCCCGCCAGAGAAACCCGTCCGCCGTGGGGGGAAACCGCCCGAGCGCGCCGCACAGCGCCCATCCCGGCCGCGGACAGTCCTGCCGCAGCACGTCCATTCCGGGACCGTCGTAGATCACCCGCGCCAGGACGAAGACATTGCCGTAGGGCGCGATCGAGGCCCGGCCGTGCCCCGCCAGGTTCGCCGCCATCAGCGCGGCGACCGCCAGCGCCGGCGCCGCCGCCAGCCGAAGCCGCCCGGCTTGGCCGAGCGGCAGCGTCGCGCCCAGGCGCCGCCGTCCCGCCACCAGCACCGCCAGCACGCCGGCGCCGATCGGCAGGTTCGACAGATGCGCCGCCATCGCGAAGGCGACGAAGGCGGTCAGTACCCCCTGCTCCCACCGCGCCAGGCGTTCGGGGACCACCACCAGCATCAGCAGCGCCAGCACCAAGAGCCCGGTGAACAGGTCCGGCATCAGTTGCGCCACCACGAACGGCAGCGGCGAGCCCACCGCCAGCACGCCCGCCAGCGCCGCCAGCCGTGCCGCGCGAAGGCCCGGCAGCAGCAGGGACGCAAGCCGCCGCAGCAGGGCGACGGTGATCAAGGCCTGGGCCAGGATCGCCGGCCAGGTCGTGATACAAAGATGCAACGGATACAGGAACAGGCTGTAGAACGGCGGCCGATCCCAGCCGAGATAGTGTTGGATCGCCTGCGACAGGTACGTGCCCGTGTCGGAGAACACCAGCGGATAGCCGTTCCACAGCGCCGGCCACACCAGGACCAGCGACGCCACGACGAACCACCCGACCCGGCGCGCGGCACCCGCCCGTCCGGACGCATCGCCGCCGCGCACATTCCCGCCACGCGCATTTCCGCGCCGGGCAGCGCCGCCGCTTCGGCCGGCTTCGGTTTCCACCGCCCGGTTATTCGGTGACGTAACGGTTGACCCGCGGGTCGACCATGCTCGAATCCGCATGGCCGGAGCGGGCATGCGCACGCCGATCGACGCGGGTCAGCGCCACCCCCACCACCGCGGCCTGGGATTCTTCGAGCAGTTCGATCGCGGCGGCCGCCACGTCGCGCGGGGTGACCCGCCAGCGGACGCAGAGCAGGGTGGCGTCGGCGATCTGCGCGATCACGCGCGTGTCGCTCATCGCCAGCGCCGGCGGCGCGTCCAGCAGGACAAGGTCGTATTCGTTGCGCAATGCCTGCATGACCCGGACCATCGCTTCCGAAAGGAACAGGCCGAACCCGTCCGGTCCGGCGCTGCCCGCCCCGACATAGGCCATCGGGGTTAACGGGTCCTTCCCGAGCACCTGCTCCAGGCTCGCTTCGCCGCGCAGGCAATCCGCCAGCCCGGCGCGCCCCTCGGCGCCGAACAGCGCCGCCAGCGACGGGTGGCGCAGGTCGCAGTCCAGCAGCACCACGCGTTCCCCGGCGAGCGCGGCGGAGCGGCCGAGCGCGACCGCCACCGTCGTCTTGCCTTCCGCCGGCCGCGCAGCGGTCACCGCGACCGCGCGCGGACGCCTGGCGCCGAGCCAGAGCCCGGCGCGCAACCCGCGCACCTGCTCGGCGAAGGCCGAAAGCGGTTTCACCGCCGCGTAATCCTCCACCCGCAGCCGCCCGAGGGTGCGCCGCCGCACTTCCGGGATCAGCGCGAAACAGGGCAGCCGCAACGCCGCCCGCACCGCTTCCCCGCCCGGCAGGGTGCTGTCGCCCAGTTCCAGCAGGTAGACGACGAACAGCCCGAACAGCACGCCGAAGCCGGCGGCGGCGGCGAGCATCGGCCGGGTCGGCGGGAAACTGGGCACCGCGGGCGGCAGCGCGAACGAGACCTCGTGCGCGTCCGGCTGCTCGACCGCGGCCTGCTGCTGCAACGCCTGCAGCCGCTTCAGGACCGAGGTGAGCAGGCTGCGCGATGCCGCGGCGTCGCGCGCCATGGCATCGAGCGCGATCTCGGCGCGGCCGTTGCGCTCCACCTCGGCACGCGCGGCGGCGAGATCGGCCAGCACCGCCGCCACCCGCTGGTGGGCACTGGCCACGGCGGCGCCGGTCGCGCCGACCACCCGCGCGGTCTCGGCGGCCACGTCGTCGTCGAGCTGGGCAAGCTGGCGGCGCAGCGCGATCACCACCGGATGGCGCGGACCGAGCCGGGTGAGCACCGATTGCAGCCGGGCCGCGGTGGCATCGCGCTGCCGGCGCAACGCCACCACGCTCGGCGCCACCGCCGCCGCGGCGGCGGGGGAGCCGTTTCCGCGCGCCGCGTCGAACCGGCCCTGGGCGGCCGCGAGCGCGGCGCGCGCCTCCGCCAGGCTTTGCATGAGATGGCTGATCTGCTCGGTATCGAGCCCCGCCTGCACGCCGTGGACCAACCCCTCCCGCGCCCGATAGGCGGCCATCCGGTCGTCGGCGGCGCGGACCTCGCGCCGCAGGGCGTCGGCCCGGTCCTGCAGCCAGCTCCGCGCCTTGCGCACGGCGCGGTATTTCGCCGCAAGCTGGCTGCGGATGTAGATGTCCATCAGCATGTTCACCGCCGCGGCGGCCAGCGTGGGATCTTCGGCGGTGAACGAAACCAGCAGCACCCGCGAGGTGCCGGCAGCGCGGACCGCCACCGCGTGCTGCACCGCGAGCAGCGCCTGATCCGGTTCCGGAAGCGGGCCGACCGGCCGCGCCGGGGCCGGAGAGCGGAACCATGCCGATAGCCACGCGGCCGTGCGCGCAACGGCGCCCGGGCGGCGCAGGGCCGGATTGAACTCGGGGTCCTGGAGCAGGCCGAGGCGTTGCGACAGAGGCTCGATCAGGCGCAGGCCGCCGAGCACCCGCGCCTGGCTCGCCATCACCGAAGCGGTGACGCGCCCGGGGCGCAGGATGCTTTTCAGCTCCCGCGGGCTGGTGGCGTCAGGCTCATAGATGAGGCTGCCGGTGGCGGTGTAGCGCGGGGTGATCCGCGCCAGCGCCAGCCCCGCCAGCGCGGGAATGACCAGCGCACAAGCGAGGAACGGCCAGAGCCGACGGCGCAACGCGCCGATCAGCGCGCGTCCGCTGGGGAGCGGCTCGCCCGGACGGTCGGGCCCGGGCGAGCCGCGCCCACGCGGCGGCGCGGTCTGCGCGGGTCCGGCTGGCGTATCGAGCATCGTACCCCCAAGCGGCGCGCCGGCCGTTTTGGCCGGGCCGCCGTCAGGGACGGATCATGCGCGTGGGGAGGTTAAGAGAGCGCGAATGCAGGCAGGTCCGGCCGCCGCCGCCGCAGGACGGCGGGGCAGCGCCTGGCGCATGATCGGGTCACGTCGAGCCGATCATGCGCCGCACCACGTCGATCGGCCGCCTGATCCACGCCTGCCGGGCAGCCGCCTCAGACGATCACGCTCCGATGCCCTGTCCAGGAAACGCGAGGGCGTTCCATGGACAGGACACTAGGTCCCGCGGCCGAGTTGCCGTTCGGCCAGCCGGGCGAACAGCGCGGCGCCATACGGGATCGTCTCGTCATTGAAATCGTACTTGGCGTTGTGCAGCGCCGCGCTGTCGCCGTTGCCGACGTTCAGATAGGCCCCTGGGACCTTCTCCATCATGAAGCTGAAGTCTTCCGAACCCATGCCGGGCGGCTTGGCACGATCCACCGCGTCCTCGCCGACGAGGTCGGCAGCGGCGTCGGCAAACGCCTGCCCGGCCGCTGCGTCGTTGATCAGCGGGGCGAAGATCACCCGGAAATCCGTGCTGGCGCTGGCGCCGAAGGCGCCGGCCACGTTGGCGGCGATGCGGGTGATCCCCTGTTCCAGCATCTCCAGCGTCTCCCGCTGCATCGCCCGCGCGGTGCCGGCAAGGGTCGCGCCGCCGGGGATGACGTTATAGGCCGCGCCGCCCTCGATCTTCGTTACGCTGAGCACGGCCGCCTTCCAAGGCGAGAGGTTGCGTGAAATCAGCGATTGCAGCGCGGTGCCGATATGGCAGGCGACCAGCACCGGGTCGATGCTCTCCTCCGGCCGCGCGCCGTGCGCGCCGCGCCCCGTCACCGCGATATCGAAGAACGCGCCGCCGGCCGAGGACGGGCCTGGGCTGATCGCGTAAGTGCCGACTTTCATGCCCGGGCGGTTGTGGATGCCGAACACCTGCTCGCACGGGAACCGTTCGAACAGCTTGTCTTCCAGCATGGCCAGCGCGCCGCCGGCGCCTTCCTCGCCCGGCTGGAAGATGAAGTTCACCGTGCCGTTGAACGCGCGGGTCTCGGCCAGATAGCGCGCCGCGCCAAGCAACATGGTGGTGTGCCCGTCGTGACCGCAGGCGTGCATCAATCCTGCGTTTCCGCTGGCGTAGGGCAGGCCGGTGGTCTCGGCGATCGGCAGCGCGTCCATGTCGGCCCGCAGCCCGATCGCGCCCGGTCCGTTGCCCGACCGCAGCACGCCGACCACGCCGGTGCCGCCGACGCCGCGATGCACCTCGATCCCCCATTCCTCCAGCTTGCGCGCAACCATCTCGGCTGTGCGGTGCTCGTTCATCCCGATCTCGGGATGGGCGTGGAGGTCGCGGCGGATGGCAGTCAGGTCTTCGTGTTGGCGGCGGATGGCGTCGAGCGGAGACATGCAACGGGTCCTGGCGCAGGGAACGATCGCCGCACTCTGCGCCGGGACCGCCGGGGCGCCAAGCGGGGCAACCGGGCCAAGGGGGGCAGCTCGCGGAACCGGGCCGGCGGATCGGGTTGATCTGTATCAATGTCTGCGTTCGCACCGGGCGGCAGCATCCCTGCCAGCAGCAAGGTCCAGCATCATGGCCACGGCCCGCACAGCATCCGACCGCCGGATCCGCGCTCATGCGATGCGGATGTGGCGCGCCGACGGCGCCCCCGAGGGGCGGGAAGCCGAATATCTGGAACGCGCGCGGGAGCTTGAGGCCATCGCCGCAAACCCGCAGGCCGGGCTGCTGCCCAACCCGATGACGCAGCATGGCGGGGCGATCCCCCCGATCCAACCGGTGGAGGAGGCCGAGCTTGAAGAGAACCTGGGCGAGTTCCCCGGCCGCCTGACCGACCAGGGCAACCGTCCCTCGGTGCCCATGACACGCAAAAAAGCTCTCCGGTTCCTGCGCGAGACCTGAACTCTCCGATCACGCGGCGGGAGGGCCACCGCCGGCCATCGTCGAGATGCCCGTGCGAAAGACACGGAACACGACCGGCGAACCGAAAGGCTCACGTGATGACACCATCGACGCGTCGTAACGTTCTGCTGCCGTGGCACGCCGGGCTCGTGGTTGTCGTGGCGGCCGATCTCACAGTCGCCCAACGGATGTTCCCGAAGGCCCGCCTGGCATCGGGTCTCGCCCGAGCGCTCGTGCTCGTCGTGATGCCCGTCGTCCATCTGGTGCTCATGTGCCTGACCCTCAGAAGCCCAGGCTGATGTACCGGCTCGCACATAGCGTTGTCATAGGTCGGGACACGAACTCTTCGTTTCCAGCGGGCTGCCGGCCCCCGAAACGCGAGGGCATTCCAGGCGCGGGATACGAGCCTGGCTCTCCGTCCTGGCAAGCGAAACCGCGCCCGAGGCCGGGTCGGCCCCGCGGCTGACCACCGCGTGCGCCCGGCGACACCATGTCCGGAGCCTTTGCGTGAACCCTGTCGTCCTGGTCTGGCTCGAATTCGTAGCTTGCCTCGCTTTGGTCGGGCTTGCCGGGCCGCGGCTGTCGCGCAGCGGCGACGTCATCGCCGACAAGACCGGCCTGTCGGCGAGCTGGGTCGGGGTGATCCTGATGGCGACCGTCACCTCGTTGCCGGAACTGACCACCGGGATCAGTGCCGTCACCATAGCCGGCACGCCCGACATCGCGGTGGGCGACCTGTTCGGCAGTTGCGTGTTCAATCTCGCGATCCTGATCGTGCTGGACTTCGTCCAGCGCGGCGAGAGCGTGTACCGCCGGGTCCGCCAGGGCCATATCCTGTCGGCCGGATTCGGCATCGTCCTGATCGGCTTCGCCGGCCTCAGCCTGCTCTTGCACGGCCACGGCGCCTCCTTCGCGATCGGCCATGTCGGCGGCTACACGCCGGTCATCTTCGTCCTGTACGCGGTCGGCATGCGCGCGGTGTACGGCTATGAGCAGGATCACTGCGAGCAGGCGGTCGAGGACGCCGCGGCCCGTTATCCCGGGGTCACGCTGCGCGCCGCTCTCCTCGGCTACGCCGGCGCGGCGGTCGTCATCGTGATGGTCGGCACCGCGCTGCCGTTCGTCGCCGCCGCGCTCGCCGCCACGATGGGATGGCAGCGCACGTTCGTCGGCACGCTTCTGGTTGCAACCGTCACGTCTCTGCCGGAGCTCGTGGTCAGCATCGCGGCGGTGCGGATTGGCGCCGCCGACATGGCGATCGCCAACCTGCTCGGCAGCAACCTGTTCAACATGCTCGTGCTCGGCATCGACGATCTGCTCTACGCGCGGGGGCCGTTGCTCTACCGGGTGTCGCCGATGCACGTCGTTTCGGCCGTATCGGCGACGATCATGTCGGGCATCGTGATCGTCGGCATCGTCTACCGGTCGGATCGCCGGGTCCTCCGCACCGTCGGCTGGATCAGCCTCGGCCTGTTCACGATGTACCTGTTCAACTCCTATGTGTTGTATCTGCATGGAACCTGAGCCGACCGCCCCGCCCCCGTGGCACAGTCTGGACGGCGCGGCCGTCACGGCACGGCTCGGGTCGGACGCCGACCACGGCCTGTCCGACACGACGGCCGAAAGCCGCTTGGCGCAGTACGGGCCGAACGCGATCCGCGAAGGCGCGCGGCGCGGACCGTTGCGAATGCTGGCTGCGCAGTTCGCCGATTTCATGATCCTGCTGCTGCTCGCCGCCGCCGTGGTGTCCGGCGCGGTCGGCGACGCCAAGGACACGGCGGTCATCCTTTGCATCGTCCTGCTGAACGCGGCGGTCGGGTTCGTGCAGGAATACCGAGCGGAGCGCGCCATGGCCGCGCTCCAGCGCATGGGGGCGCCAGGCGCGGTGGTGGTGCGCGAAGGCCGACGCCAGGCCGTCCCAGCCGAGACGCTGGTGCCGGGCGACCTGGTGCTGCTGGAAGCGGGCAACCTCGTGCCGGCCGATCTCCGCCTGCTCGAAGCCGTAGATCTCAAGCTGGGCGAGGCCGCGCTCACCGGGGAATCTCTTCCGATTTCCAAACGAACCGGCCCGCGCGCAGATGCCGACCTGCCCATCGGCGACCGCGACAACATGGCGTTCAAGGGAACCATCGTACAGTACGGCCGCGGGCGCGGCATTGTGGTGACGACCGGCATGGCGACCGAATTGGGGCGGATCGCCGGCATGCTGGAAGGCACGAGCGACACGCGCACGCCGCTGCAACGGCGGCTCACCGTCTTCGGCCGCCAGATCGCGTCCGCGGCCGTTGGCGTCTGCGGGCTGATCTTCGCCGTCGGCCTGCTGCGCGGCGAGCCGCCGCTGCAGATGCTGCTGACCGCGCTCAGCCTCGCCGTGGCAGCAATTCCCGAGGCGTTGCCCGCGGTGGTGACCGTGCTGCTGGCGCTGGGCGCGGCCCGGATGGCGCGCGCCCGGGCGCTGATTCGACGGCTGCCGGCGGTCGAGACCCTGGGCTCGGTGACCGTGATCTGCTCCGACAAGACCGGCACGCTCACCCGCAACGAAATGCGCGCGGTGGAAGCGTTCGTCGCCGGCGCACGCGGCCCGCTCGCCGGGCTGGACTCGGCGCGCACGCCCGCTGGCGACTTGTTTCGGGCGCTTGCACTCTGCAACGACGTGACCCGCGCCGGCGACGGGAAGCTGCTCGGCGACCCGACGGAGGTGGCCTTGTGGCTGGCCGCCGAGGAGGCCGGGCTGGCCTCCTCGGCGGGCCTCCTTGGCGGGCGGCTGTTCGAACTGCCGTTCGACTCCGAGCGCAAGCGCATGACCACCGCGCACCGCGAAGGCGAAGGGATCGTCGCCTATACCAAGGGCGCACCGGAGACGGTGCTGGCGCGCTGCACCACGATGGCGACCGCGACCGGTACCGTCCCGTTGCCGCACAGCACGACGATGGCGGCCGCCGAGGACATGGCGCAGGAGGGGCTGCGGGTTCTCGCGGTCGCGTCCCGGCGCTGGGACAGGGTCCCGGCAGACGGCTCAGCCGAGGTGGTCGAACACGGGCTCACCCTGCTCGGCATGGTCGGGTTGCTCGATCCGCCGCGCGACGAAGCGAAGGAAGCGGTGGCCACGTGCCGCGCGGCCGGCATCACGCCGGTGATGATTACCGGCGACCATCCGGCGACCGCACGCGCCATCGCCCGCCGGCTTGGGATCCTCGACGACGCCGGCACCGTGCTGACCGGGCGCGAACTGGCAGCGCTGCCAGACGAGATCCTGCGCGCCCGCGCCGGCGAGATCCGCGTCTATGCCAGGGTCGATCCGGCCCAGAAGATCCGCATCGTCGCGGCCTTGCAGGCTGAAGGCGAGATCGTCGCCATGACCGGCGACGGGGTGAATGACGCGCCGGCGCTCGCGCGCGCCGATATCGGTGTCGCGATGGGCAAGGCCGGCACCGACGTCGCCCGCGAGTCCGCCAGCCTTGTGCTGCTAGATGACAATTTCGCGACGATCGTGACCGCGGTGGGCGAGGGGCGGCGGATCTACGACAACATCCGCAAGTTCATCCGCTTTGTCGTCGCCTGCAATTCGGCGGAGATCTGGACAATCTTCCTGGCCCCGTTCCTCGGCCTGCCGGTACCGCTGCTGCCGATCCAGATCCTGTGGATCAACCTGGTGACCGACGGCCTGCCCGGCCTCGCCCTGGCCGCGGAGCCGGCGGAGCGCGACGTGATGCGCCGCCCGCCCCGCCCTCCTCAGGAGAGCCTGCTGGGCGGCGGGATGGCTTCGCAGATGCTCTGGACGGGCCTGCTGATGGCGGCGATCACGTTGCTGACGCAAGCGTTCGCCGCGCGCGGCGGCAACGGCCACTGGCAGACCATGGTCTTTACCGTCCTGACGCTGGCGCAGATGTGGCAGGTACTGGCCGTCCGGTCCGAGCACGACTCCCTGTTCCGCCAAGGGGTGATGTCCAACCGGCCGCTGCTGGGCGCGGTGACGCTGACCTTCGCCTTGCAACTGGCGGTGATCTACGCGCCGCCGCTGCGCCCGATCTTCCGCACCGCCCCGTTGAGCGCGGGGGAGCTGGCCGGGTGCGTCGCCGTCTCCTCCGTCGCGTTCGTCGCGGTGGAGCTCGACAAGTGGCGGCGGCGCACCCGACGACGCAAGGATCTTGCACGACCGCAAGGTACGCGGCTGGCGTAATCCCGGCGCGGGCGGTGTCGTCCTGCGGCGGGCTTGTCCACCCGAGACCAGGAAGGAGCGATCATGATCGAAGTGCTGACGGGCTTTCCCCCGCGCGTCGTCGCCGTTGCCTGCAGGGATCAGGTGACGCGGGCCGACTACGAGACGGTGCTGGTTCCGGCCGTGGAGGCCGCACTGAAGGACCATCCGAAGATCCGCATCTACTACCGGGTCGAGCCCGGCTTCTCCGGCTTCGAACCGGGTGCGATGTGGGAGGATTTCAAGGTCGGCATGCAGCATATCCTGTGCTGGGACCGCATCGCCGTCGTCACCGACGTCGACTGGATGCGCTGGGCGGTCCGCGGCTTCCGCTTCGTGGTGCCCGCGGACCTGCGGGTGTTCCCGCTCGCGGAAGCGGCGGCGGCGGAGGCGTGGATCACCAGCGACCTCACGGCGTGACGAAGGGCTGCCGGGCCCCCTGTCAGCCGTCCGTCCGCGCCCGCAGCCGGAAGCCCGGCGCGTGGTCCGGCTGCGTCGTGACGATCGCCACCGGCAGCACCGGGCGATCGTCGGCCCGGGTGATTTCGAACGCGCGCACCAGCGCCGCGAGCCCCAGAGCGGCTTCGGTCAACGCGAACTGCGCGCCCACGCACATCCGCGGCCCGGCGCCGAACGGCAGATAGGCGAAGCGCGGCGGCGGCGGCGCCCCGGGGGCGAAACGATCGGGGTCGAACACGGCGGGCTCGCCCCAGAACCGGCGATGCCGGTGCAGCACCCAGGGGGCGATCAGGATGAGGGTTCCGGACGGGATGGAGATGCAGCACGCGTCGTCCGGCCCGATCGCCGCCCGCGCCATGGTGAAGGCGGGCGGATAGAGCCGCAAGGTCTCCGCCACGACGGCGCGGGTGCGCGGCAGCTCGGGAATCGTGCCGGCGGCGACCGCCGCGGTCAGATCGAGGCCCCGCACTTCCGCGGCGAGCAGCGCCTGCTCCTCGGGTGCCGCCGCGAGCAGGCTGAGGGCCCAGAACAAGGTCACCGCCGTCGTTTCATGTCCGGCAAGGATCATCGTCGCGGTCTGGTCGCGCAACGCCTGCGCCCCGAAGCCAGCGCCGGTTTCGGGGTCGCGCGCCGCGCGCAACAGGTCGAACAGGTCGCGCGGCGCGGCGGGCGGCGGCTGGCCGAGACGGTCGCGGATCAGGCCGGACATGACCGCCATCCAGCGCCGGCGAAACCAGCGCCGACGAAGGTCCCGGAAGGTCGGCAGCGCGACCGGCAGCAGCAGATCGGCGAGATGGGCCCGCGCAAGGTCTGCCCCGTACTCCTGCACCATCGCGCGCAACGCCGGCGCCGCGCCGGAGGTTTCGACCGAGAACATGGAGCGCCCGGCAATCTCCAGCGCCATGCCCTGCATCGCCGCCAGCAGATCGACCGGGCCACCCGCCACGGACCGCAGGGCGGCAACCGTCTCGTCCACAACAGCAACGACATGGCGGGCGAGCAGCGGCAGCATGCGCGGTCCCAGCGCCGGGGCGATGGTGCGGCGCTGCAACCGCCACGCCGCGCCTTCCGACAGCAGCAGCCCGTCGCCCGTCAGCGGGCGCAGAATGCGGATCGAGGCAGGGGAGCGGCGGTAGTTGCCGGGGTTGTCGACCAGCACCCGGCGGATCGCGTCCGGCGCGTTCAGCAGCAAGGTGGTGCGCCCGAGGAAGCGGGTTGCGTAGACGTCCTGCTCGTAGGCCTGGTCGGGCCACAGGCCGAGCACATTGCTGCGCGCGGCGCGCAGGAAGCCGCGAAGGCCCGGATCGGTCCGGCGGATCGGCGGCGTCGGGGGAGCGTAGCGCGGCGTCGTCATCATGGGTCGAACCCTAGTGTCCCGACCGGCAAACAACCTCGTCATGCATCGGGACACGAGCTCGTTGTTTTCAGTACCGTCTGGTCCCTGAAATGCGCGGGCACTCCAGGGCCATGACCCTAGGCAGGGGCCCGCGGTTTGTCACATGGCCTCACCGCGTGGGTCGCGCGGGACCCGATGCGTCAGCCGTGCAGACGGTCGGCCACCGCGCGGGCCGACGCTTCGGTGCCGCCGATGCCGCAGGAGCGCCGCCCGGCGGCGAAGGCACCGCAACGACATGCTTCCCTCGCACGTGACCAAATGACCCTGCTCCGCCCTTGCCGCGGCCTTCGGCGCGGTTCACAACGACCCCATGTCGCCACCCCCCTCGAACGTCGACGCTCCGACCATAGGTCCTTCGAGCCCCGACCCTGCGCGCGTCGGCCCGCTTCGCATCGGCGTCATCGGCGCCGGGCATTTTGGCCGCTTCCATGCGTTGAAGCTCGCCACCGCGCCGCGCGCCACGCTGTCGGGGATCTACGACCGCAACCCCGAACGCGCGCGCACGGTCGCGTGGGAGGCCGGCGCGCCGACCCGGGAGCTGGCGGAGCTGATCGCCCAGTCGGACGCGGTGGTGATCGCCGCCCCCGCCGCAGCGCATCACGAACTCGCGGCCGCTGCTCTTCGCGCCGGGCGGCACGTGCTGGTGGAAAAGCCGATCGCCGCGACCCTCGCCGAAGCGGACGACCTCGCCGCGCTGGCCGCGGCGCGGGGGCTCGTGCTGCAGGTCGGGCATCTCGAACGTTTCTCGGCGGCGCATGGCGCGCTGTCGGGCCGCATGGGCGCCGCGCTCTATATCGAGGCCACCCGCATCGCCCCGTTCAAGCCGCGCGGCACCGACGTCTCGGTCATCCTTGACCTGATGATCCATGACCTCGACCTGATCCTTACCCTGACCGACAGCCCGATCGACAGCGTGGACGCGGTCGGTGCGGCGGTCGCCAGCGCGCACGAGGATATCGCCAACGCGCGCATCCGTTTCGCCTCGGGCGCCGTGGCCACCATCACCGCCAGCCGGGTCTCCGCCCGCACCGAGCGGCGGATGCGCATCTTCGCCGCCGACGGCTATCTTGCGGTCGATTTCGCCAACCGCAAGATGACCGTGATCCGCCGCGGCCAGGGCCAGAAGCTGCCGTTCGTGGACGGCTTCGGGATCGAGGAAGTCTCCTGGCAGGACCACGACGCGCTGGAGGCGGAACACGCCGCCTTCATCGCCGCGATCCTGGACGGCGTCCCGGTCGCGGTCGACGCCGCCGCCGGCCGGCGGGCGCTCGCCGCCGCGCTCGCCGTCGGCGATGCAATGGCGGCGTCGCGCGCGCGAATGCAGCAATCAGGACTGATCGCGCCGCCGGCGTAAGCCAAGTGGGGCCGGCTTACGCCGGCCAGACGGGCGGCGCCACGGCGCCCACCTGCGACGTGATGCGCTGGTAGGCCTCTGGCCGACGATGTTTCTCGAACGCGAAGATCGTCGTCCGCCCCAGCGTGCACATCCCGAAATCGCAGTCGGCGGTGATCAGCTCGTCGTCCCAGCTGCCGGCCTGCGCAATGATCTCGCCCTGCGGGTTGACGATGATCGAATGGCCGAACAGCTCGCACCCGTCCTCGGTGCCCGCCTTGGCGGTGGCGACCGCGAAGCAGGCGTTCTGGTAGCAGCCGGCCTGGATCGACAGATGGGAGTGGAACACCCGCAGGTGATGCGCTTCGAATCCGCCCGCCTCCTGGTTGATGGAGGGCGTGTTGTAGCCCAGCATCACCAGCTCCACGCTTTGCAGGCCAAGCACCCGCCAGGCTTCCGGCCAGCGGCGGTCGTTGCAGATCATCATGCCCATGTTGACACCTGGCAAGGCGCCCATCGGGGCGCGGATGACCGGGAAGCCCAGGTTGCCGACCTCGAAGTAGCGCTTCTCCAGATGTTGCACCTTGCGGCGTGGATCGAACTCGGCATGACCCGGCAGGTGGACCTTGCGGTATTTCAGCAGGATCTCGCCCGCCGGGCTGACCAGGATCGCGGTATTGAAGCGGCGCGGGCGCACCGCGCCGGTCTCGTCGGGCTCGGTCGTGAGTTCGGCATAGCCGAGATGAAAGCCGATCCCATAGCGCCGCGCCGCCTCGAACAGCGGGGCCGTGGCGTTCGACGGCATCGCGCTTTCGAACCACGGATCGGCCTCGGCGATCTGCTCGCAGTAGTGGCGCGGGAAGAACGTGGTCAACGCCAGTTCGGGAAACACCACCAGCTCCACGCCGCGATGATGCGCCCGCTCCATCAGGCGGACCATGCGCGCGACGGCCACTTCGCGCGGTTCGGCCTTCTGGATCGGGCCGAGTTGCGCGGCGGCCACGGTCAGGCGGTGGTCGGTCATTGCACGGGGATCCATGTCAGCAGGGGTTGCACGCTGACGGTGACTTGAAGCCGCCGCGCCGGGCCGGTCAAGCGGGTGACGTAGCGCACCCCGCCGGGAACCGGGCCAGGCGGCATCGGCACGTGTTCCAGTCCGCCGAGATCGGCCGTGCAGACGAAGCGGAACGCCAGCGGCCCGCCAGCCTGGATGGCGATGTTTTCGATGCGCACCGTCTCCGGCAGGTGGTACCGCCCCACCAGCACATCCCGCACCTGCGCCAAGGTCTGCGGGTCGCGGCAGCCGGGCGGCACCACGGTGCGGCGGATATGCACGACCACCGCGCCGACGCCCGCGAGCAGGATCGTACCGGCCAGGACCAGGCCCAGCCGACGCATCTCACCTGCTGCCGCGCGGCACGAAGCGGCCGGTGCCGGGCGTCGCCAGCACCTGCGTACCGTCCCATACCGTCTGCCCGCGCAGGAACGTCGCCGCCACCCGGGCGCGCATCGTGCGGCCATGATAGGGCGACCAGCGCTGATCCTGCCGATCGACGATGTCCGCCTGGTCGAAGACGAACGCGCCAGGTTCCAGTACCGCCAGGTCGCAATCCGATCCCACCCGGATCGCGCCCTTCTTCGGCCACAGCCCATGCAGCTTCGCGCTGCGTTCGGCGCAGTAGATCGCCATCATCGTCGGCGACAGGCCGCGCTCGTCGAGCAGGGTGAACATCAGCGGCGCGAAACTCTGGATGCCGGTCAGGCCGGCGGAACAGGCGAAGATGTCGTCGCCGATCTTGCGCGACCGCGGCCAGGGCGCATGGTCGGTGGAAACATAGGCGATACGGTCGGCCAACAGCGCCTCCCACATGCGCGGGATCTCCGCCGCTTCGCGGAACGGCGGATTGCATTTGCCGAAGCCGCCCAGGCGCACCACGTCGTCTTCGGTCATGCAGAGATACTGGATGCAGGCTTCGCCCGTCGCTTGCGCGCCCATGCCGCGGAACGCGGCGGCGATATCGAAGCCGCGCGCCAGGGAGGAATGCGCAATGTGGACATGCGCCCCGGTGGCGAGGCCCATCTCGAAAATGTCGAGATCGGCCATCGTCTCCGCCAGCGGCGGGCGGGTGCGGCAATGCATGATCGGATCGCTCCGCCCGGCGGCGCGGGCCGTCGCGGTCAGCCGCTCCACCAGTTCCTGGTCTTCGTTATGGATCGCGACCGGAAGCCCCGTCTTCGCGATCGCCGCGAAGGCGTCCAGCATCGTCGGATGGTCGATGCGTGGGAAGCGTACGGCATCGTACTCATAGGTCGACAGCTTGAACGCCGAAATCCCTGCCGCTGCCAGGTCCGGAATCGCCTCGACGCCGCCCTCCTTGGTGATCGTACCATAGAGCGCCATGTCGACATGCGCTGTGCGCGCGACCCATTCGATCTTCGCTGCCAATTTGCCCGCGTCGGTGACCGGCAGCGGCACGTCGTAGGGCATGTCGCAACACGTGGTGACGCCGCCGGCGGCGGCGCTGCGCGTCGCGCCCGCGATCCCGGCCCAGCCGAGCGCGGACGACGTGTGCATGTGTCCATCGACCAGCCCGGGCAGGATCAAGCGGCCGGAATGATCCAGGATCTCGGCGGCCGGGGGAGCTTCGCCCTGGCCGATGGCGGCGATGGTCTCGCCGCGGGTGGCGATGAAACCGTTGCGCAGGATCGTCTCGGTGGTGACCACGTCGCCTCGGATCACGCGGTCGAACGGTGCTGGCATATATATAGATGTCCCTTGTTCGCGATCCGGTGTTCCTTCGCCCCGGATCCTGATCCCGCCGGTCGCGTCCGCGCAATGCTCCCGCGCTGCACGGCCGACTTGCCGCCGCAGGGACCCGACCTTACGAAGGTGGCGCGACATCGTCCACAACACGTCGCCTGTCGGGGAGCGTCCGCATGAAGCTGCACGAGGTCCGCGTCCATCCTTCCAAGGCGGCATTGCCGCGCGAGGAGCAACTGGCCTGGAAGATCGCCGCCGTCGCGGCCGATCGCGTCGCGGTGGAGCGCGACGTCACGGCGATGATCATCAACCGGATCATCGACAACGCCGCGGTGGCGATCGCCTCGGTGAACCGTCAGGCGCCGATCTCGGCACGCGGCGCCGCGCTCGGCCACGCCCGGCGCGACGGTGCCACCGTGTTCGGTGCGGCCTCGCGGGTGCGGGTCAGCCCCGAATGGGCGGCCTGGGCCAACGGCACGGCGGTGCGCGAGCTCGACATGCACGACACGTTCCTTGCCGCCGACTACTCGCACCCGGGCGACAACATCCCGCCGATCCTGGCGGTCGCGCAGACCATGGACCGCTCCGGGCGGGACCTGATCCGCGGCATCGCCACCGGCTACGAAATCCATGTCGATCTCGTGCGCGCGATCTGCCTGCACAAGCACAAGATCGACCACATCACCCATCTGTGCCCAGCGCAGGCCGCCGGCATCGGCACGTTGCTGCGGCTGCCGACGGCAACGATCTACCAGGCGGTACAGCAGGCGGTGCATGTCAGCGTCACCACACGCCAGTCGCGCAAGGGCGAGATCAGCTCCTGGAAGGCCTTCGCGCCCGCGCATGCCGGCAAGCTCGCGGTGGAGGCGGTCGATCGCTGCATGCGCGGCGAAGGCGCGCCGAGCCCGATCTACGAAGGCGAGGACAGCGTCATCGCCTGGGTGCTGGACGGACCCGACGCCGCCTATCAGGTGCCGCTGCCGGAGGCGGGTGAAGCCAAGCGCGCCATCATGGCGACCTACACCAAGGAGCACAGCGCCGAATACCAGGCGCAGGCGCTGATCGATCTCGCCTTCCGCGTGCGCGGGCAGATCGCCGATCTCGAGCAGATCGAGAAGATCGTCATCCACACCAGCCATCACACGCACTACGTGATCGGCACCGGCGCCGGCGACCCGCAGAAGATGGACCCCAAGGCCTCGCGCGAAACGCTGGATCATTCGATCATGTACATCTTCGCCGTCGCCCTGCAGGACGGGCGCTGGCACCATGTCGACAGCTACGCGCCGAAGCGCGCCGCCCAGGCCGACACGGTTCGCCTCTGGCACAAGATCGAGACACGGGAGGATCCGGTGTGGACCGCCCGGTACCACGAGACCGATCCGGACAAGCTGGCGTTCGGCGGCCGGGTGGAAGTGTTCCTGCAGGACGGCACCCGCATCGAAGACGAACTCGCGGTCGCGAACGCGCATCCGAACGGCGCCCGCCCGTTCAGCCGCGACGACTACATCCAGAAGTTCCTCACCATGACGGACGGGATCATCTCGGCCCGCGAGTCGAACCGCTTCCTGGAAGTGGTGCAGGATCTGCCGCGCCTGCCGGCAGGCGAATTGTCGGCCCTCAATGTGGCGCTGCCCGCCGGCCGCCTGGCCGAGAGCAAGCCCGGAATTTTCTGAGAAGGAGCGCACGAAACATGAGCGAGACCCCAACCGCCACGACGGCACCCATGGCCGGCGGCAACCGGCCGAAGAAATCGGTCGCCCTGTCGGGCGTGCCGGCCGGCAACACCGCTCTCTGCACCGTCGGGCGCACCGGCAACGACCTCCACTACCGCGGCTACGACATCCTCGACATCGCCGCCGCCGCCGAATTCGAGGAGATCGCGCATCTTTTGATTCACGGCACCCTGCCGAACGGGGCCGAACTGCGCGCCTACAAGGACAAGCTACGCCGCCTGCGCGGCCTGCCCGCGGCGGTGAAGGATGCACTGGAGAGCCTGCCGGCAGCGGCGCACCCGATGGACGTCATGCGCACCGGCGTCTCCGCGCTCGGCTGCGCGCTGCCGGAGAAGGACGACCACAATCATCCGGGCGCGCGCGACATCGCCGACCGGCTGATCGCATCGCTCGGCTCGATGCTGCTCTACTGGTTCCACTGGGCGCATAACGGCCGCGCGATCGACGTCGAGACCGAGGACGAGACGATCGGTGGCCACTTCCTGCACCTGCTGCACGGACATCCGCCCTCGGAAACCTGGGTGCGGGCGATGCACACCTCGCTCAATCTCTATGCCGAGCACGAGTTCAACGCGTCCACGTTCGCCTGCCGCGTCGTGGCGGGCACCGGTTCGGACATGTACTCGGCGATCACCGCCGGCATCGGCGCCCTGCGCGGACCGAAACACGGCGGCGCCAACGAGGTCGCTTTCGAAATCCAGAAGCGCTACGCGACGGCCGACGAGGCGGAGGCCGATATCCGCAAGCGGGTCGCGGCAAAGGAGGTGGTGATCGGCTTCGGCCATCCGGTCTACACGATCGCCGATCCGCGCAACAAGATCATCAAGGAGGTGGCGCATCGGCTCTCCGCCGAGGCGGGTTCGATGAAAATGTTCGCGATCGCCGAGCGGATCGAAGCGGTGATGGGCGACGCGAAGAAGATGTTCGCCAACCTCGATTGGTACAGCGCGGTCAGCTACCACATGCTGGGCGTGCCGACCGCGATGTTCACGCCGCTGTTCGTGATCTCGCGCACCACCGGCTGGGCCGCGCATGTGATCGAGCAGCGCATGGACGGCAAGATCATCCGTCCCACGGCCAACTACGTCGGCCCCGAGGATCTGCGCTTCGTCCCGCTCTCTGAACGCGGCTGAGCAGGCGCACCATCGGCTCGGACGCCGCCGCGGCAGCGATGCCGCGGCGGTCTTGCGTACGGCATCTGCCCGAGCATCCGTCGGGCCATCCGCCATCGGCAGAAAATTTCTGCAACGCAACGCGTCGGAACGATTGCTTTTTGTTGACAGATCGGCCGCGGTCGCGGATAGCGGAGTCGGCATGCATGCGCACGATTCGCGCGCTGGTTGCGCGCGTTCGGTGCCTGCATGTGAAAATGGAAGGACGGTCCATGGACCGCTGCCTTGACCCGACGACGCCGAGCCAGCGCAAGCACGCACGCTTCCCGTGCGCGGCTGCGACGTTGGCGACCGCCGGGTGTCGGCGGCCACACCAGGACGATGCCGCTCGCCCGATGCGGACGAATGCGGTTGCGGGTCAGGCTTTACTGTACCCGTTTGGGCGATCGAGCCCGAGTGGGACGGTCGCAGCAGCCGCCGTACGGACGAGCCCGCGACACGCCCGTCCGACCGTCGCCGTACCAACCCCAGTAAAACACGGCACCAAAAGGAGATTCACGACATGAGCACCGAAGAGAACGGCACGGAAACAACCCGCGCGCAGCCGATGGCGATGCGTGCGGGCACTCGTAAGGCCGGCAGCGGCAAGGCAGCCGCGAAGTCGACCGCTGGCGCGCGGAAGACCGCCGGCACGCGCAAGACCACCGCAAAGAAAGCCGCCGGCGCGCGCAAGGCCACCGCAAAGAAGGCCGCCGGTACGCGCAAGGTCACGGCCAAGGCTGCGGCCAAGAAGGCCGCCGGCACGCGCAAGACCACCGCAAAGAAGGCCGCCGGCACGCGCAAGACCACCGCAAAGAAAGCCGCCGGCGCGCGCAAGGCCACCGCAAAGAAGGCCGTCGGCGCGCGCAAGACCACCGCAAAGAAGGCCGCCGGTACGCGCAAGGTCGCGGCCAAGGCTGCGGTTGCCAAGAAGGCCGCCGGCGCGCGCAAGACCACCGCACGCAAGGTCGCTGCACGCACCGCGCCCGCCCCGCGCAAGACGACGGCGCGCCGTCCGCGCAAAGCCGCGATGCCCCCCGCGGTGGAATCCCCGATCGAAGAGATCGGTACGAACGAGTCGACGAACTGATCCTCGCCGTCTCGACGGCATGCGAAGGGCGCCTTGCGGCGCCCTTCTTTTTTCGGCTCCTGCTTGCGATCGGTGGGCGCTCAGCCGAACGTGATCAGCAGATCGTCCACCTGCGCGCCGGTCAGCAGCCGCGGTGAGGCGCCACGCAGCAGCAGTGCCAGGCGCGCCGCCTCCTCCAGCTCCTCGGCGGCATGGACCGCATCGGTCAGCGTCTTGCCTGAAACCACCGGGCCGTGATTGGCAAGCAGCACCGCGCGGGCATCCCGCGCCGCCGCCGCGATCGCCGGTTCCATCGCCGGATCGCCGGGCCGGAAATACCGGACCAGCGGCAGCGTGCGCCCGACCCGCATGACGAAATACGGCGTCAGCGGCGGAATCGGGTTCACCGCATCCGCATCCGCCAGGCACGCGACCGCGGTTGCCATCGTGGAATGGAGATGCACCACCGCCCCGGCGTCCGGGCGCACGCTATAGAACGCGCGGTGCATGAACACCTCCTTGGAGGGCTTGTCGCCGCCGACATGGCGAAACTCCGCATCGAGCCGCGCGATCCGCGCCGGATCGAGCCGGCCGAGGCAGGAGTTGGTCGGCGTGATGAGATATCCGCCCTCCGCCAGCCGCACGCTGATGTTGCCGGCGGAGCCGACGGAAAAACCGCGGGCGAACAGGCTGGCGGCAAGCTCGGCAAGCAGGGCTCGGGTTTCGCTCTCGGTCATGCCAGCACCTCGAAGGCTCTCAGGAAGAAGTCGCGGGCTCCGAAATTGCCCGATTTCAGCGCCAGCAGCAGCGGCGCGCCGCTGCCTTCCGCATAGGTCCAGGGAACGCCGGGATCGATCTCCGCGCCGATGCGCAGGCTGCGCACCCCCAGCCGCTGCACCACCGCGCCGGAGGTCTCTCCCCCCGCCACGACAAGGCGCCGCACGCGGCGCGCCACCAGCCCCTCGGCGATCGATGCCAGCGCCTGCTCGATCAGCGCCCCCGCCGCATCGCGGCCCAATCGTTGCTGCAAGGCGGCGACCTGATCGGGCGGGGCCGAGGCCGCTATGACCACCGGCGGCCCGCCCAGCTTGTCGGCCGCCCAGGCCAGCGCCGCGTCAGCCAGGGCCGCCGCGTCCGGTACGCGCAGCGCATCGAGCGCAAACACGGGCAGGTGCTCGCGCGCGAACGCGACCTGACCCAAGGTGGCCCGCGAGCACGAGCCGGAAAGCACCGCCGCCGGTCCGTCGAGCGACGTCAGCGCGCCGGGATCGCGGTGCTGCGCCAGCAGACCGGCGCGACGGAAATTCTCCGGCAAGCCCATTGCCACGCCGGAACCGCCGGTGATCAGCGCGTGCCCGGCAGCGGCCTCGCCGATCGCCAGCAAGTGGCCGTCATCGACCGCATCGACGATGGCATAGCGGCGGCCTTGCTCCTTGAGCGCGGTCATCGCCTTGCGAATGGTCCCGGCGCCGGCCGCGACGGTGGCATACGGAACGAGGCCCACGGTGCCGTCGGTCTGGTGCGAGAGCACCCGCACCAGGTTGGCATCGGTCATCGGGGTGAGCGGATGGTGCTCCATGCCGCTTTCGTTCAGCAGCGTGCTGCCGACGAACAGATGCCCCTGGAACACGCTGCGCGCATTGGCGGGGAAAGCCGGGCAAGCGAGCGCGAAGCCGGCGTCCAGCGCAGCCACCAACGCATCCGCGACCGGGCCGATATTGCCCTTCTCGGTGCTGTCGAAGGTGGAGCAGTACTTGAAGAAGAATTGCCGGGCGCCGGCCTTGCGCAGCCAATGGAGCGCCGCCAGGCTTTCGGACACGGCCTGCGCCGCCGGCGCGGTGCGGGACTTGAGCGCGACCACCACCGCGTCCGCGTCGGGCGGCGGTTCGCCGGCCGGCGGCACGCCGATGCGCTGCACCGTGCGCATGCCGTTGCGGACCAGCATGGAAGCGAGATCGGTGGCGCCGGTGAAATCATCGGCAATCGCGCCGAGCAGCATGGACGTTCCTCTCATTGGCAAGGCGGGGCAGCCGCGGGTCAGACCCCGCGCGGATGGGCGCGGGCGGCAGCGAACCGAGGGAGGCAGGACGCTGGCCGCGGGGTCATCCATCGAAGCGTAGCAGATCGGGCGAGCACAAGGGGCGCTCCGCTGGCCGCCGTATCAGGCCGATTCCGGGCGCCCCGCCACCTTGCGCAACTCGTCGGCGAACGCGGCGACCTGCGCGGGCCAGGCCGGCAGCGTGCGCCCCGCCTGGCAGGCTGCGTCCGCCATCTCCCGACGCAGCGGCACGTCGAAAATCACCCGCCGCAACGCCTTCGACAGCTGGTCGATGTCGCCCGGCTGGCATACGACGCCCGCTTCGGGCGGCACCAGCGCCGCGGCGGACCCGCCGCTGGTCACCGCGACCGGCAGGCCGCGCTTCAGCGCTTCCGCAACCGCCGTGCCGTAGCCTTCCCACCACGACGCCAGGGCGAACAGGTCGGCCTCCCGCCACAACGTCTCCAGGGTCGGGTCATCGGTTTCGCCGGCGAAGCGGACCCGGTCCTCCACCCGCAGCGCAGCGACCAGCGCCCGCAACGCCCCGGCATGCGCCGCGTCCCGTGCCGGCCCGACGACGGTGAGCCGCCAGTCGAGATCGAACAGCCGCGCCAGCGCCCGGATCAGCACGTCGTGGCCCTTGCGCGGCGTCAGCGCGCCCACCGACAGGATGGCGCAACCGGGGTCGCCTGCTCCGCTCCGGTCCGATCCCGTGCTGCGCACCGCGTCATCGGTGCCCGGCACCACCACCGCGATCCGGGCGGGGTCGACACCGAACTCCGCGGCTAGGCGCGCGGCGGTCGCCCCGCTCGTCACCACCACGCGCGCCAGCCGCGGCAGCAGCCGCAACTCGGTATTGCGCAGTCCCGCCCGGTCGCTGTCGCTGTGGCCGGGATCGAGCGCGGTCGGATGATGGATCAGCCCCACCGCCGGCCGCGCCGCCAGCGCGTCACCGTGCCCGGCGAACGCGGGCAGGATCAGCCCGTCGATCACCGGGAGGTTGCCTGCAGGCAGCGCCGCCCAGGCGGCCAGGGCGGCCGCTCGGGCCGGCGCATCGGGCAACGGGTGGGCACCCGGCAATGCGACCAGCCGCACGGTATGCCCTGCGGCGCGCAGCCCGTCGGTCAGGTGTCGTGCATAGGCATGGCCGCCGGCCCGCGCAGAGAACGGGGCGGCGGCGAACAGCGAAATCTCCATTGCGCGGGCGATCCTGCATGACGAGAAAGGCACGGCGGCACAAGCGCGGGCCGCACGGGCAGATCGGAAGGGGACGGCGGAAACCCGCGCGCAGTGTGCGCGCCAGATGGGTTCGCCTCAAGCGGCCTGCCGCGCGCCGGCTGCTGCTACCCCTGCTTCTTTTCCCAGCCACGCGCCGTCTGCTGCCAGTAGGACAAGCGATGGCCACCCGCGCGCGCCGCCTGCCAGCGCCGGCGCGCGGCGGCGAGGGCCGTCTCGTCGCGCCCGTCGAACAGATCGAATACCCGGGCGAAGCCGCTGAGGTCGGCCGCCTCGGCGCCCTCGACCAGGAACAGGAAGCGCCCTCCGTTCGGCGCCTCATCCGCCGTCGTCAGCCAGATCGGCTGAAGGGACGCATCGCCGTCCGCGACGGTGCCGTGAGGCAGCCAGTCCGGCTCGGCGCAGGCCCACAGCGCCGTGTCCAGCGCCGCGACGCGCTCGGTCGACGGGCAGCGCACCACTGCCCGCTCTCCCGCCTCCAGGCTGCGCGCGAGCAGTCGCGGCAACGCCTGGTCGAGCGGGGTTCGGGTCAAGTGATAGAAGCCGATCTCAGCCACCGCAGCAGATCACTGGCCGCCGGCCGCATTTTCGTAGTGTTCGGCCACCAGCCGGTCGAGCAGCCGGACGCCGAACCCCGTCGCGCCTTTGGGCGTGCAGGCGGCATCCTTGGACGACCACGCCATGCCGGCGATATCGAGATGCGCCCACGGCTTGTCGTTGACGAAGCGCTGCAGGAACTGCGCCGCGGTGATCGAGCCGCCGGGGCGGCCGCCAACGTTCTTCATGTCGGCGATGGGAGACTTGATCTGCTCGTCATAGGCCTTGCCGAGCGGCATCCGCCACACCTTCTCCTCGACCGCGACCCCCGCCGCCGCCAGGCGCGCCGAGAGCTCGTCGTTGTTGGAGAACATGCCCGAGTACTCGTGGCCCAGGGCGATGATGATGGCGCCGGTCAAGGTGGCCAGATCGACCATGAAGACCGGATCGAAGGTCTTCTGGCAGTACCAAAGCACGTCGGCGAGCACGAGCCGGCCTTCCGCGTCGGTGTTGATCACCTCGATGGTCTGGCCGGAATAGCTGGTCACCACGTCGCCGGGGCGCTGCGCGGTGCCGGAGGGCATGTTCTCCACCAGCCCGACCAACCCGACGGCGTTGACCTTGGCGCCGCGCCCGGCGAGGGCTGCCATCAGCCCGGTCACCGTGCCGGCACCGGCCATGTCCCATTTCATGTCCTCCATCCCGGCGGCGCCCTTGATGCTGATCCCGCCGGTGTCGAAGGTGACGCCCTTGCCGATGAAGGCGACCGGCCTGGCCCCGTCCGGCCCGCCGTTCCAGCGCATCACCACCATCCGCGGCTCGTTGGCGCTGCCCTGGGCGACGCCGAGCAAGGCGCCGAAGCCAAGCTCGCGCAACGCGTCCGGTCCCATCACCTCCACATCGACGCCGAGAGCCGACAGCGCCCGGCACCGCTCGGCGAACTCCGCCGGGTTGAGCACGTTGGCCGGCTCGCTCACGAGATCGCGGGTCAGGAAGACGCCGTCCGCGATCTTTCCGAGCGGGGCGAACTGCGCCGCCGCCGCCGCCGGATCGCGCGCCAGGACGGCGAGCCGGGTCAGGCGCGGCTTGTCCTCCGGCTTTTCCTTGGTGCGGTATTTGTCGAAGCGATAGGACCGCAGCGCCGCACCCGCTGCCAGCCGCGCCGCCTGCGCCGCGTCCAGCCCGTCGGCCGCGACCGCGACCTCCGTATCGCGCGCCACCGCGGCGGCGACGGCCCCGCCGGCTTCTTCGAGGTGACGCGGCGTCGCCTCCGCCACCTTGCCCAGACCGACCGCCACGACCCGGGCGAGCCCGGCGCCAGGGGCCAGGACAACGCAGGTCTTGCCCTTCGCGCCTTTGAACTCGGCCGCGGCGAGGGCGCGGGCGATCGCTCCGCCGGTCGCCTCGTCCGCTGCCGCGGCCAGCCCGGACAGGGCCGCGCCCTCCGCCAGCGGGAGAACGAGCGTGCCGGCGCGCGGCAGGTCGGCAGAGACGAAAGCGACGTCGAGCATGAGGCGGCTCCGGGTCAGAGGAAAAGCGGGACTCGCAAACTGCACCATCCGCCGGCGGAATCAACGACCGGGCCGGCGCCGGCCTTCAACCTGAAACACCACCGACGCCGGCTACCCCTTGCGGCGCGACATCCACCGCAGCACCGGCAGCGCGACGCGCACCAGGGCGGGAACCGTGCGCGGCTGGCGCAGCCGCGGGTCGTAGCCGGACAGGCGCCGGTCGTTCTCGGCGAGGCAGATCGCCATCAGCTCGGCGGTGTCGATGTCACCGCCCACCGCGCTCGCGCCTTCCACAGTGAAGTTGGCGTTCTCCTTCTCGCCGGCGCTCACGTCCTTGGCGAGGCCGATCCGCTCGCGGATCAGATAGGTCCAGACCGCGAGCGTCTTGAGGAAGAACCAGGGCCGCCGCCACAGGGGCATGGTACGCTTGTGCCAGGCGACCCAGTTGACGAAGAACAGGATATGCCGGCCTTCCTCCTGGATCACCGGCTCGAACGTCTCCACCAGTTCCGGCGGGAAGAAACCGGAGCGGCGGGCGAGTTCGAACAGACCGAAGGCGAAGAAGCTGTCGATGCACTCGGAATAGCCGGTGACCATGAAGCCCCATTCCGGATCCTTCGGCTCCACGTACTCCGGTTCCGGTTCCAGCTCGATCCCGTAGGCGGCGACGAGGTGGGACAGCACCTCCTTGTGCCGTCCTTCTTCGAAGGCCATCAGGTCGAAGGCTTCGCGCAGGACCGGGATGGCGACCTGCCGCGCGTAGCTCAGGATGCGCAGCCGGGCGCGGCCTTCGGTCTGCACCGCGATGTCCCAGATCGGCAGGCTGGTCAGCCGGTTGCGCGCCTCGTCATCCAGCTTCGGCCAGACGAGAATCGACGGCCGGTACGGATTGAACGTGTCGAGCAGCATCCGCGACAGCATCGCCACCTGCTCGTCCGGCGGCGGCTGCGGGGCGCTGGAGGCTTCGTAGCGCCAGTGGCGGGCAGCGCGGTCCGCCGCCTCCATCGCTTGCATCGTGGGCATTCCGGGGCCTTCCGCTCGATCCGTCGACGTTCCCGCAAATGGTTCGGAATCGCCGGTCGTGCAAGCGCGGACCGGTCCACCCGCCCGGTCAGGTCCAAGGCGTCAGGTTGAAGGCGACGGGCCAAAAATACGGGGTTGCACCCACGTGCGCCGCCGGCCACCTTCACCCCCCTGCCCCGGAACGGCGGTGACCGGACGGCCGGTGCCGGTCCGCCCGCAGACATGTGCCCGCACCCGCCGGCAAGATCGAGGAACCCACCCGATGTCCGAGCCGTTGCCGGCCCTCAGCCTTGTTGCCGTGCCCGGCCGCCGCCGGCTGACCGTGGAGCTTGCGCGGGAGATCGAGCGCCGCGGGTTCGCCGGCATCTTCACGCCCAGCCTGTTCGGCACGCTCTCGCTGTCCGAGGCGCTGGCCTGGACCACGGAGCGGATCGTGTTCGGTCCGTCGATCGCGCCGATCTACGCCCGCACCGTGCTGGATTTCGCGCAGAGCGCGGCGTTCCTGCACGAGGTCTCGGGCGGCCGGTTCCGGCTTGGCATCGGCGTGGCGCACGCGCCGTCGCACAGGCGGATGGGCGTCGTGCCCGGCCGGCCGCTCCATGACATCCGCGCGTTCGTCACCGGGCTGCGCGCGGTGGAAGGGCTGGGTCCGCTGCCGCCCGTGATCATCGCCGCGCTGCGGCGGAAGATGGTGGCGCTGGCCGGGGAAATCGGCGACGGCGTGGTGTTCGCCAACGCGGTGCGCGACCATATGGCAAGCTCGCTCGGCGCGCTGTCCGCCGCGCGGCGCAACGACCCCGGTTTCTTCGTCGGCGCGATGATCCCGACCTGCATCGCTGCCGATCTGGACGCGGCGCGGGCGGTCAACCGCCGCTCGCTCACCGCCTACGCGATGATGCCGAACTATCGGAACTACTGGAAGGAAGCCGGGTTCGAAGCGGACATGACGGCGGTGGAACGGGCGCTGGCGGAAGATCGCGCCGCCGACGTGCCCGGCTGCCTGACCGACCGCTGGCTGGATCAGGTGAGCCTGGCCGGCCCGGCGGAGCGGGTGAAGGAAGGCCTGGCCGCCTGGCGGGCTGCCGGCGTGCGCACGCCGATCGTGGTGCCGTCCTCCGCCGCCGGAAACCAGATGCGCGCGATCGAGGAAATGTTCGCCGCCTTCGCCGGCTGACGCAGCGCGCGCGGCAGCGTTCGCGCCGCGCGCAGCATCGAGGAGAGATCGGCTGTCCGTTGGGCATATCGCGTTCCTGCAGCACGCCGGCTACGGCGCCGTGGCGCTGGCGGTCGGCATCGAAAGCCTGGGCATTCCCTTTCCCGGCGAGACGACGTTGCTGGCCGCCGCCTTGTATGCCGGGGCAACGCACAAGCTGAGCATCTGGGGGGTGATCGCCGCCGCGTCGACCGGGGCGATCGTCGGCGACAGCGCCGGCTTCTGGCTCGGACGCGAATTCGGCCTGTGGCTGCTGCTGCGGTTCGGACGCTACGTACGCATCACCGAGCGGCGCATCCGGCTGGGCCAGTATCTGTTCCGCCAGCACGGCGGCAAGGTGGTCTTCTTCGGCCGCTTCTTCGCGCTGCTGCGGGCGCTCGCCGCCTTCCTGGCCGGCGCCAACCGCATGAGCTGGCCACGGTTCCTGATGTTCAACGCAGCCGGCGGCGTCGTCTGGTCTAGCCTCTATGGCGGCGGCGCCTATCTCTTTGGCAGCCGGATCGAAGTCCTGCTGGGACCGGTCGGCCTCGCGCTCGGCGGGCTTGCGCTTGTGGTTGCGGTCGCGGTGATCCTGTTCCTGCGCCGGCACGAAGAGCGGCTGGGCGACGAAGCCGAACGCGCCATGCCCGGGCCCCTGTTTCCCATCCGCCGCGGGCAGCAGCATTGACCGGGCAAGGGTTGCCAGCGCCGCCGCCGACCCCGCATCCTCGCCCGGGAACGCAAGCGAAAAGGGAAACGCCCATGCACGATCTCGTGATCCGTGCCGGCCGCATCGTCGACGGCACCGGCCGGCCCGCCTTCACCGGTGATGTGGCGATCGACGACGGACAGATTTCCGCGGTCGGCGGCAAGGCCGGGCCCGGCCGGCGGGAGATCGACGCCGACGGGCACCTGGTCACGCCCGGCTGGGTCGACGTACACACGCACTACGACGGCCAGGCGACCTGGGACCCGGTGCTGGCGCCATCCTCCTGGCACGGCGCGACAACGATCCTGTTCGGCAATTGCGGCGTCGGCTTCGCCCCGTGCCGCCCGGCCGACCGCGCCGCACTGATCGACCTGATGGAAGGGGTGGAGGACATCCCCGACATCGTGCTGGCCGAAGGGCTGCAATGGGATTGGGAGAGCTTCCCCGAGTTCCTCGACGCGCTGGACCGCCTGCCGCGCACCATCGATGTCGCCGCGCAACTGCCGCACCACCCGCTGCGGGTCTATGCGATGGGTGAGCGGGCGATCCGCCGCGAACGCGCCACCGCCGACGACATCGCGCTGATGCGCCGGCTGGCCGAGGAGGCGCTGCGCGCCGGCGCCTTCGGCTTCACCACCTCCCGCACCGAATCCCATCGCACCACGCGCGGCGAGCGCGTACCGGGCCGTTACGCCGCCGCGGAGGAACTGCTCGCCATCGGCGGCGCGCTCGGTGCCACCGGCAGCGGCGCATTCGGCATGTTGAGCGATTTCGAGGACGAGGACGCCGAATTCGCCTGGATGACCAAGCTTGCGAAGGAGACCGGCCGGCCGCTGTGGTTCCTGCTGACCGACCGATCCTCCGACCCTGCGCGCTGGCAGCGGCTGATGGCCGGGGTGCACAAGGCGCGCGCCGCCGGCGCCATGGTCACCGCACAGGTGGCCGGGCGGCCGGTGGGGGTGATCCTGGGGCTGACCACCTCGCTCACCCCGTTCGCCGCACGCCCCGGCTTCGCCGCGCTGACCGGCCTGCCGGCGGCGGAACGACTGGCGCGGCTGCGCGATCCTGCGACCCGTGCCGCGATCCTGGCCGAACCGGTGTCGGAGGAACTGCTCGCGGTGCAGCCGCCGCTGCAGCGCCCGATCGCGAGCCGGTGGGATAGCATGTTCCTGCTGGGCGACCCGCCGGACTACGAGCCGACGGCGGACCGCTCGATCGCTGCCATGGCCGCGGCAGCGGGCGTGCCGGCCGAGGTCTTCGCCTACGACTACCTCACCGCCGGCGATGGCGGGCGGATGCTGTTCTACCCGATCACCAACTACGTGCACGGCGATCACGACGTCATCCGCACTATGCTGACCGACCCCGCCACCGTGCTCGGCCTGTCGGACGGCGGCGCGCATTGCGGGCTGATCTGCGATGCCAGCCTGCCGAGCTTCATGCTGACCCATTGGGTGCGGGACCGCACCCGTGGTCCCCGCCTGCCCCTGGAACAGGTGGTGAAGCGGCAGACCAGCGAGACCGCCGATTTCTTCGGATTCACCGATCGCGGGCGGCTGGCGCCCGGGCTGAAGGCGGACGTGAACGTGATCGATTTCGACCGGCTGCGGCTCTATCACCCGGAACTCGCCTACGACCTGCCGGCCGGCGGCAAGCGCCTGGTGCAACGCGCGGACGGCTACGCGGCGACCATCGTCTCCGGAGTGCCGATTTTCGAGCATGGGGTCGAAACCGGCGCCCGGCCGGGACGGCTGGTGCGGGCCGGGCGCGCATAAGGCGCCCGCAGGGAAACGGCGCGCCCCGGCATCCCGCCCGGCATCGCGCCCGGCATCGCCGGGGGCGCTCCACCTGCCTACGCGGCGCCGTATCCGCCGCCGCCCGGCGTTTCGATCACGAACACGTCGCCGGCGGCGAGTTCGGCCCGCGCCGTGCCGCTCAGCACCTCCCGCGTCCCGTCCGCCCGCTCCACCCATTGCTGTCCGGCCGCGCCGTCCGCCCCACCGTCCAGCCCGAACGGCGGCACGTTGCGGCGGGACGCGACGATCACCGCTGTCATCGGCTTGAGGAAGCGGATGCGCCGCTCCGACCCGTCGCCGCCGCGCCAGCGCCCGGCGCCACCGGAGCCGCGGCGGATGGCGAAGCGTTCCAGCCGCACCGGATAGCGCAGCTCCAGCACCTCGGGGTCGGTCATCCGCGTGTTGGTCATGTGGGTCTGGATGGCCGACGTGCCATCAAACCCCGGGCCGGCGCCGGTGCCGCCGCAGATCGTTTCGTAATACTGCCAGGTGGGGTCGCCGAACAGGAAGTTGTTCATCGTGGCCTGCGAGCAGGCCATCGACCCCAGCGCGCCGAACAGCGCGTTGCACACCGCCTGGGACACCTCGGTATTGCCGGCCACCACCGCCGCGCCCGGATTGGGCGCAAGGAAGGACCCGGGCGGAATGACGATCTCCAGCGGCTTCAGGCAGCCGTCGTTCAGCGGGATGTCGTCGCCCACCAGGCAGCGGAACACGTACAGCACCACCGAGCGGGTCACCGCCGGCGGGGCGTTGAAGTTGTTGCGGGCACGCTGTTCGCCGGTGCCGGTGAAATCCACCCGCGCGCTGCGCGTCGCATGATCGACGGTGACGGACACGCAGAGCGGTGCGCCATCGTCCATGCGATAGAGGAACCGGCCGCCGCCGATCCGGTCGATCACCCGGCGCACGCTCTCCTCGGCATTGTCCATCACGTGGCCCATGTAGGCGGCCACCGTGTCCCAGCCGTATTGCGCCACGACCCGTCGCAGCTCCTGCACGCCCTTCTCGTTTGCGGCCACCTGCGCCTTGATGTCGGCCACGTTCACGTCTGGGCTGCGCGCGGGGTAGCGGGCCGAGGCGAGCAGTGCCCGCAACTCGGCTTCGCGGAACCGTCCGCCGTCGACCAGCAGGAAATCGTCGATCACCACGCCTTCCTCTTCCAGCGTGATGGACGCCGGCGGAGTCGAGCCCGGGGTGATGCCGCCGATATCGGCGTGATGCCCGCGCGAACCAACGAAGAACAGCAGCCGCGCGCCGGCCTCGTCGAACACCGGCGTGATCACGGTCACGTCCGGCAGATGCGTGCCGCCGTTATAGGGGTTGTTCAGCGCCACCACGTCGCCGGGCTTCAAGCTGGCGCGCCGGTGCGCCAGCACGGTGCGCACGCTTTCCCCCATCGCGCCCAGATGCACCGGAATATGCGGCGCGTTGGCGACGAGGTTGCCCTCGGCGTCGAACACGGCACAGGAGAAATCCAGCCGCTCCTTGATGTTCACGCTCATCGCCGTGTTCTGCAGAACTGCGCCGGTCTGCTCGGCGACGTTCATGAACAGGTTGTTGAACAATTCCAGCAGCACCGGGTCCGGCCGGGAACTGCCGGCAGCGGCGCGGTCGGGCAGCGCCGCGATCCGGTGCAGCAGCATATGGTCGTGCGTCGTGATCTCCGCCTGCCAACCCGGTTCGACAACGGTGGTGGCGTTGGCCTCGCGGATCAGCGCCGGGCCGGCAATGCGGTCGCCGGCGCATAGCGTGGCGCGGTCGAACACCGGGGCGTCATGCCCCGCGCCGCCGCTGAACAACGCCACGCGGTCGATCGCCGCCGGCACGCCTTCGGCTCGCGCCGGCAGATGCGCTTCCGCCACCGCCTCGCCGGGAGCAACCGCCTCCACCGCGACGGCTTCCACCGTCAGGGGACGCTCCGGCGTGGCGAAACCGAAACGGGCGCGATGCGCTGCGGTGAAGGCCGCGACGACGGCGTCGTGGCCGGTCAGCGGAACGATCAGCGCCGCCTCGGTGTCGGCGTAGCAGACATGCAGGCTGCGATGGGCCGTCACGCGCCTGGGATCGGCGCCCTGCGCGACCAGCGCCGCCGTCGCCTCCGCCGCCAGCCGGTCGGCCAGCGCGTGCAGATCCGGCAATGCCGACGGTTCGAGGGGGCGTTCCACCGCCTGCTCGCGCAGCACCGCCTGGTCGGCGAGCCCCATGCCGTAGGCCGAGAGCACGCCGGCGAACGGGTGCAGGTACACGGTCTGCATGCCGAGCGCGTCCGCCACCAGGCAGGCGTGCTGGCCGCCGGCGCCGCCGAAGCACGCGAGCGCGAAACGCGCCGGATCGTGGCCCTTCTGTACCGAGACCTGCTTGATCGCATTCGCCATGTTCGCCACCGCGATGCGCAGAAACCCTTCCGCCACTTCGCGCGGGTCGCGCCGCAGGCCGGTCGCCGCCGCGATCTCCTCGGCGAGCGCGGCGAATTTCTCCGTCACCACCGCGGCGTCAAGCGGCTGGTTGCCGTCGGGGCCGAAGATCGCCGGGAAATGCGCCGGCTGGATCTTGCCCACGCAGACATTGGCGTCCGTCACCGTCAGCGGCCCGCCGCGGCGGTAGCAGGCGGGACCGGGATCGGCGCCGGCGGAGTCCGGGCCGACCCGCATGCGCGCGCCGTCGAATTGCAGGATGGAACCACCGCCGGCGGCGACCGTGTTGATCGCCATCATCGGCGCGCGCATGCGCACGCCCGCGACTTCCGTCTCGAACGCGCGTTCAAATCCGCCGGCATAGAGCGCGACATCGGTCGAGGTGCCGCCCATGTCGAAGCCGATGATCCGCTCGAACCCGGCGCGTGCCGCGGTACGCGCCGCGCCGACGATGCCACCGGCCGGGCCGGACAGAATCGCGTCCTTGCCCTGGAAACTACGCGCCTCGGCCAGCCCGCCGCTGGACTGCATGAAATAGAGGCGCACGCCGGCCAGTTCGCCCGCCACCTGATCGACGTAGCGGCGCAGGATCGGCGAGAGATAGGCATCGACCACGGTGGTGTCGCCGCGCGGCACCAGCCGCAGCAGCGGGCTCACCTGATGGCTGGCGGAGACCTGGGTGAAGCCGGCCTCGCGCGCCAGCGCGGCCAGGCGCTGCTCCTGGGCGGGGTATTTCCAGGCGTGCATCAGCGCGATGGCGCAGGCCTCGATCCCGGCTTCACGCGCACCGGCGAAGGCGGCACGGGCGGCGGCTTCGTCGAGCGCCTCCACCTCCTCGCCGTCGGCGCCGATCCGCCCGGGGACTTCCGCCACCCGCTCGTAGAGCAGGATCGGCAGGGTGATCGCGAGGTCGAACAGTCGCGGCCGCGCCTGGTTGCCGATGCGCAGCGCGTCGGCGAAGCCGCGGTTGACGATCAGCAGGGTCCGCTCCCCCTTGCGCTCCAGCAGCGCGTTGGTGGCGACCGTCGTGCCCATCTTCACGCTGTCGATGGTGCCGGGCGGGATCGGCGCGCCGGGCGCGAGGCCGAGCACGGCACGGATGCCGGCCACCGCGGCGTCGCGGTAGCGCCCGGGGTTCTCCGACAGCAGCTTGTGGGTAGACAGACCGCCGTCGGGGGCGCGGGCGACGATGTCGGTGAAGGTGCCGCCGCGATCGATCCAGAATTGCCAGCCAGCCATCGGAGCCTCAATAGAACAAGAGGCGGGAGATACGAGCGATGCCCGACCGGGGCAAGTTCGGCGCCTTTGACGAGTGCGGTGACAAAGCCGGGATGCGGGCTTAGCGTTGCCCCCTTGTTTCCCTGTTTTGCAGCGACCGGAGATCCGCATGAACCCCGCCGCCGTCGCGCGCCTCGCCCGCCCGCATGGGCTGCCGTTCCGTATCGGCAAGATCGGCCACGTGGCGCTGCACGTCGCCGACGTGGCGCGCTCCGCCCGCTTCTATACGGAGATCCTCGGTTTCCAGGTGTCCGACGTCTATGGGGAGGACATGATCCCCGGCGGCGCCGTGTTCCTGCGCTGCAACCCCGACCATCACGGCATCGCCCTGTTCCGCGCCGATGCCGACCCCGGCGCCGGCCTGCACCACGTGGCGTTCGAAGTCGCCACCCTGGGGGAGGTGCTGCGCGCCCGCGACCATCTGCGCCGTCACGACGTCCCCATCACCTTCGAGGGCCGCCGCCGCGCAGGCTGCCAGATCGCGGTGGAATTCCGCGACCCGGACGGGCATTCGCTGGAGGTCTACTGGAACATCGACCAGGTCGGCAGCGATGGCCGGGTGCGCCCGCCCGAGGAATGGAAGGGCGTGGCCGGCATCGAGGCGGCGATCGCCGATCCGGTGCGCGGCCAGGATACCTCCCTCCCCGACTGAAGGACCCGCCGCATGACGCCCCGCTTCGCCACCACGCCCGGCCTGGAGATCGCCTATCTGGAACACGGCCCGCCCGCCGGGTCGCCGGCGATCCTGCTGCACGGATTTCCCGACGACGTGCTCGCCTATGCGGCGGTGGCGCCGCGTCTGGCGGCGTCGGGGATGCGGGTGCTCGTCCCCTGGTTGCGCGGCTACGGCCCGACCCGGTTCCGCGATGCGGGAACGCCACGTTCCGGCCAGCAAGCGGCGCTGGGGGCGGATCTGCTCGCGTTCATGGACGCGCTCGGGATCGGCCAGGCGCTGCTCGGCGGTTACGACTGGGGCGGACGCGCGGCCTGCATCGTTGCGGCGCTGTGGCCAGAACGGGTGCGCGCGCTCGTCTCCGTGACCGGCTACAATATCCAGAACATTCCCGCCGCCGTGGCGCCGGCCTCGGCGGAGCAGGAAATGCGCTACTGGTATCATTGGTATTTCCACACCGAGCGCGGACGGGCCGGCCTCGTCGCGAACCGGCGGGAGATCTCGCGCCTGCTATGGCGCCTGTGGTCGCCCAACTGGGCGTTCACCGAGGCGGAGTTCGCGCGCACCGCCGAGAGTTTCGACAACCCCGACTTCGTCGAGGTGACGATCCAGTCCTATCGTCACCGCTACGCCAACGCGCCGGGCGACCCGGCGTTCGCGGCGATCGAACGGAAGCTGGAAGCCGCGCCGCCGATCACCGTGCCGAGCGTGATCCTGCACGGTGCCGCCGACGGCGTGACGCCGATGCCCGATCCTGGGCGGGAAGCGGCGCATTTCACCGGCCCGATGCGCCGGCATGTGATCCCGTCGGTCGGACATTTCCTGCCGCGCGAGGCCCCGGACGCAATGGCGGACGCGATGGCCGAAGCAGCGGCGATGGGATGACGCACCACTGCCGGGCCCTCGTGCGGGCGGGGTTCGTTACGCCGGGACCGGGTCCGCATCCAACCGGTGCACGATCCCCTCCAGCCCCGGCGCGGCGGCTGGATAGCGCGCCAGCACCAGCGGGTCGTGCCCCGGAATGATCGCGTCCGGCGCGCTGGCCAGGCGGCGCATGGCCGCGTAGCCCTCCAGCGTGTCCTCGTGGCTGTGCAGGATCGGGAAGGCGCGGCCCTGCTCCATGTTGGCATAGAAATGGCTGGCGTCGGAAGCGAGCACCATCCAGCCCCGCCGGGTCCACACCCGCACCACCTGCAGGCCCTTGCTGTGCCCGCCCACGTGATGGACGGAGATCCCCGGCGCCAGTTCCTCCGCCCCGTCGTGGAACGCGACGCGGCCGGCGAACAGCTTGCGCACGATCGCCACCACGTCCGCTTCCTCGAACGGGCCGCGCAGGCCGGCATGGCACATGCACCGTCCGGTACAGTAGGCCATCTCGCTATCCTGCAGGTGGTAGCTAGCGAGAGGGAACAGGTCGTAGTTGCCGCAATGGTCGTAGTGCATATGCGACAGGATTACGTCTTGCACCGCATCCGGTTCGACGCCGACGGCCTTCAGCCCGACGGCGGGCGAGCGCAGGAATTGCCGCCCGCGCCGCACGCCCATCGGTTCGTCGAAGCCGGTATCGAGAATGAAGCTGCGCTCCTTCCCTTTGATGGCCCAGACAAAATAATCGAGCGGCATCGGCGCGTCATGCAGATCGCCGCCAAGGAAGTTGCCGGACCGCCGCGCCTGCGCGTTGTGCGCGTAGCGGACGGCATAGACCTCGAAGGGAAGTAGCGCGCTCATGGTCAGGTCGGCCAGATCGCCTTGGACACCGCCATGTTCTCGGGGAACACGGTCACCGGCCGGCCGTTCTGCCACTGCACGATCACCAGTTCGGCGCCGACCCTGCGGCCCTTGCTGTCGAACTGGAGATGCCGGCCGGGGAAGTAGACCGCCGGGCCATCAGTGACGTTCATGCTGCGAATCTCGTCCGCCACCTTCTTGCGGTTGGCGACGCCGGCCTTGTTCAGCGCCCAGGCGAGGATCTGCACGTGGGAATAGGCGAAGATCTCGTTATGCCCGAACCACGGGTTGCCGGTGCGCTTGATGTAACGGGCCGAGAGTGCGTTCAGGTCCTTGCCCGGCCAGTTGGCCAGCCCGATCATGATATCCTGCAGGATGTTGGCGCCGGCGTTCTTCAGCAGCTCCGGCACCGCCCAGTGGCCGCCATTGCCGATCAGCGGCAGCTTGCTGCCCGGCATGCCGTACTCGCTGAACGTATCGGCCAGCATCTTGTCGTCGCCGCTGCTGGTCGACAGCAGCAACACCAAATCCGGTCTCGCCGCGCGCACCGGCTGCACCAGCGGACCGGCGTTCGAAAGCGGCGGAGTGTAGATTTCGTCCACCACCGCCGTCAGCTTCTCCTGCTTCAGGATATGGCTCTTGATCGGCTTGAGGAAGCTCACCGACGCGGCAGTGTTGTCGCCGACGATGGCCACCTTGGTCGGACGCTTGTGGGTGGCGTCCTGCGCCAGCTTCATCAGGAATGGCACGATCTGCTCGGCCTGCGTGTTCGCGGTTGGCGAGGTTTGGAACACGTATTTGAAGCCACGATCGGTAATCGCGTCCGAATAGGACAGCGTGAGCCAGGGCAGGTCCGCCCGCTCCGTCACCTCGGTGGCCGCCAGGGTGAAGGTCGAGAGCCAGCAGCCCATGCCGCCCACCAGCTTGGGGTGCTGAGCAACCATCCGCTGCGCCGCATCCTTAGCCGTCTCGGCACTGGTCCCGGCGTCGAACACCAGCAGCTTGAGCTTGGCCCCGCCAAGCGACTTGATGCCACCGGCCTTGTTGACGTCGTCGACCGCCATCTCGGCACCGAGACGTTCGAGAATGCCTTGTTCGGCCCAGGGACCCGACAGCGGTACCAGCATGGCGATCTCGACCTCGTTCGGGGTCTCTGCTTTCGCTGTCGCCGCACCAGCCAGGGCCGCTGCACCGCCAAGCGCCAGGGTCGAGCGCCGTCCTATCGTGGCCGTCATTTTCCGTTCCTCCCGAAATGGTTTCATGCCTCACCCAGACCGAGATACGAACGCCTGACGCGATCGTCCGCGAGCAGGGTCTGGTACCCGCCTTCCAGCACCATCCGGCCGGTGTCGAGCACATAGCCGTGGTCGGACAGTTCCAGTGCTTCCGCCACCCGCTGCTCCACGAGCAGGATGGCCAGTCCGTCTTCCTTATGGATCTGGGCGATCCGATCGAAGATCGTCTCCGCCACCGCCGGCGCCAGACCCATCGACGGCTCATCGAGCATCAGCAACCGCGGCGCGCAGGCCAGCCCGCGGCCGATCGCCAGCATCTGCTGTTCGCCGCCTGACAGGGTGCCGGCGAGCTGGTCCGCGCGTTCCTTCAGGATCGGAAACAAGGCATGGATCCGGTCGAGGGTGCGCGCCCATTGCGAACGGCCGGCGCGCGGATAGGCCCCCATCTCCAGATTTTCCTGCACGGTCAGGGTGCGGAACACCTGCCGCCCCTCCGGCACATGCGCGATCCCGAGATGCGCCCGCGCCGAGGACGGCCGTTTGAGCAACGAGGCACCATCCCACTGCACGGTGCCCGAGGCCGGCGACACGACGCCGGAGATCGTCTTGAACAAGGTGGTCTTGCCGGCGCCGTTCGGGCCGACAACGGTCACGAACTGGCCGGCCGCCACGCGCAGCGTCACGCCCTGCAACGCCCGCAGCCCGCCATAGGACACCGACAGATCCTGGACCTCAAGCATTCTGGCGCGCCAGAAACTTGGAGCCGAGATAGGCTTCGATCACGGCCGGATCCTCCACCACATCGTGCGGCGAGCCCTCGGCGAGCACGCGGCCATGGTCCAGGACAAGGAAACGATCCGCCAGGCGCAGCATCGCATGCATGGTATGCTCGATGATGACGATGGTCATCCCGGCCTCCCGCAGCTGCCGCAGCACGGCGAGCACGTCGTCGCATTCCTCCCGCCCAAGCCCGGCCAGGGTTTCGTCCAGCAGCAGGATGCGCGGGCGGCCAGCCAAGGCGCGGGCCAGCTCCATCAGCCGCAGCTCCTTGTTGGTGAGCTCGCTCGCCGGCCGGGCGGCGCGATCGGCCAGCCCCACCGCGTCCAGCGCTGTCGCGGCCGCCGCCGCGGCTTCGTGGTCGTCCAGCCCGGCGCCATAGGCGCCGACGATGACGTTGTCGAGCAGCGGCAGGCGCGGGAAGCTGCGCACGACCTGGAAGGTGCGGCCGACGCCGAGCCGCGCGACCTGATGCACCTTGCGCCCGCGCAGCTCCTGCCCGGCCAGACGCGCACCGCCGGCATCCGCGGGCAGCACGCCGTTCAGCAGGTTGAACAAGGTGGTCTTGCCGGCGCCGTTCGGGCCGATGATGCCGAGGATCTCTCCGGCCGCAACCGCGAACGCCACCTCCTGCACCGCACGCAGGCCACCGAAGGTCTTCGACAGGCCGGTCACTTCCAGCAACGTGCCGCTGCTGCGCTCCACCGTGATGGCGGTGCGCGCTTCGTGGATCACCGGCGCGGCTTGCGGGCGGCGGAAGAGGCGGTCGCGGATCTCCCAGAACAGACCCTCCGGCGCCGCGAGCATGATGACGATGATCGCGACGCCGTACACCACGCCCTGGATGCCGGGGAGGATGTTGCCGAGCCTGGCGTTTAATGTCTCCGCCAGCGGAATCAGGACCGCGGCGCCGATCGCCGGCCCCCACACGGTTCCGACGCCGCCGAACAACGTCACCACCAGAGCCTGTGCGGAGACCAGCATGCCGAACACGGAATCCGGCGTCACCACCAGCAGCACGCAGGCATAGAGCCCGCCGGCGGCGGCGGCGATGGCACCGCTGGCGACGAGCCCGCGCATCTTCCACTGCCAGGTATTCAGCCCTGCGGCTTCCGCCGCCAGTTCGTTCTGCTTGATCGCGAGCAGCGCCAGCCCGAAGCGCGTGTTCTCCACCAGAAGCCCGGCCAGCATGGCCGCGACGAACAGGCCAAGCGCCACCAGCGTGGCGTAGAACGGGTCGTTGAATTGCAGGAACAGCGCCGGATGCGCGCGGTGCATCGGCAACGGCACTTCCTGGAACCCGAGATATTCCAGCACGTAGAGAACGGCCAGCGGATAAGCCAGCATCGACAGTGCGAAGTAGTGCCCGCGCAACCGGAACGTCGGCAGACCGATCAGCACCGCGGCGAGCCCCCCCACCACCATGCCGAACGGGATGCCGAGCCACGGAGTGAGATGCCAATAGACCAGTGCCAGGGTAACGACGTAGGCGCCGATACCGAAAAATGCGGCATGGCCGAACGACACCAGCCCGCTCATGCCGGAGATAAGATTCCAGCCGAGCCCCATCACCGCCCAGATGGGCACCAGGGTCAGCATCAGCTGGTAGTAGGCATTGTGCACCGACAACGCGAGCACGAGATAGGTGCCGGCGACAACCGCCAGCGCGACGCTGTCCCGCCGCAGCCGTGCCGCGCCCCCGACCCTCATGCGCGTTCTGCCGAACGGCCGAACAGGCCTTGCGGGCGCAGCCCGACGATCAGCAGGAACACGACGAAGATCGCGGCGTTCTGCAGTTGCGGCGGCAGCACCAGGGTCGACGCCTGCTGGACGAACCCGACCAGCAGTCCACCCCAGAAGGCGCCGAGGATGCTGCCCATGCCACCCAGCACCACGCCGGAATACATGATGATGACGTAATCGAGCCCAACGAACGGGGTGAAGGACAGGTAGGTCGCCATCAGCCCGCCGGCGATCGCCGTAATCGCCGCGCCGAGACCGAAGGCGATGCGATAGGCGCGGTCGACATCGATGCCCATGTAGGTCGCCGCCACCGGGTTGTCGGCGGCGGCGCGCAGCGCCTTGCCGAGCGTCGTGCGCTCCATCACCAGCCACAGCACTACCGCAACGACGATCGCCACGACGGCCGCGAACACCTGCGCCTTGTTAAGAAACAGCAACGCGCCGGTCGGAAACGGTCCAAGGATGAAGGCGCTGGCGGAGAGCGGGGTCAGCACGCTTTCCGGCGTGGAACCGAACAGGATCAGCCCGCCATTCTGCAGGATCAGCGAAATGCCGAGCGTCACGATCAGCTGGCCGAACCCGCCCTCATCCTGGCGGGACGCGGTGGAGAGACCGGAGACATGCCGCAGGACGAACCGATGCAGCAACGCCCCGCCGCCGAACAGCACCGGTCCTGCGATCAGGGCCGCCACGAACGGCGCAGCGTAGGGGCCGAGGAACCCGATCGCCGTGAACCCGGCGACAAGGTAGAGGCTCACATACATGCCGAGCATCAGCAGCTCGCCCTGAGCGAAGTTCACGACCTTCATGATCCCGAAGATCAGCCCGAGGCCGATGCACATCAGCCCGTAGATGCAGCCGATGATCAGCCCTGCCGCCACGGCGTTGAGAATGTTCTCGAACAATCGGCTTCCCCCGCCGGATCGTTCGGGTCCGGCCTGCTTCCCACTATGTCAGCAAAGACCAGCCATTGACCAGACGGCCGAGATGGCGGGGCGCCGCGCCTTTCCGCGGCAAGGCGCCATCCTGCGTCACGCCCCAGCCGGACGCCACCCCGGACGGCCACCCCGGATGCCACCGCGTGCTACCCTTGACGTTTTCCCGCCCCGGTTCCTACCTACCGTCCGGTAGAGCCCGCCGCGCGCGGCGCCAACAAGGGTCGGGGAACGCCGCGTGGGCCATGCCTCTCTTAGCCAGGCGCCGGGCAGTCAAGCGCCGGGCAGCGAGACGCCGGGCGCGTTCCTGGATCGGCTCGACCGCATTTCGCGCCGCTGCCTCTCCGCCTGCGGTGCCGGTCACATGGTGTGGCGCAGCTGGGGCGCAGGCCCGGCGCTCGTCCTGCTGCATGGCGGCAGCGGCTCCTGGCGGCATTGGGCGCGCAACATCGATTATTTCGTGCGCGCGCGGCGGGTGATCGCGCCCGACCTGCCGGGCCTCGGCGAATCGGACCTGCCGCCCGAGCCGGACAACCCGCGCGCCATGGCCCGCATCCTGGCGCACGGACTGGCCGGGCTGATCGGATCTTCTGAACAGTATGATCTTGTCGGGTTCTCGTTCGGCGGCGTGATGGCCGGCTGCCTAGCCGCCGTGCAGGACACCCGGCTGCGCAGCCTGACGATCGTCGGCTCCGGCGGCCTCGGGCTGGCGCGCGGCCCCACCGCGCTGGTCAAGGTCCGCCATCTCACCGGCGACGAACGGGTCGCGGCACATCGTACCAACCTCGCGCGGCTGATGATCGCCGATCCGGCGAAGATCGACGATCTGGCGCTGACGATCCAGGACCGCAACACAATCCAGTCGCGGCTGAAATCGCCGCAGATCTCCCGCGGCACGTGGCTGGCCGAGGCGCTGCCTGCGGTCCGCTGCCCGGTTGCGGGGATCTGGGGCAGCCTCGACGCGCCGTCGCTGCCCGATATCGGCGCGCGCGAACGGGCGAGGCGGGCGCTGCGCCCGGAATTGCGCTTCCGGGTGATCGACGGCGCCGGGCATTGGGTGGCCTATGAGGCGGCCGCGTCGTTCAACGCCGCCCTGGCCGACCTCCTGACGGAAGACGTCGGATGACCGAACGCAACGGCATCGCACCGATGCAGGCGCTGGACGACCCCTCGCTGCTCTTCTGGGCCCACAACCATGGCCGCATCTCGCGACGGCGCCGGTCCGGGTGTCGGAAGCGGTCGGGGTGGCGCGAATCGGGTATGAAGGCGCAACCCTTCCGCCGCCCTTGGTCCGCGTCGCGGTCCAAGCCGGCAACAGGAGGGGAGAGAAGGAGGTCCGATACACCCGACCGTCCTGCATGCGGCGAGCGCGCTCAACGCCTGGGTCTACCGGCTGAGCGGCGGCCGCCTCGGCGCCCGCGTCCCTTCCGGCGCGCCGATCTGCCTGCTCACCACCACCGGGCATCGGTCGGGGCGGGCACGCACCGTGCCGCTGCTCTACCTCGCCGACAACGGCGGGTTCGTCGTCGTCGCTTCCCAGGGCGGCGCGCCGCTGCATCCCGGCTGGTACCACAACCTGCAGGCGAGCCCGCACGCGATGCTGCAGATCGGCCGCCGGCGCATCGCCGTCACGGCGCACACGATCGGCGCCGCGGAGCACGACCGCCTGTGGCCGCGCCTCGTTGCCATCTATCCCGCCTACGACGACGACCGTCGCGGCGCGATCGGCGACGGGCCGGACCACGTCCGTCGGTGATGCAGGGGAACGACGTTCCTTTCCGGCATGGCGGGACCGTCACACGCTCTTCACCGACGCCGGCCGCCCCCCCGCCCTATTGTCATGGCCAAGATTGTCATCGGCACAATTGTCACGCGAACACTGGGCAGGAGAGCTCCCGATGGCGCACCGTCACCGCTTCGGCCACGCGCGACCGTCGCTGCGTCACCCGCATTCGCAGCAGGCCCCGCGGTTCCACGGAAGCGATTTCCAGCCGTTGCCGGCGCCGACCGGCCCGGCGCCGTACCGCCTCGACCTTGCCGCGGTCGTGCCGGACGCGGTGCAGGCGATGGCGCGAGCCGGCGGGATGGTCCTGCACATCGCCGGCGACACCGGCGGCGTGCGCAACCCGGTGCCGCAGGAGCTGGTCGCAGCCGGGCTGGAACATGACGCTGGCCAGGCCGGCGCCCTCGGCCGGCCCGCCTTCCTCTATCATCTCGGCGACGTGATCTATTTCGACGGCCAGGCCAGCGAGTACTATCCGCAATTCTACAGCCCGTACGAGCATTACCCGCTCCCCGTCCTCGCGATCCCCGGCAATCACGACGGGGACCGGTTCGACCGCGGCGAACTCGTCAACCCCGAGCCGTCCCTGGCCCCCTTCGTGCGCAATTTCTGCGCGACCGAGCCTGGCGTTCACACCGCGGAAGCCGGCGACATGGCGCGCACCGCCATGATCCAGCCAAACGTCTACTGGACCCTGCTGACCCCGTTCGCGACCTTCATCGGCCTCTACACCAACGTCCCCGAAGGCGGCGACGTGCGGCAGGAGCAGCGCGACTGGTTTGCGGGCGAGTTGCAGGCCGCCGATCCCGGCAAGCCGGTGCTGGTCGCGCTGCACCACCCGATCCATTCCCTGGATGCCTACCACAGCGGCAGCCGTGCGATGGCCGACGTGCTGGCCGGCGCCGTCGCCGCCGCCGGCCGGGCGCCGGCGATGGTTTTCGCCGGCCACGTGCACAACTACCAGCGCTTCACGGTGAGCGACGCGGCCGGCGCAACCCCGTTCGTGGTCGCCGGTCACGGCGGCTACCACAACCTGCACCGCATGGCGCGAATCGGCAGCGAAGATATCATCACCCCGTACGTCGCCCCGAACGACCCGCAGGTGGTACTGGAAAGCTATCTGGACGATCGGTTCGGCTTTTTGCGCCTGGAGATTACGCCGGAGGCGATCGAATTGCGGTCGATGTCGGTGCCGCGCCCGCAAGAATCGTGGCGCACCCCGCCGCGCCTGTTCGACCGCATGCGCTTCGACTGGCGCGCCCGCCGGATCCTCCGCTGACAGGGCGGGACCCCGACGGAGCCCGAGGCTACTGCACGCAGGGTTACCCGGGAGAGAGCAGGTGCGGCGGAGCGCGAAAAAAATGCGTAGCCCGTTATCCGCGGGAAGCCGAGGATGCCGGCCGGGTCGCTACGGCATCCGCCACACCGACAGCCGCGCCGCGCCGTGCGTCCGCTCGGCCAGCAGCGTCCCCAGCGACACCGGAACCTCCTCGCGCGCCGTCTCGGCGATCACGACCGCCCCGGGTCCGATCCAACCTTGCGCCGCCAGCCGGGCGGCTGCGCGTTCCACCAACCCCTGGCCATAGGGCGGATCAAGGAAGACCAGGGCGCAGCGCTCCCCCGCCGGGGCGGCGAGGGCATCACACGCCAGCACCGAGCAGCGTGCCGCCGCGCCGCAGGCCGCGATATTGGCCCGCAGCGCCGCCACCGCCGCGCGGTCGGTTTCCATGAACACCGCGCGCGCCGCGCCGCGTGACAGCGCTTCCAGCCCCACGGCGCCAGTTCCGGCAAAGGCATCGAGGACCAGGGCATCCTCGATCAGCGCCCGGCCGCCCCACGGCGCATGCAGCAGCATGTCGAACAGCGCCTGACGCACCCGATCCGCGGTCGGTCGCGTCGCGCCACCGGCCGGTGCTGTCAGGCGCCGGCCGCGCCAGGCTCCGGCCACGATCCGCATTCACCCGGCCACGTTCAAACGCCGGGCCGCAAGTTAGCCACGCCCCGTCCCCGCCTGCATTTGCATCCTGGTGCCTCCGGCAACCGGGCGGACCCGGCGGGCCAGAAGCCGCCGGCGCAGCTGCATGAGCTGCCAGGCGCTGCGCGCCGCCAACTCCGAAATGCGGCCGCGCGGCGGCAGCCCAACGGCCTTGAAGACCATGCCCATGCCGCGCTCGATGTGGCGGAATCGGTAGCAGGACATCGCCCCGGCCATGTAGGCGGCCGAGCAGCGGGCGCGGGCGTACGGAATGTCCGACGGTTCGTTGCCGCAGTACCAGGCATAGGCCAGCTCGTCGTCCTCGCTCTCGCCGATCCGTCCCGCGGCGATGCGCATGCGGCGCAGGAGGCCGATCCGCTCGCGCGCCAGATAGCGGCGCATGTGGTCGTAGAACAACTTGAAGTGACGGAACTCGTCGGCCGCGATCTGCTGGCAGATCTGGCGCAGCAACGGCTCCTGCGTGCTCTCGGCGAGCGCGGTGTAGTAGGATGAGGTCCCCGTCTCCACCATGCAGCGGGCGATCAGTTCGCCGGTGCGCGAGCCGCGCACCGATGCCGGGGCGTCCAGCGGGATCTTGTAGCCGTCCTTGAAGCGGGCGAAGGCGGCGGCGAAGTCCCAACCCGGGTCGGCCAGCCGGGCCCAGCGCCCCAAGGCCTCGCCGTGCTGCACTTCCTCTGCCGCCCAGCGATCGGCCGCAGCGCGGAAGTCTGGATCATCGTGGAACACGCCATTGAGGTAGAGCGCGTAGTCGGTCCCGTTCCGCTCCACCATGGCAGCCGCCTTGACCAGCGGCACGATTGCGGGGTCGACCCTTGCCGGGTCGAACCGGTCCCAGGCGAGCTGCTCGATTTGCCAGTGCTTCATGACGTTATGGTTTACCCCCTTGCAGGTCCGCCGGCCAAGGCATCCTGCGCCGCTTGCCCGCGTGCGACGGACCGGGTAAAGCCCGCCGAACGGCCGCCGGCCGGCGGGCCGGCCGGCGGGCGTGGTGGAATGGCAGACACGCCAGATTTAGGTTCTGGTGGCGCAAGCCGTGGGGGTTCAAGTCCCCCCGCCCGCACCAGCCGGGCCGCGGCCCGCCTCCCCGGATACCATACAGGAGAGTTCCGAAGCCGATGCAGGTCACCGAGACGCTCGCCGAAGGGTTGAAGCGCGCCTTTACCGTCGTGATCCCGGGGACGGAGGTGGAAAGCCGCCGCGCCGCCCGCTTCGCCGATCTCGGCAAGACCGTGCGCCTGCCCGGCTTCCGCCCCGGCAAGGTGCCGCTGCCGGTGTTGCGCCAGCGCTTCGGCTCCGCCGTCACCGCCGAGGTGATCGAACAGGCGGTGGGCGACTCCACGCGCCAGGTGCTGACCGACCGCGGCCTGCGTCCGGCGATGCAGCCCAAGGTCGACGTGGTGACCGCCGAGCCGGAAAAGGACCTCGAGTTCAAGGTGGAGCTCGAAATCCTGCCGGAGATCGCGCTGCCCGACTTCGCCTCCGTGGCGCTCACCCGCCTCAAGGCCGAGGTATCGGACGAAGCGATCGCCAAGGCGCTCGACAACCTCGCCCAGCGCAACCGCACCCTGACCGACCTCACCGCGGAGGAGCTGGGCGATCGCGGCGCGGCCAAGGGCGAGGTGGTCAAGCTCGACTATGTCGGTCGCGTGGACGGCAACGCGTTCCCGGGCGGCACCGCGACCGACGCCGATATCGAGGTGGCCGGCCCCGGTTTCATCGAAGGCTTCTCCGAGCAGATCGAGGGCATCCGCCCGGGCGAGACCCGCACCATCACGGTGCGCTTCCCCGACCCGTACGGGGCGCCGGAGCTGGCCGGCAAGGAAGCCCAGTTCGAGATCGCGGCAAAGGCGATCCGCCGCTCCGAAGTCCCGGCGATCGACGATGCCTTCGCCCAGAAGCTGAGCTTCGAGGCGCTGGACGAGCTGAAGGACCTCATTCGCCGCCAGATGCAGACGGAGTACGACCAGCTCGCCCGCCAGCGACTCAAGCGGGACCTGCTCGACCGCCTGAACGACCTCGCCACCTTCCCCGCGCCCGAGAGCCTGGTGAGCGCGGAATTCGACCAGATCTGGGCCCGGTTGGACGCCGACCGGCAGGCAGGCCGGCTCGACGCCGAGGACCAGACCAAGGACGAAGCGACCTTGCGTGCCGAATATCGGGCCATCGCCGAACGCCGGGTACGGCTCGGCCTGTTGCTGGCGGAGACCGGCCGCACCCACAACATCGTCGTGGCCCCGGAGGAGATGACCCGTGCCGTCCGTGCGGAAGCGGCGCGCTATCCCGGCCAGGAAGCCCAGGTGTTCGAGTTCTTCCGCAAGAACCCGCAAGCCGCCGAAACCCTGCGCGGACCGCTGTTCGAGGAGAAGGTCGTCGATTTCGTGCTCGAGCTGGCGCAGATCACCGATCAGCCGGTGACGCCGGAAGCCCTGGTGGAGGAGCCGGCTGCGGAAGCCGTGGCAGCAAGCCCGGCGACCACGGACAGCACCGCCACGCCCGAAGCGTGAGGTTACGGATGCCGGCCCGCACCCCAGTCGATCTGATCGCGGTCGGGCGAACCACGTTCCGCCCGACCGCTTTCAGAAGGGCCGGTCGATCCCCATCTGCTCCCCACCCAGACCAACAAGGTGTTCACCCATGAGGGATCGCGATCCCGCCCAGACCTACCTCAACACCCTGGTTCCCATGGTGGTCGAGCAGACCGCCCGTGGGGAGCGGTCGTTCGACATCTATTCCCGGCTGCTCAAGGAACGCATCGTGTTCCTCACCGGGACGGTGTTCGACGAGGTCAGCAGCCTGGTCTGCGCCCAGCTGCTGTTCCTGGAGTCGGAGAATCCGAACAAGGACATCTCCTTCTACATTAACAGCCCGGGCGGCGTGGTGTCGGCCGGGCTCGCGATCTACGACACCATGCAATACATCCGCAGCCCGGTGAGCACGGTGTGCATCGGCATGGCCGCCTCCATGGGCAGCCTGCTGCTGACCGCCGGCGCCAAGGGCAAGCGCTACGCGCTGCCGAACGCACGGATCATGGTTCATCAGCCCTCCGGCGGCGCGCAGGGCCAGGCAACCGACATCGAGATCCAGGCGCGCGAGATCCTGTCGCTGCGCAAGCGGCTGAACGAGATCTATGTCCGCCACACCGGCCAGCCGATCGAGGCGATTGAGCGCAAGCTGGAGCGCGACAGCTACATGTCGGCCGAGGAAGCCCGCGAGTTCGGCCTGGTCGACGAGGTGGTCGAGAACAGGCCGACCCCGGCCGAGGATGCGACGAAGTCCTGACCATCTGCACGCAATCGCCGATCCGCTGCGCCCTGGATGGGGATTGCAGATCGCCGGTTTCGGCATAATTCTTGCAAAGAACTTCGCCCCGCAAGACGTCATCCCGCCTGTTCACCGTGTGCCGCCGGCAAGGACGCCGGCGCGGGCAGCGAAAACCAGCGGGGTGAATTCGCCTGTGCCCGCGTCGGCTCCGGTTCTTGTCCGGCGGCGCGGAGCGGGGTTAAACTGTAGTTTGGTCCCATCCCTAACGGGACAGGAGTGCGCATGAGCAAGCCCGGCGAGTCCAAGAATACCCTCTACTGCTCGTTCTGCGGCAAGTCGCAGCACGAGGTGCGCAAGCTCATCGCAGGACCGACGGTGTTCATCTGCGACGAATGCGTCGAGCTCTGCATGGACATCATCCGTGAGGAGCACAAAACGCATCTCGTGAAGTCGCGCGACGGGGTACCGACCCCGCGCGAGATCTGCAAGGTGCTGGACGACTACGTGATCGGCCAGGACCACGCCAAAAAGGTGCTGAGCGTCGCCGTCCACAATCACTACAAGCGGCTGGCGCACGGGCAGAAGAACAACGACGTCGAGATCGCGAAGTCGAATATCCTGCTGCTCGGCCCGACCGGCTCGGGCAAGACCCTGCTGGCGCAGACCCTGGCGCGCATCCTCGATGTGCCGTTCACCATGGCCGATGCCACCACCCTGACCGAGGCCGGCTATGTGGGCGAGGATGTCGAGAACATCATCCTCAAACTGTTGCAGGCGGCCGACTACAACGTGGAGCGGGCGCAGCGCGGCATCGTCTACATCGACGAGGTCGACAAGATCAGCCGCAAGTCGGACAACCCGTCGATCACCCGCGACGT
>JAGWSV010000231.1 GCA_028869315.1 Rhodospirillales bacterium
CGGCGCAAGCCTGCCCGGCCGTGCGCCGTCGCGCAAACCCCGGCGGGCTCGGTTGCCGTCCGCGGTTCAGGGGCCCGCGGACACTGGACCTGCACCGCCGCCGGACCGACAATCGCCGCCTGCCGCCCGCACGGAGATCCCATGACCGACCTGCCGCGCATCCGCCCGCACCCGATTCCGGAAATTCACCCGGTTCCGGAATATCTGGCCGACGGGCCGCTCGCCCGCCGCTACGACGCGATGAAGACCGCGTTCCAGGTTCCCTGGATGGGCGTGGTCACCATGGCCTTCGCCCACTACCGCCATTTCTACGACACGCTCTGGGACGGGCTGATGCCGCTCTGCACCAGCCGCGCCTTCGTCGACGCCTGCCGGGAGCTGCGCGCGTTCACCGAAGCGGGCGCAGCCTTGCTGGCGCCGCCGCCGATCGCCGCGCGGCTGGCGGCGATCGGCTACGCGCCGCGCGAGCTCGACGCCATCCGCGCCATGGTCGACGTGTTCTCCCACGGCAACTTCCCCTACCTGCTGCTGGCCACCCTGGCGCGCCGGCTGCTGGAGGGCGCGGAGATGAGCGATGCCGCCGCCGTGGAGGCATTCACCGGCCGCCATGCGCCCGACCTTTCGGTGCCCTTCGTGCTGATGGAAGCGCATCACGCCGATCCCGCGACCCGTGCGGTCTACGCGGACGTGAAGGCATCGTTGCGGCTGCCGTTCGTGAACACCGACTATCGCGCCTTCGCACGCTGGCCGAGCTATTTCGCCCTCGCCTGGAGCGACCTCCGGGGCCAGCTCGCCACCGCGCCGTATGAGGCGCTGGTCGGCTCGGTCCATGCCCATGCCTCGGCGCTCGCCGCCAGCCTGCCCAATCCCGGCGGCCTGACCTCCGCCGCCTTGCGCGCGTCCGCCGCGCACGACGCCGAGCCGGCGGAGGTGCGCGACGTCGTGCGGCTGTTCCAGTGGCTGCTGCCCGGCCTCGTCAGCAACGTCGCCTGGTTCCGCGCGCAACTGCAGGCGCCGGCCACGTAGCCTTGATCGCCCGCGGCACCACTCTCGGCCTGGCGGCCATGCACCGGAGCGGCGACGACCTCGCCGCGGCGATGCCGCAGGCGACCCGCCGGTACTTCCGGCGTGACGAGACCCAGCCCCCATGCCGCGAGGCTCGCATGCCTTACGAACCCGTCCCTGCGATGCTTGCCGAAATCCCGGTCGCCGCGGATACTTTCGGCGCGGCGTGAGAGTGAGGTACGGCATGGGTGACGGAGGAGACTCTGCGCATGACGCCGGGCCCCCCACGCGTCCTGTCGGTATCGTTCTTACAGAGACTCTGCTCCCTCATTTTCCAATATGGATAACGAATGCAGTTACCTGCCGCTGCTCCCACGGGAGGGACACGTTCACGTACGCCAGCGGACGGACGAAATGCGCCCACCCTGGCAGATCACGCGCCGAAATGGCGCAGCCGAGCTATGATCAGGCCGACTGGCGGGCCGGAAATGCCGTAATGTTGCCGTTTGCGGGCTGGTCATCCTTGCCGTCGTATCGAACCCGGACTACAAACCTCTCACCTGCGACTGCCGAGGCCGCCATATGGGAAGCCCGGCCATAGGGTTCTGCATCGATGCTCAAGGTCGCTGCTTATTGCTATGAATACAGTCTTTTCCTAGCTGCGGGCGCGATGGTGGCGTGGACCATGCTCGTTGCTCGGAAACACCTGGTGACGCGATACCGCTGGTTCAGGTTGGCGCCGCTGGCTCTTGCCGGCCTGACGTTCGGCAAAGTCTTGTTCCATCCGATCGTCATCGTCTCGCCGGTTTCCGGCACGGTCTTTCACCCTGGCGAGAAAGTACCCGTGAGCGTTGCAATCCACCCCTCCTTCCTCACGGCGCTGTTTCCGGCGGTAAACGTTGACCTGCCGAAGTGCTGGACGTGCAAGTCGTCACCGGCCGGCATCGCCGTATCCGGCGTGCTCTCCGGTGCCCTAGACCACTTTACCATCGCGTTGCCGAAGGACCTGGCGCCGGGCGTGTTGGTGACCAGCGCTGTTGCCGGCATGAATGGGAGCATGCACCCCGCGATGCGTTCGAGATATGTCGAGCTGGTGGTGAAATAGCGCCCGCTGGGGTCTATCCACAGATCGCCGTGCGCGACGACAAATGCGTTGACCCCTGTACCGCAACCGCCGTTCTGCGTCATCCAGCGGCCGATCATCCGGGAAGTGCGGGCTCAGCCGGCGCAAGGAAACCGGCCTCGCGGCACCATGCCGGCCGGCGCTACCAGAGCGTGACGACCGTGCGCACGCCGAACACCGCCTCGTCGGCGATGCGCCGCGGCGGGTTCGACGGGTTCTCGATGCCGCCGCC
>JAGWSV010000232.1 GCA_028869315.1 Rhodospirillales bacterium
AGGGAATTCCCGATATCGAGCCGATCACCATGTTCTGGGGATTGCCGGTGATGGTCGCGACCGAGCCGATATTGGACGCCATCGCGACGCCCAGCAGGTAGGGCAGGGGGTTGCGCCGCAGCGCCAGGGTCAGGTCCACCACCAGCGGCGCCAGCACGAGACAGATCGCGTCGTTCACCAGGAATGCCGAGGCGAGCCCCGCCACCGCGATGACCGCGCCGAGCAGCACCGCCGGCCGGCGCGCGCGGGCGGCAACCCAGGCGGTCGCCAGCGCGAAGAAGCCCGACAGCCGCAGATTCGCCACCACGATCATCATGCCGAGCAGCAGCGTGAGGGTGTTGATGTCGACGGCGCGATAGGCCGCCTGCAAAGGCAGCGCGCCGGACGCCACCATCAGGCTGGCGCCGACCAGCGCGATGCCGGCGCGGTCGATCGCCAGCCCCGGCACCCGCCCGATCGCCAGCGCCAGGTAGCTGGCGGCGAAGATCCCGCCGGCGGCGATCCGGCGGGCGGCGGCGTGGTTGGCGGGGGCCAGCCAGGGTGCCAGCGCCGCGGCGCCGGCGAGCAGCATCAGCGCGCCGATCGCCAGTAGGCTGACCCGGCGCGCGGTTGTGGGCCTGGCGCGCGGCGCGGCGGCGGCCATTCAGGCGCTTCCCATCCAGGCGCGTTCCATTCAGGCGCGTTCCATTCAGCGCATTGCCTTCAGGCGATGTCGATTCAGGCGTTCGGCCACAATCCCGGCGTGGCGAGTTCGATCGAATGCCCGTCCGGATCGTGGAAATAGACGCTGGAGCCCCCGCGTGGCCAGCGCACCCGGCTTTCCACCGCGATGCCGGCGCCGGCAAGGTAGCGCTCCCACGCGGCGAGTTCGCCCCATGGAACGGCGAAACAGAGATGCAGCGCGCCGCTGCCGCCATGCGCCGGGATCACGGTGCCGCCAGGGGAGGAGGCCGGCGCCGGGGACGGCGCGTCGGTGGCGCCGGCGGCGAACAGCAGCAGCACCGCGCCCCCGGGCAGGCCCAGCGCCGCCATGCGCCGGTCCTGGACGAAGGTCTCGAGCCCGAAAAGGTCGCGGTAGAACGCCGCCGCCCGATCGAGGTCGGCGACGTAGAGCGAGGTCTCCATCACGCCGGACAGGCGCGGCGGGCGGGTTTCCGGCACGGCGGCGCTCGGGTTGTACTTGCTACTTCCGGTTGAACAACGTCATCGGTATTGCCGGGAACCGAATGGCTCGACAGCGCGTTCCCGCGCGGTGCACTATGCGACGGGAAACGACCAAGCGGGAAGCCGTGCGCGCTGTTCCGCGCCACCGGGGGCCGCACGTGAGCGTGATCGACCTGACCAGCAACGTGGCCTACGCCTCGCTGAGCGCGGCGATCGCGAACTCGGCCGCGAACGACGTGATCGCGCTGTCCGCCGGCTCCTATGTGGAGAACTTTCCCCTCGTCACCCACAGCCTGACGATCGAGGCGGTCGGCGGGCTGGCGCATCTGACGACGCCGCAGCCGATCCCGCTGAACGGGCGGGCGATCCTGGAAGTGCCGCCCGATGCCGGCGCCAGCCTGACCGTTTCCGGTCTCGAACTGTCCGGCGCGGTCGATCCCGCCACCAACAACAATGGCGCCGGAATTCTGTTCGAGGTCGGCAACGGCAACCTGACCGTGCGCAATTCCTGGTTTCATGACAACCAGGAGGGCATCCTGGTCGGGGCCGCCAACAGCTACAGCGTCGGCGGCACGGCGGTGACGATCGATCATTCCGAGTTCAACAACAACGGCATCCCGCCCGGACAGGCCGGGTCCGGTTTTACCCATAATATCTACGTCAACGATGTCGCCCGGCTGACGGTCTCCGACAGCTACTTCCACGATGCGATCGGCGGGCACGAGATCAAGAGCCGGGCGCAGGACACCGTCATCCAGAACAACCGCATCCAGGACCAGCAGGGCACCGCCAGCTACGCCATCGACCTGCCGGATGGCGGCGTCGACAGCGTGACCGGCAACGTGATCGAGAAAGGCATCAATGCGCAGAACCGGTATGCGGTGCATTTTTCCGGCGAAGGGCTGTACGCGGCGAGCAGCCTGACCCTTTCGAACAACGTCTTCATCGGCGACCGTCCCGGCGGCACCACTGCGCTCCTCAACCAGTCGGCCGGCTTCGGACTGCCCGCGGTTCCGGCCACGGTCGGCAACAACGCGCTCTACGGCATTCCCCTCGCTTCGCTCACCCAGGACAATTTCGGCCCGCCCTACGACACGGTGCAGAACAACGTGGCGCTGTCCACGGCGGCGCCGCCGCTCGACACCTCCCACCCGTTCGCGGTCGGCGAACCGGCGAGCGCCTGGCTGCTGCCGGTGGCCATGCTCGCGACCGCGGGGCTGCGCCGGATGCGGCGGCGCCGCGGCCGCGCACGCGCTCGCGCCGCCGGAGCGTGACGTCCGCCGGGACGCCGATGCGGGGCGCACGTCGCCCGGGCGAGCCGCCTCCCCGCGTTGTGCCCCCTCTGCGTGGCCCCCATCGGCGGGGCTGCGCACCTGCCGGCAAGACCGGTGGGCAAGACCGGTGGGCCGCATCTCTGGCATGCATGGCGCACCCGGTTCGCGGCGAGGCGATGGGTGAGCGCTTCCTTGACAGAAGATAGGGCCCCTCCCAAGTGCGGTAGCGAAGACGACCATCGGGAGATCGCTTGCGAGAGACCCCTGGCGTCGGTACGCCGACGTTATTTCTGATCGCCGTCTCCGTTCGACATCTGATTCATGCAGGAGAGAAACATGGCACGACGCATGCTGGCAGTCCTGGCGGCGGGCGCACTGGCGTTCGCGGTCCCCGCGCTCGCCCAGACCAGCGCACCGAAGAACTACACCGGCCCCGGTGAGAACGGTGCGGCGAAGGTCGGCAACTACAGCGGCCCCGGCGAGAACGGTGCCGCGAAGGTCGGCAACTACAGCGGCCCCGGCGAGAACGGTGCCGCGAAGGTCGGCAACTACAGCGGCCCCGGCGAGAACGGTGCGGCGAAGGTCGGCAA
>JAGWSV010000233.1 GCA_028869315.1 Rhodospirillales bacterium
GCGGATCGCGCTCTCGGTCTTGTTGACGTGCTGGCCGCCGGCGCCGTAGGAGCGGTAGGTGTCGACTTTCAGGTCGGCGTCGCGGATCTCGATGTCGATCGTGTCGTCGACCACCGGATAGACCCAGACGCTGGCGAAGCTCGTCTGGCGCCGGGCGGCGGCGTCGAACGGGCTGATCCGAACCAGGCGGTGCACCCCGGCCTCGGTCTTCAGCCACCCATAGGCATTCGGGCCGGTCACCAGCAGGGTCACGGATTTGAGCCCGGCCTGCTCGCCCTCGCTCGCTTCCATGATCTGCACCTTGTAGTCGTGCGCCTCCGCCCAGCGCATGTACATGCGCAGCAGCATCTCCGCCCAGTCCTGCGCCTCGGTGCCGCCGGCGCCGGCGTTGATCTCGATATAGCAATCGTTGCCGTCGGCTTCGCCCGACAGCAGGCTCTCGATCTCGCGGCGCTTGGCTTCCTCCGCCAGTCCCCGCAGGCTGCCCAGGCCGTCTTCGATCATCGCGGCGTCGCCGTCCGCCTCGGCCAGCGCCACCAGTTCCATCGTGTCGGCGACGTCGGCTTCCAGCTTGCGCACGCCGTCGATCCGGGCGGCGAGCTGATTGCGCTCACGCATCAGTTTCTGCGCCCGCGCGGGGTCGTTCCAGAGCGCCGGATCTTCGGCGCTGGCATTCAGCTCCGCGAGCCGGGCCTCGGCGACATCCCAGTCAAAGATGCCTCCTCAGCAGCGCGACGGACTGCTTGATCTGCTCGTTGAGGACGTCGGATTCAGCGGACATGGCCTGGGCTCGACGGGGTTCGGGAGGGGCGGGTCAATACAGCGCGCCAAGGGAACTGTCCACGGGCGCGGACTGCGGCGCGGCAGGCCCGGCGGGCGCGGCTGCGCCAGGCGGGCCCGCCGGAAGACCGGCCGAAGAACCAGCCGCCATGGCGGTCCCTGCGCCGCCCGCGCCCGATGGCTGCGTATCGGCACCCGGCACCTGGCCCGGCTTGAACGCGTTCGTTCGCATCCCCGCGCCGCTGTCCCATTGCGCCATCGTCACGCCCGGCGGCTGGACGAACGGCAGGGCCGGCCGGCCCTTCAACGCCGCGGCCATGAACTGGTGCCAGATCGGCCCGGCCACCACCGCGCCCGCCTGCCCATGGCCAAGGCCGGCCGGCGTATCGAACCCGACCCAGACGGTGGTGACGAGCTGCGGCGTGAACCCGGAAAACCAGCCGTCCTGGAAATTCTCGCTCGTGCCGGTCTTGCCGGCGATCGGACGATCGAGCCCCTTGCCGACGTCGACGCCGGTGCCGTGCTGCACGACGCCTTCCATCATGGTCACGAGCTGGAACACGCTGTCCGCATCGGCGAGGCGCTTGCGGACGTCGACGATCTGGGGCGGCGTGGCGAGCTGGTCGCAGGCGCAGGTCAGGCCCGCGGGCTGCCAGACGACATGGCCTTCCGGGTCCTGCACGCTGTCGATCAGGCTGGGCACGACCCGCCGCCCGCCTTCGGCGAGGCTCGCATAGGCGCCGGCTTCGCGCATGACGGTGGTGTCCACCGCGCCGAGCGCCGCCGGCAGGACCTGCGGCATGCTGGTCACCATGCCGAACGCCTCCGCCGTGCGGGCCACCGACGCCATGCCGATGCGCTGCGCCACCCGAACGGTCACGAGATTCATCGATTGTTCGAGCGCGACATCCAGCGAGGTCGGGCCGCCGAAATTATCCTCGTAGTTGTGCGGCCGCCACATCCCCGCCGCGCCGAGATTGACCACGATCGGCGCGTTGAGGAAGCGGGAACTCGGCGAATACCCCTTCTCCAGCGCGGTGAGATAGACCATCGGCTTGAAGCTGCTGCCCGGCTGGCGCGCCGCCTGGGTCGCGCGGTTGAACTGGCTGGCCCGGAAGCTCCACCCGCCGACCATGGCGAGGACCCGGCCCGAAGTCGGGTCAAGGCTGACCAGCGCGCCCTGCACTTTCGGCACCTGGCGCAACACCGCCGCCGGCTGGCCGGCCTGCGGCGGGTGGACCAGCACCACGTCGCCCGGCCGCACCATCTGCGCGAGCCCGCGGAAGGCGGCCTGCTCGCGCCCGTCGGGGCTCATCGGGTGCCGCCAGACCTCGCCGCCGAGGCTGAGCGCGGCCGTATGCGGGAGCGGCGGCTGCCCGTTGCCGGACGGACCCAGCCAACCGACCCGTGGCGCGTCCGGCCGGCCGCCCGGCAGGACCACCGCGAGCCGCCAGGCCGACAACATGCCATCGGGCGGCGAAATCTTCCCGAGCGGGCCGATCCAGTCGGAGAGATGCGTGGCCGGGAGCCGCGCCACCGGCCCGCGCCAGCCGCCCATGCGACGGTCGTAGGCCATCAGCCCGTCGCGCACCGCCCGCGTCGCCGCGGCCTGCAGGCGCGGATCGAGGCTGGTGTTGACGGTGAGCCCGCCTTCCATGGTCATGCTGTCGCCGAACCGTGCCAGCAAGGCACGCTGCACGTCGGAGGCGAACCACGCGGCGCCGGGGATCGGCGCCGATCCGGGTCGTCCGGGGGGAAGCACCGGTTCGGCCTTGGCGGCAGCGGCCTGGGCGCGGGTGATCGCGCCGTCATCGGCCATGCGGTCGATCACCCAGTTCCGCCGGATCAGCGCCGCTTTCGGGAAGTGGAACGGGTTGTAGTTGTGCGGCGCCTTCGGCAGCGCGGCGAGCGAGGCGCACTCGGCGATGCTCAGCTGGTCGAGCGGCTTGCCGAAATAGCTTTCGGCCGCCGCCGCCACACCATAGGCGCCGTTTCCGAGGTAGATTTCATTCAGGTAGATGTCGAGGATGCGCTGCTTCGGCAGGCTGCGGTCGATCCGCAGCGCCAGGATCGCCTCCTCGATCTTGCGCACCATGTTCATGCGGTGGTGCAGCAGCATGTTCTTCGCCACCTGCATGGTGATCGTGGATGCGCCGAGCGGCCGGTGCCCGCTGTGAAGATGCATGAGATCCCACACGCCGGCCCGCACGATCGCCACCGGGTCGATCCCCGGATGGATCCAGAAATTCTGGTCCTCGGCGGCGAGGAACGCGTCCTGCAGCCGCCGCGGAATGGCGGAAAACGGCACCAGGATACGCCGCTGGGTCGCCAGCTCGTCGAGCACCTGGCCATTGGCGGCATAGACCCGGGTCATCAGCGGCGGCTGGTAACTGCGCAGCCCGCCGATGCTCGGCAGGTCCGGCGCGAACCTTATCCAGGCCAGCAGGACCGCGCCGCCCCCTGCCAGGAAGACCAGGGCGGCAACGCCGAAAAGCGCACCCAGCAGCTTGCGCGCCCAGCCGGCGCGCCGCGGTGGCGGCGCCGGGGGACGTGTCTTCCCACGCGCGGAAGATCGGGTAAGCGGGGAACCCGCAGTCAGGCGACCGGTCATGGCGGCGAGATATGGGGCCTTTCATCCCAAAGGGCCAGCGCCGGAAATGGCCACGGCGGGCCCGCCGCGGGCCGCCCTTTTCCGCGGCATGGCCCGGCGCGCCGGATTGGCGCGCCGCTTGGGCAACGCCGAAGGGTCAGCCGGCCATCAGGTGCGACCGGCTGGCGAAGTAGCCGTCCACGGCCTGCCGCATCGCCGTCGCCACCGCTTGCCGGTGGCCCGGCCGGCGCAGCGCTGCCTCATCGAGCGGGCTCGACATGAATCCCATCTCGACCAGAACGCTCGGGATCCGGGCGGACTGCAGGACCACGAAGCCGGCATGGCGTTCCGGGTTCACGAGCATCGGCGTGACATGGGTCAGCGAGCCGACCATCCGTTCGGCCAGGGTGCCGGACAGGGCGCGGGTTTCCCGGCGCATCAGGCTGGCGAGGATGCGGGCGACCTGGGGCGGCAGCCCTTGATACGAGCGGTGCACGTAGCGGTCGGAGGAATTCTCGCTTTCGGCGATCACCGCCGATTGCGGGTCCGAGGCATGCGAAGCGAAGGTGTACACGCTGGCCCCCCGGACATGCGGATCATGGACCAGCGCGTCGGCATGCATCGACACGAACAAGGCGGCGCCATGCCGTTGCGCCAGCTCCACCCTTTGTTCGAGGGGAATGAACACATCCGTGTGACGGGTCATCGCCACCCGGTACCGTCGCCCGGTCTGCAGCAGGTGGTAGAGGTCATGGGCCGCGGCGAGGGCGATATTCTTCTCATAGGTCCCGCTGACGCCGATCGCCCCCGGGTCCCGCCCGCCATGGCCCGGATCGATCATCACCAGCGGCGGTTGCCCATCCTGCGACCGCGGGAACGGCGGCGGCTGCCAAAGCCCCCGGTGCCAGGAACGACGGGATGCGGCCTGCGCCTCGCCAAAGCTGCCCGGCAGGAGAAAGGTCCCGAAGACGCCGAGACAAGTGCCGATCCGGGTCAGCAGCAGCCGGCGCGCGAGGAAGGATTGCGGCGACATGGGACGGTTCCCTAATACAAAACCTCGGAAACGTCACCTTAAATATTGATAAAGCCTGATTCCTGATTTTTGGTGAATGTGCCACGCGCGCAGGGCCGCGCGTGCCCCGACCCGGCGGGCCCGCCGCCGCGCGGCTCGCCTTAGCGCCCGGCTTCGGCGATCCGAGGCAGCACCTCGTCGATCAGCCGCCGGGTTTGGGAGAGCATGTCGGCCTCTCCCGCCGCGATCGGCCGGAGGATGAACTTGCTGACCCCGGCGCCGACATAGGCGCCGATGCGCGCGAGGAGCGTGGCCGCCTCGCCGACGGCGAACATGCCGTCCGGATCGCGGCCGGTGCGCGCCCGGTAGGCGGCATGGGCGTGCCGCACCACCGGCTCCTCGGGCGCGCCGAAGCGGAACGCGATGCCGGCGCCGAAATGGTCCGGATCGATCGCCCGCCCGGTTTCGGCCAGGGCGCGCTTGATCGCGGCGATCACCGCAGCCGCCTGCTCGGGCGTCTCCGGTCCGGCCTGCCAGCCGGTGCCATAGCGGGCGGTGCGGCGAATTGCCGCCGGCGAGCCGCCGCCGATCCACATCGGCACCTCCGCCTGGGCCGGGCGCGGCGCGATCTGCGCGCCGGCAAGGCGGAAATGGCGGCCCGCGAAGTCCACCTTCCCGCCGGTCCATAACAGCCGGATGACCTGCAACGCCTCGTCGGTCCGGCCGCCGCGGCCGGCCGGGTCGATGCCCAGCGCCGCCCATTCGGGGGCGTGCGGGCTCCCGATGCCGAAGCCGGGAAGCAGCCGCCCCTCCGACAGCACATCGATCGTGGCGCATTGCTTGGCCACCGGCACCGGATCGCGGAGCGCCAGGGAGAGCACGTTCACCCCGAATTTGAGCCGCCGCGTCCGCCCGGCGACGGCGGCCAGCGCGGTCAGGCTCTCGAGGATGGGGGTGCGCCCGAGCAACCGGTCGGTCTGCCAGAAAGAGTCGAGTCCCCCCTGCTCGCAGAGGTCGATCCAGCGCCAGAAACCCGATGCGGTCTCGAACGGAAACTCCGCCAGCCCAATCCCGAGCGCGATCTTGCGTGCCATCCGGTGCCGCCTTTCCTGCCCGCGGCGCCGCCGCCGCTGTCCCGGTCACGCGGGCGGGCGGCTCCCGCGCATGCGGCGCCGATGCGCGGAGGCTCCCGCGCGGCGGCGCGCGCGGGCTACGCCAGCCGCCCCAGCACCGCGCCGATCTGCCGCGTGACCTCGTCGATATCCGCCATCCCGTCGACACTGAAGAAGCGGCCCTGCGCCTCATAATGCGGCAGGATCGGCGCCGTCTGGCGGTGGTACGCGTCGAGCCGGGCGGTCACGGTCTCGCGGTTGTCGTCGGCGCGGCGGGTGAACTCCCGCCCGCCGCATTTGTCGCAGACGCCGGGGACGCGCGTGGGCTGGAACCGGTCGTGATACCCGGCTCCACAGGTCGCGCAGGTGAACCGGCCGGCCACCCGCTCGACCAGGGCGGCGTCATCGACCTTGAGCTCGATCACGGCGTCGAGCCGCAGGCGCTTCGCCGCCAGCAGGCCGTCCAGCGCCTCGGCTTGCGGCACGGTGCGCGGGAACCCGTCCAGGATGAAGCCGCGCGCGCAATCGGGCTGGTCGATCCGCGCGCCCAGCATGCGGATGATGATGTCGTCGGAGACGAGCGCTCCCGACTCCATCACGGCCTTCGCCTCGCGCCCGATCGGGCTGCCGGCGGCGACCTCCGCGCGCAGCATGTCGCCGGTGCTGATCTGCGCGATCCCGTAAAGCTCGGTGAGCCGCTTCGCCTGGGTACCCTTGCCCGCACCTGGGGGGCCGAGAAGGATCAGGTTCATCGCGATTCCCTTATCTGCGCGCCTTGGCGCGGCTTTTGCGGATCAGCCCCTCATACTGATGGGCGAGCAGGTGCGACTGGATCTGCGTGACCGTGTCCATCATCACCGAGACGACGATCAGGATCGACGTGCCGCCGAAATAGAAGGGCAGGCCGTAGTCGGTGATGAGGATCTGCGGCAGCAGGCAGACGGCGACCAGGTAGATGCCCCCGACGACGGTCAGCCGCGTCAGCACGAAATCGAAGTAGTCGGCGGTGGCCGTGCCGGGGCGGATGCCGGGAACGAAGCCGCCGTATTTCTTCAGGTTGTCCGCGGTCTCCTGCGGGTTGAACACCACCGCGGTGTAGAAGAACGAGAAGAACAGGATCATCGCCGCATAGACGACCATGTAGAGGATCGAGCCCGGCGCCAGGGTCGCGCTGATGTATTGCAGCCACCCCGCCCCCGCGGCGCCGCCCGAGAAGCCGGCGACCGTCGCCGGGATCAGCAGGATCGAGCTCGCGAAGATCGGCGGAATCACGCCGGAGGTGTTGATCTTGAGCGGCATGTGCGTCGAGTCGCCGCCGAACATGCGGTTGCCCACCTGGCGCTTCGGATACTGGACCGGCACCCGGCGATACGCCCGCTCCATGAACACGATGAACCCGATCACCGCGATTGCCAGGAAGAAGAAGCCGATGATGAACACGGTCGAGAGCGCGCCGGTATGGCCGAGTTCAAGCAGCGACGCCATCGCGCTCGGCAGGTTGGCGACGATCCCCGCCATGATGATCAGGCTGGTGCCGTTGCCCACCCCGCGCGCGGTGATCTGCTCGCCGACCCACATCAGGAACATGGTGCCGCCGGTCAGGGTGACCACGGCGGTGAACAGGAAGCCCATTCCCGGATGCACCACGGCCTGGCCGGCCGCGCCGTGCATGGATTCCAAACCCAGCGAGATGCCGTAGGACTGCACGAGGGCGATCGCGACGGTCAGGTAGCGGGTGTACTGGTTGATCTTGATCTGGCCCTGCTGGCCTTCCTTCTTCAGCGCCTCCAGCGACGGCATGGCGGCCGTCATCAGCTGGATGATGATGCTCGCGCTGATATAGGGCATGATGTTCAGCGCAAACACCGTCATGCGCCCGAGCGCGCCGCCCGAGAACATGTCGAACATGCCCAGGATCCCGCCGCCGTTCTGGTGCAGCATCTGCGCCATCACCGACGCGTCGACCCCGGGCACCGGGATGTAGGTGCCCAGCCGGTAGACGATCAGCGCACCCAGGGTGAACCAGATGCGCTGCTTGAGCTCGGTGGCCTTCGACAGCACGCCGAGGTTGAGATTCGCCGCAAGCTGTTCGGCCGCAGAGGCCATGGGGATGGATCCCTGATGCAAGGCGCCGGCGGCAGGATGATCGCCCCGCCGTCACCGGCGCGGTTCTACGGCGCGGCCCCCCGCCCGGCAAGGCGGGAAGGCCGCGCCACAGTTCAGCCCTCGGCGACCGGCGCTGCCTTGGCCGGCACGGTCGTGGTGACGGAGCCGCCGGCGGCCTGGACGGCCGCAACCGCCGCCGCCGACGCGCCGGAGACGGTGATGGTCACCGCGCGCGCGATCGCGCCGGTCGCCAGCAGGCGCACGCCGGAGATCTTGGTTCCGTGAACGAGGCCGGCCGCCCGCAGGACCTCCTCGGTGATGGGCTGGGCGGCGTCGATGCGCCCGGCCTCGATCGCCTTGTCGAGCGCACCGAGATTGACCGGGGCATATTCCTTGCGGAACGGGTTGGTGAAGCCCCGCTTCGGCAGGCGCCGGTAGATCGGCATCTGCCCGCCCTCGAAGCCGTTGATCGCAACGCCTTCGCGCGCTTTCTGGCCCTTCACGCCCTTGCCCGAGGTCTTGCCTTTGCCCGAACCGATGCCCCGCCCGAGCCGCTTCGACTTCAGGCGCGCGCCGGGATTGTCGCGCAGCTCGTTGAGATTCATGTCAGGACAGCTCCTCCACCTTCACCAGGTGGGCGACCGCGCGGATCATGCCGCGCACCGATGGGGTGTCTTCCAGCTCGCGCGAGCGGCGGATCTTGTTCAGGCCGAGGCCGACCAGCGTCTCCTTCTGGCCAGGCTTGCGCCCGAGCACGGAGGCGATCTGCGTCACCCGGACGCGCTTCGTGGGGTCAGCCATTGGCCGGCGCCTCCGCTTCCGGGGCCGGGGCGGCTTCCCGGCGCGGGCCGAACAGGTCGGCCACCTTCTTGCCCCGCCGGTTCGCCACCGAACGCGGGCTCGCCGAGAGCTGCAACGCCGCGAACGCGGCCTTGACCATGTTGTGCGGATTGCGGCTGCCGAGCGACTTGGCCACCACGTCGCCCATGCCGAGCGATTCGAACACCGCGCGCAGCGGGCCGCCGGCGATGATGCCGGTGCCGGCGGTGGCCGAACGCAGCACCACGTTGCCGGCGCCGAAGCGGCCCTGCACGTCGTGGTGCAACGTGCGGCCTTCCTTCATCGGCACCCGGATCATGCCGCGCTTGGCACGCTCGGTCGCCTTGCGGATGGCCTCCGGCACCTCGCGCGCCTTGCCGGCGCCATAGCCGACCCGGCCTTTCTGGTCGCCCACCACCACCAGCGCGGCAAAGGCGAAACGGCGACCGCCCTTCACCACCTTCGCGACGCGGTTGATGGTGACCAGCTTGTCGACGATGCCGTCATCGGCGTCCCGGTCGCTCTCGCGATCGCGGCGCCGTCCGTCCCTCGGTTCACGTGCCATGGATCAGGTCCCTCAGAACGACAGCCCACCCTCGCGGGCGGCCTCGGCCAGCGCCTTGACGCGGCCGTGATAGAGATACGCGCCGCGGTCGAACACCACCTCGGTCACCCCGGCGGCGCGGGCGCGCTCGGCGACCAGCTTGCCCACCGCGGTGGCGGCGCCCTTGTCGGCACCGGTGCGAAGCTCGGCACGCAGGCCCTTGTCGAGCGAGGACGCGGCGGCGAGCGTACGCCCCTGCGCATCGTCGATCACCTGGGCGTAGATATGCTTGCCCGAACGAAACACCGACAGGCGCGGCCGTCCGCCGCCCTTCTGCCGGAGCGAGAAACGCAGGCGCGTGCGCCGACGGTCCCGCAGATCCTGAACCGTGCTCATGCTACTTCTTCTTGCCTTCCTTGCGCCGAATGGTCTCGTCGGCATAGCGCACGCCCTTGCCCTTGTAGGGCTCGGGTCCGCGGAAGCCGCGGATCTCGGCCGCCACCTGGCCCACCAGGCGGCAATCGACACCTTCGACCTTCACGGCCGTCGGCCGCTCGCAGGTGATCTTGATCCCTTTGGGGATCGGGTAGACCACGTCGTGCGAGTAGCCCAGGTTCAGCACCAGGGTCTCGCCCTGCACCGCGGCGCGATACCCGGTGCCGGTGATCTCCATGGCGCGGCTGAACCCGGTGGAGACGCCCTTCACCATGTTCGCCACATGCGCGCGGGTGGTGCCCCACATCATGCGCGCCTGCCGGCCGCTGCCCTTCGGGCGGATGGTGACCCGGTTGCCGTCGACCGTCGCCTCGACCTGCTCGGTGAGCGGCAGGGCGAGTTCGCCCAGCTTCCCCTTCGCGGTCAGGCGCCCCCCCGCGATGGCAACCTGCACACCAGCGGGAATCTCGACCGGGTATTTGCCGACGCGTGACATCGCGGCTTCCCTCAGAACACGCGGCAGAGGACTTCGCCGCCCACATTGGCGGCGCGTGCCTCGGCATCGCTCATCACGCCGCGCGGCGTGGACAGGATGGAGACCCCAAGGCCCGCATAGACCCGCGGCAGGTCCTTGATCCCCGAATAGACGCGCCGGCCCGGCTTGGAGACGCGGTGGATCTCCTTGATGACCGGCTCGCCTTCGTTATATTTCAGCTCGATCCGCAACTGCGCCACGCCGGGGCGCAGCTCCTCGGCGGAGAAGCCGCGGATGTAGCCCTCGCGCTTCAGCACGTCCAGCACGTTGGCGCGGAACCTCGACGCCGGCGCCACGCAGGAGCTGTGCCGCGCGTGCTGCGCGTTGCGGATACGGGTGAGCATATCGCCCAACGGATCGGAGACCGACATCTCTCGCGCCTCCTACCAGCTCGCCTTGACCATGCCGGGGATCTGCCCCGCCGAGGCCAGGTCGCGCAGTGCCACGCGGCAAAGCTGGAACTTGCGATAGTTGCCCCGCGAGCGCCCGGTCAGCGCACAGCGCAGGCGCACCCGCACCGCGGCGCCGTTGCGCGGCAGCTGCGCCAGCTTGAGCGAGGCGTTGAAACGGTCTTCCACCGGCAGCGAGCGATCCATCATGATCGCCTTCAGCGCTGCCCGCTTGCCTTTGTCGCGTGCCGCCATCTTGGCCCGGCGGTCGTTGCGATTGACCTGGGAGGTCTTGGCCATTCTCTGTCCTTGCCTACGGAACCTGTCAGGAAACGCCCTGGTGGTCTTCCAAACTTTCAGCTTGCAAACGGAAGGTCGAACGCCTTGAGCAGCGCCTTGGCTTCCGCGTCCGTCTTCGCCGTGGTGACGAAGACGATATCCATGCCGCGAACCTGGTCCACCTGATCGTAGTTGATCTCGGGGAACACGATCTGCTCCTTCATGCCCATCGCGAAATTGCCGCGGCCGTCGAAGCCCTTGCCCTGGATCCCGCGGAAGTCGCGCACCCGCGGCAGGGCGATGGTGATGAGCCGATCCATGAACTCGTACATGCGCGCCTTGCGCAGCGTCACCTTGCAGCCGATCGGAAGGCCCTTGCGAATCTTGAAGCCGGCGATCGCCTTCTTGGCCACCGTCTTCACCGCCTTCTGGCCGCTGATCGCACCAAGCTCCGCCACCGCGGCGTCCAGCGACTTCTGGTCCGCCGTCGCCTCGCCGACGCCCATGTTGATGACGATCTTTTCGAGCTTCGGCACCTGCATCGGGTTCTTGTAGGCGAACTCGGCAGTCAGCTTGCCGCGCACCTCGTCGAGATAGCGCTTCATCAGCCGCGGCATCTCGGCGGGGGAGGCGGCCGGCGCGGGCGCGTTGGGGTCGACCGGCGCGGCGCGCTCCCGGGCCTGGCGCGGCAGCGGCGCCC
>JAGWSV010000234.1 GCA_028869315.1 Rhodospirillales bacterium
GCGCGGCGGAAAATAGTCGCCGCCCGCCGTTGCGTCCCCGGCCCGGCTCTGGCCCGATCGCCGCTCTCAGAAGGCCGTGGGCACGGCCCGCTCCCGGACACGAGGCACACCGGCGACTGGTGGCGCTTTCCCGGGCGATGCGTTGCCGGGCCTCTCAGCCTGACGCCACAGGCCGGGTGTCGCCCAATGCAAAGAGCTGGGCATCCTCCGGGGTGAGCTGGACCCGCATCCGTCCCAGCAGGGCGTCGGCGCCGAAGCGGCGCAGGTCGGCATTGAAGTCGTTCGTCACCGGCCAGAGGACGCGCGCCTTGATCCCGGCCGCTCTGGCCCGGTCGCGCAGGCGCATCGCCGCATGACGCCCGGCCGCATCGTTGTCGCGCGCGATGTAGAGGCCGCGCAGCGCCGGTGGCAGGATCAGAGCGGCGAGGTGGTTGGCCGAGAGAGCCGCCACCATCGGCTTGTCGGGCAAGACGCATCGCAGCGACAGCATCGTCTCGATGCCTTCACCCGCAATCATGACATCGGACGCCACGCCGAAGCGGACGGCGTTGCCGAGGAGATGGCCCAGCGCACGCCGTGGTGTAGCGATCGGCGCCTTGCCTGCGCCATCCCGGTCGAGCCAGGTGCGATGCACGCCAGCGATCGTGCCGTCGGCGTCGGTGACCGCGGCGATCAGCGCCGGCCAGGACTCACGGGGGGCAGCGTCATGCGCCCGGTAGAAGCAGCCGGGGTGGAAGCGGAGCGCCGGAACGTCCTCCAGCCGCACGGTGATACCCCTGTTGCGGAGATAGGTCTCGGCCAGGGTCCCGACGATCGGGCGGGAAAGAGCGAACAGCCGCCGGGCCGAGTCTGACGAGTCCGGTCGTGCCGGTGTGCGCGGCAGCTCCCGCTTCGGCAGTCCTAGGAAGGCCCGTGCCTCGCCCAGCGTATCACCCAGCCGATCGAGACCACGGTTGAGCCGGATCAGGTCGAGCAGATCGCCATGCTGGCCGGTCGCGGCGTCGGTCCATTTGCCGGCGGCGCCGCGGCCGGCGTCCGGCCCGGTCAGCCGCACGAACAGGCTGCGGCCCGGGGTGTTCTGGACATCGCCGACCAGCCAGTAGCGGCCCTGGCGGCGGCCGTTCGAGAGGTAGTGGCGGCACACCGCCTCGGCCTCACGTGCGAGGCGATGCGCCAATTCGGCGGCGGACCCGGACATGGGTTGTCTCCACGTTCAGGCCGCGACGCGATCGACGACGCGGCTCAGCGGCGACCGCTCAAACAGCGCCGCCAGGATCGCGGGTCCGCGTTCGGTGACGGGGACGAACAGCCGCAGGCGCCAGGCGATGATCTCGCTGGTCAGCCCCATTGCCTTGAGCTGATCGACGGCCCCCTCGGTGAAGCCGGCGAGTTCGACGCGGGCGGCACCCATCACCATCGCGCGCCGGACGGTGAGTCCGCCGGCAAGATGCAGGACGGCGCCATCGGCGAGCGCGGCGGACCACGCTTCGTCCGGCGCCAGCGTCGGCGCGTCGTCCAACCCGAGCGCCCGACAGACCTCGCCCATGGCAGCGGGCGAGATCAGGCGGCCGATGACGCGCTCGCCGTCGTCGGTCTGCAGGCGATA
>JAGWSV010000235.1 GCA_028869315.1 Rhodospirillales bacterium
GTTGCAGAACATCGCGCAGAGCGTCACCGCCAACCATCCCGAGTGCTATCTGATCGTGCTGCTGATCGACGAGCGGCCGGAGGAAGTCACCGACATGTCGCGCAGCGTGAAGGGCGAAGTCGTCGCCTCCACCTTCGACGAACCGGCCACCCGCCACGTGCAGGTGACCGACATGGTGCTGGAGAAGGCCAAGCGGCTGGTCGAGCACAAGCGCGACGTGGTGATCCTGCTCGATTCGATCACGCGTCTGGCACGCGCCTACAACACCGTGGTGCCGTCCTCCGGCAAGGTGCTGACCGGCGGCGTCGACGCCAACGCGCTGCAGCGCCCGAAGCGCTTCTTCGGCGCCGCGCGCAACATCGAGGAAGGCGGCTCGCTGACGATCATCGCCACCGCGCTGATCGATACCGGCAGCCGGATGGACGAGGTGATTTTCGAAGAGTTCAAAGGCACCGGCAACTCCGAAATCATCCTCGACCGCAAGCTGTCCGACAAGCGCAGCTTCCCGGCGATCGACATCACCAAGTCCGGCACCCGCAAGGAAGAGTTGCTGGTGGAGAAGGGTACCCTCTCGAAGATGTGGGTGCTGCGCCGCATCCTGAACCCGATGGGGACGGTCGATGCGATGGAGTTCCTGTTGGACAAGCTGAAATACAGCAAGACCAACAACGATTTCTTCGACGCAATGAACACCTGACGCACCCGCGTGCACCTGCCCCGCCCCCCCGCACGCTCCACGGCGGGAAGGGACGGGTGCGCCCCGGTCGGGCGCGCACCACAGCAGCCCGCTCCGCCCGCCCTCGGTGGAGGCCCCGGCCCGAGCCCCGCCCTTCCGAGGCGGGGAGCCCCCGGGCCGGCGCAAGCCAGCACCCGGATGAAGAGCCTGTTACCGTGATTCTGCGGGGGGCCGTCTGGCCAGTCACGTTCGGCTGCGCTAACCTGGCGTGATGTCATGGCGGTCGGAACGCAGCTCACCCAATGCCCTGTGGCCGGCCAGCAACAGTTTGGACCCGTCCTGCGTCAGGGGGCCCCAACCGGCCGGCGACGTACCGATATATCGTGTTCGGCCATGACCTTCCGTACTCCGAACGCAGCATGGACCCCGCGCGCATGAGCGTCCCGCCGGCCGAACCGTTGACCGTGCCTTCCCTCCCCGATGCCCTGGCGCGCGCGGCGCGCAGCGTGGAAGCCGCCCTCGACACCCTGCTGCCCCGGCCCGAAGGGCCGGAGGCGCGTCTGGCCGAGGCCATGCGTTACGCCACCCTGGGCGGCGGCAAGCGCATGCGCGGCTTCCTCGCGGTCGAAAGCGCCGGCCTGTTCGCGGTCGCCCCGACCTGCGCCGCCCGGGTCGGGGCGGCGATCGAGATGCTGCACGCCTATTCGCTGATCCACGACGACCTGCCCGCGATGGACGACGACGACCTGCGCCGCGGCAAGCCGTCCTGCCATCGCGCCTTCGACGAGGCGACCGCCATTCTCGCCGGGGACGCATTGCAGACCCGTGCGTTCGAGGTCCTGGCGGAACCCGACACCCATTCCGACCCGCTGGCCCGCTGCGAGCTGGTGGCCGGGCTGGCCGCCGCCGCCGGCGCGCGCGGCATGGTGGGCGGGCAGATGATCGACATGCTGGCCGAAGGCCGCCCCCTCGACACCGCCGAGGTCAGCCGGCTGCAGGCGCTCAAGACCGGGCGGCTGATCCAGTTCAGCGCCGAGTCGGGCGCGATCCTCGGCCGCGCCGGGTCTGCCCAGCGCCACCTGCTGGCCGCCTACGGCCGCGACCTCGGCGCGGCGTTCCAGATCGCCGACGACCTGCTTGACGCCGAAGGCACCACCGAGGAAACCGGCAAGACCGCCGGCAAGGACGCCGCCGCCGGCAAGGCGACGATGGTGGCCGTGCTGGGGCCGGAACGCGCCCGCGCCCATGCCCTGATGCTCGCTGGCCAGGCCGCCGAACATCTTGCCGGATTCGGTCCACGCGCGGCGCCGCTGCGGGCGCTGGCCGAGTTTGTCGTTACCCGCCGCAGCTGAGAGGCACGCGCCATGAGCCTTCCATCCACGCCGCTGCTCGATCGGGTCCATGTCCCGGCGGATCTGCGCAATTTCTCGCCCGAGCAGTTGCGCCAGCTTGCCGACGAACTGCGCGCCGAGACGATCGACGCCGTGTCCGTGACCGGCGGGCATCTCGGGTCCGCGCTCGGTGTCGTGGAGCTCACCGTCGCGCTGCACGCGGTGTTCGACACGCCGCGCGACCGGCTGCTCTGGGATGTCGGCCACCAGGCCTATCCTCACAAGATATTGACCGGCCGGCGCGACCGCATCCGCACCCTGCGCCAGGGCGGCGGGCTGTCCGGCTTCACCAGGCGCTCGGAGAGCGAATACGACCCGTTCGGCGCCGCGCATTCCTCCACCTCGATCTCCGCCGGCCTCGGCATGGCGGTGGCGCGCGACCTCAAGACCGCCCGCGGCGAGCCGGACGACCGCAACGTCATCGCCGTGATCGGCGACGGCGCGATGAGCGCCGGCATGGCCTATGAGGCGATGAACAACGCCGGCGCCCGGCATTCGCGGCTGATCGTGGTGCTGAACGACAACGACATGTCGATCGCGCCCCCGGTCGGCGCGATGAGCGCGTACCTGTCGCGGCTGATGTCCTCGCGCAGCTTCCTCAATCTGCGCGATCTCGGCATCAAGATGGTGAAGCGCTTCCCGCGCGGGATCGAGCGCACCGCCCGCCGCGCGGAGGAATTCGCCCGCGGCATCCTGACCGGCGGCACCCTGTTCGAGGAGCTGGGCTTCTACTACGTGGGGCCGATCGACGGGCACAACCTCGATCACCTGCTGCCGGTGCTGCGCAACGTCCGGGAGGCGGAGGAGCAGGGGCCGATCCTGGTCCACGCCATCACCACCAAGGGCAAGGGCTATGCGCCGGCGGAGCAGTCCGCCGACAAGTACCACGGCGTCTCCCGGTTCAACGTCATCACCGGCGAGCAGGCCAAGGCGCCGCCCGGCCCGCCGAGCTACACCAAGATATTCGCCGCCTCTTTGATCGCCGAGGCCGAGCGGGACCCCAATATCGTCGCCATCAACGCGGCCATGCCGTCGGGCACCGGGCTCGACCAGTTCGCCAAGCGCTTCCCGGAGCGATGCTTCGATGTCGGCATCGCCGAGCAGCACGCGGTCACCTTCGCCGCCGGGCTGGCGACGGAGGGGATGCGGCCGTTCTGCGCCATCTATTCCACCTTCCTCCAGCGCGGCTACGACCAGGTGGTGCACGACGTGGCGATCCAGTCGCTGCCGGTCCGCTTCGCGATGGACCGCGCCGGGCTGGTCGGCGCCGACGGCGCCACCCATGCCGGCAGCTTCGATCTCGCCTATCTCGGCTGCCTGCCGGGATTCGTGGTGATGGCCCCGGCGGACGAGGCCGAACTGGTCCATGCGGTCGCCACCGCGGCGCAGATCGACGACCGGCCGAGCGCGCTGCGCTACCCGCGCGGCGAAGGCGTCGGCGTGACGCTGCCGGAGCGCGGGGTGCCCTGGCAGCTTGGCAAGGGCCGCATGTTGCGTGAAGGCAACAGTATCGCCATCATCGCACTCGGCACAAGGTTGGCGGACGCGATGAAGGCGGCCGACGAGCTGGCCGCGCGCGGCCTGCCGGCAACCGTGGTCGATGCCCGCTTCGCCAAGCCGCTGGACACCGCGCTGATCGAGCAGGTGGCGCGCCACCACGAGGTGATGATCACCATCGAGGAAGCCGCCGGCGGCTTCGGCTCCGCCGTGCTGCAGCACCTGGCCTGGAAGGGGCTGCTGGACAACGGGCTGAAGGTCCGGCCGATGACCCTGCCCGACCGGTTCATCGATCACAATTCGCAGGCGAAGCAACTGGCCGAAGCGGGGCTGACGGCGAAGGACATCGTCGCCGCCGCGCTGAACGCGCTGGGCGTGCCGGAGCGGATGGCGCGGATCGCGCCGGCGGGGTGAACGCGCCGCGACCGGAGCCCCTGACGCCGCCGCTGACGCCGCCCCTGGCCGCGACCGGCCCGTCCCGTCAGGATCGGCCCGGCCGCAATCATGCCGCGGGCGTCATGGTACAGGATCGCATGGACAGCCTGGCCCTCTATGTCCATTGGCCGTTCTGCCTTGCGAAATGCCCGTATTGCGACTTCAACTCCCATGTGCGGGAGCGGATCGACCAGGACCGTTTCGCCACCGCGCTGCGGCGCGAGCTCGCGTGGGAAGCGGCGCGGCTGGGCCGCCGGCGGCTGACCTCGATCTTTTTCGGCGGCGGCACGCCGAGCCTGATGGCGCCCGCCACCGTCGGGGCGCTGATCGACGACGCCTCGCGCTGGTTCGACCCGGTGGCGGGGATCGAGATCACGCTGGAAGCCAACCCCACCTCGGTCGAAGCGGCACGGTTCGCCGGCTTCCGGGCCGCCGGGGTGAACCGCGTGTCGGTTGGGGTGCAGAGCCTCGATCCGGCCGCGCTCGCCTTCCTCGGCCGGCAGCATTCCGCCGACCAGGCGGTGGCGGCGCTCCAGGTGGCGCGGCGGATCTTCCCGCGGGTCTCTTTCGACCTGATCTACGCCCGCCCCGGGCAGACGGAAGCCGACTGGCGAGCGGAACTGCGCCGGGCGCTGGCGCTCGCCTCCGATCACCTGTCGCTCTACCAGCTTACGATCGAACCGGGCACCCGCTTCGCCGCGCTCGCCGCGCGCGGGGAACTCCATCTGCCAGACGGCGACGTCGCGGCGGCACTCTATGAAGCCACGGCCGAAGAGGCCGCGGCCTTTGGTCTGGCGGCCTACGAGGTCTCCAACTACGCGCGCCCCGGCGCGGAGAGCCGGCACAACCTGAGCTATTGGCGCTACGAGGACTACGCCGGCATCGGCCCCGGGGCACACGGCCGGTTGACACTCGATGGAACCCGGCGGGCGACCGTTCGCCAACGCGCGCCGGAAGCCTGGGCGGCGCGCGTCGCGCGCTCGGGCCACGGGACTTCGGAAGACGTGACGGTGCCGCCCGAGGAACAGGCGCGCGAAGCGCTGCTGATGGGCCTGCGGCTGGCCGAGGGCATCGATGCGGCGCAGTTCGCCACGCGCACCGGGGTGGCGCTGGAAGCGGCGCTGAACCCGCAGATGCTCGCCGCCGCCGAGGCCGAAGGCTACCTCGTCCGCGCCGAAGGGCGGCTGTGCGCCACCGGGCCCGGGCGCCTGCGGCTGGACGCGCTGCTCGCCGCGATCGTGGCGTGACCCCGGCGCCAGGCCCCAGGCTGATCGGGCGCTTCGCGCATCGGGCGGTGCCGCCTGCGCCGACCGCGCTCTATCCGGCGATCCGCACGTATTCGAAATCGCCCGGCTTGTTGTCGATCTCGGCGCGCGGCGGGGCGATCCAGCCGGCGTAGTGGCCGGGCTCGGCGACCAGGCGCATCAGGCTCGCGACATAGGCGCCGTCCTCGGCGGACGGCAGGAATCCGTCCCGCCGCGCCTGCCACGCCGCCGGGCTGAGCACCGTCCCGTCGGGCGCGATCGGGGCGCCGGCGAAGTCGCCGATGCGGCGGTTGAAGCCGACATGCGGCAGGGTCAGGCGGAACCCGTAGCCATGCGCGGCGATCCCCTTGTTCCAGCGCGCCACGCCATGCTCGCACTCGGCCACGTAGTCGTCGCGCAGGCGGAGGTTGAGCGCCGACAGCGCCGGCGCCGGCTCCGTAACCATCGTACCGTCACGCCAGCGCAACGCCTGGTAGGTCGCGTCGAGCAGCCGGTGGTCGTCTTCGATCTTGTCCTCGCGGTAGCGGCCCTTCAGCCCGGCGTTGTAGGCGTTGGCCGCGTTGGTGCTGATCTCGTTGCCGAACAGATCGAGCGTCAGCGAGAAGTGCAGGTTCATCTTGCGTTGCAGGGTCGGCAGGTCGATCACGCCCAGCGCGCGCACCCGCCCGCTGTCGGCCGGATCGTCGATGCCGGCGGCCCGCATCGCCTCGCAGGTCCGCTGCACGATGCGCTGGATCCCGGAATCGCCCACGAACATGTGGTGCGCTTCCTCGGTCAGCATGAAGCGGCAGGTGCGGCTGAGCGGATCGAAGCCCGACTGCGCCAGTGCCGCAAGCTGCATCTTGCCGTCGCGGTCGGTGAAGAAGGTGAACAGGAAGAAGCTGAGCCAATCGGGCGTCGCCTCGTTGAACGCGCCCAGCATGCGCGGCGCGTCGGGATCGCCGGACCGCCGGCGCAACAGGTCCTCGGCTTCTTCCCGTCCGTCGCGGCCGAAATATTTCTGTAGCAGATAGACCATCGCCCACAGATGGCGGCCCTCTTCCACGTTCACCTGGAACAGGTTGCGCAGGTCATAGAGCGACGGGGCGGTGGCGCCGAGATGGCGCTGCTGCTCGACCGACGCCGGCTCGGTGTCGCCCTGGATCACCAGCAGCCGGCGCAGCATGGCGCGGTATTCGCCCGGAACCTCCTGCCAGGCGGGTTCGCCCTGGTGCACGCCGAAGCCGATGCGGCGGTCGGCCACGGCCGGGGCGAGCAGGATGCCCCAGCGATAGTCGGGCATCTTCACGAAGCCGAAACGGGCCCAGCCTTCCGTGTCCACGCCGACGGCGGTGCGCAGATAGACGAGGCTGTCCTGGAAACCGACCGGCCCGCTGCCCTTCCACCAGTCGATATAGCCCGGATGCCAGGTCTCCAGCGCCTTGCGGAGCCGGGCATCGGCGTTCAGGCCGACATTGTTCGGGATCAGGCCGTCGTAGTCGACGATCGTTCCGTCTGGCATGGTGCGCCTCCCTTGCCGCGGCCTGCGCCGTGGGCCGCTCAGTGTCTCCCGCCGGTCACCCGCTGTGCAAGAGGCGTGGCGCCCAGGCCCCGCCGCGCTTCTCGTACGCACGCTTCACCGCCGCCCAGGCGACGCGGTGCGCGATCCCCTCGTCGCCGATGCCGGCATATCGCGTCCAGGCGTCGTTGAACGCGGCGCGATAGATCTCCTGCGCGTGGACGGGCAGGGCGTGGCGAACCGAGGGCGGCAGGTCTTCGATGCTTTGGTACGGCATGCCGGGACCTTGATGACCTGGCACGCAGCCAAGCACGTCCGCGGCGACCGGCCGGTGACCCAGATCAACGCCCGACGATCACACCCGCGCCGGATCGAAGTCCGGCTTGGTGCCGGTGCCGTAGCGCCGCAGCGCGCCCGCCTCCCCCACCGCGCCCGGACGCTGGAACACCCAGTTCTGCCAGGCCGACAGCCGGCCGAAGATCCGGGTCTCCATCGTCTCCGGCCCGGCGAAGCGGAGATTGGCCTCCATCGCGGACAGCGCATCGGGGGAGAAGCTGGCCCGCTCCTCCAGCATCAGCCGCAATTCGTCGTCCCAGTCGATGGGGTCGATGGCGGCGGTCACGAGACCGAGCGCGTCCGCCGCTTCCGCGTCGAGCAGGCGACCGCAGGCAGCGCGCGCCTCCTCCAGGCTGCCGGGTTCGCCGAGGAAGCGGGTGGCGAGCCGGGTCAGCCCATTGCCCATCGGATACGCGCCGAAATTGAGCGGGCCCAGCGCCAGGCGCGCCGGGGGCCGGTTGCCGCCGTCGTCCGGCCCCGCCAGCATCACCGTTCGGTCGGCGGCGAACCCGAGCTCCGCCAGGGTGCCGGCGAAGCAACTGCCCGGTTCGATCAACGCGAGCAGGGAACGCGAGGTCACGTCCAGCCGCTTCAGCACGCGCTTCCAA
>JAGWSV010000236.1 GCA_028869315.1 Rhodospirillales bacterium
ACGGGGGCGGCGTTCGGGGCAGCAGGGCACATGCGATGATCCCTTCTGGTGGGTCGTCCCGGCGCGCGGCCGAGACACCGCGGAGGCCGGCTGTCATGGGCCGAGGGAAGGCTGCAGGCCGGGGGAAGGAAGCAGGTCCGGACTGATCCGCCGGCGCCCGCCGCTGCGGGAAGATCCCCCGGGGATACGAGCCAGCGCGAGGGGCCAGCCGGCGACGACGGGCGCCGCGGCTTCCCCGGAGGAGACTCGGGCCCATGTCAACCGCCCGGACCCGTGGCCATTCGGCCCCTGATCGGGCGGCTGACACGTCCGCGCCTCCGCGCGCATGCGCCGAGCGTCGCCGCTGGGCAGCCCTGCGCGCGGTTCCGGTCGGCCCGGCGGGCCGCCGGGATCAGCCGTGGCGGTGGCTGGGCACCCGCATGCCGGCGCCGAGGCGGATGCGCCCGCTATCGGCCACGCTCGCCGCCGTCGGCGCCGGCGCGGCGGAAACCTGCGCCGGGGTGGGGCGCTGCATGCCGGCGCCGAGACGGATGGTGCCGGCATCGGCGGTCGCGGCGGCAATGGCGGACGAGTGCGAAACGGTCTGAGTGTCCATGGAACAACCTCTGTTTGTTGGAACGATATCAACCCGGCGGGGCGCAGCCCGTGATGCGTACAGCACGAAAGGCCCGGCGGACCGTTGGACCGCCGGGACGAACCTGCTTGCGCAGCGCGAAGGGCGCAGCTCGCCCGTTGACGGGACGTGATTATGCGATCGCCGGCGGCGTGTCAAGCAAATATTCCTAGTCGCGGGACATTTTTCCTGGCTTGCCGGCCGCTGCAGCGCCCCGGCAGCGGGTCATTCGAGAGCGCAACGATGCACGCATCGGTTGCATCACGCTTGCGTGATCGTGTACGGTAGCGCTCATGTTTCTTGGCGGAACCATCCGACCCGCCGCCGGCGTCGTCCAGGAAAGGGCCCGGATCCTGATGAACCAGCCGGAGCTCGCCCCGGGCCCCGATCTTCCGAACATATCTGCCGGCCCGCCGCTCCTGCTCGCCGTCCATTTGTTCGGTACCGTGCGGGCGGCCGATGCGGCCGGCCGTTCGGTGCTGCCGCGGGCGCGCAAGACCCGCGCTCTGCTGGCCGTGCTGGCGCTGCTGGCGCCTCGGGCGGTCCCCCGTACCCGACTGATCGCATTGCTCTGGAGCCAGCGGGAGACGGAGCAGGCCCGGGCATCGTTGCGCCAGGCGCGGCACGAGCTGCAGCTCGCCCTCGGCCACGGGGCGGCCAGCCTGCTGCGTGGCGACCGCCACGAACTCGCGCTGTCGGATCGCGGCCTCTGGAGCGACGTTGCGGCCCTGCGCACGGTCGAGCCCGGTCAACCGGTTCCGTTTCACCTTTATCGTCCGCCGCTGCTGGCCGATCTCGTCGGGGTGGACCCGGCGCTCGATCGATGGATCGCCGCCGAAGCCGCGCGGCTGGAGCGCATCGCCGAGGCGCAGGCCCGCGCGATCATCTCCTCCCTCGCCGCGCCGGCGGAACGGGCGATCGCGGCGCAACACCTGCTGGCCCGCGACCCTACCGACCGGGCCGCCAGGGACGCGCTGACCGCCGCCCTGGAGCAAGGCGGCGACCCTGCCGGTGCCGCCCGCCGCCCCCGGGCCGGTTCCGCCCGCGCTCCCGAGGCGGGCCGCCCTTCGATCGTTCCCGGCACGCCCCAAGGGCGGGTGCCGATAGCGCCGGCCCGCACGCCGCCGGGTGACATCGGTGCCTTGGCCGGCTGCCGACCGCGCATCCGGGCCGACGGCGCGACCGTCCCAGCCGTCCGGATCGGAGCGTTCGGCCTGCGCGTGCTGCCCGGGACGATCGCCACCACGCCGTGGGCCAGTATCCTGGCGTCCGGGCTGTCGGAGGAACTGGTGGCGGCGCTGACCCGGTTCCGCGGGGTGTCCTGCGTCCCCCTCGCGTTCGAGAGCCGCTGGCCGGATGCCGAGTACGATTTCCTGCTCGACGGGCTGATCCAGGCCAGCGGCGAGACCGTGCGGGTCAGCCTCCGGCTGCAGGATTGCAGGGCCGGGGGCGAGGTGATCTGGGCGACACGGTTCGACCGCCAGCTCGGCAATCTGTTGACGATGCAGGATGAGCTGGCGGCGGAGACGGTCGCACAGCTGGAATCGCGGCTGCTGCTGCTCGCCGAACGGCATGCGGGCGCGCGACCGGACCCGGAGGCGCAGTATCTCCTGCGCCAGGCACTGCCCGGACTGCTTCGGCTCGATCGTCGCGAGTTCGAGCGGGCCGGCCGGCTGCTCGACGCGTCGCGCCGGCTGGACCCGCGCAACCCCGCCGTGCATGTCTGGCTGGCGCACTGGCACCTGTTCGCGGTCGGGCAGGGCTGGGCCGACGATGCGGACCGCGCCGGCGGGCGGGTTCGCGAGCTGGCCGGCATCGCGGTGGGGCTCGACCCGGAAGACGCGCGCGGCCTCGCGCTCGCCGCGCATGTGCGCGGCTTCGTCGATCGCCATCCGGTCGCGGCGGTGCCGCTGCACGCGCGCGCCAGCGACGTCAACCCGAACCTGCCGCTCGCCTGGTCGTTGTCGGGGCTCAACGAGTCCTATCTTGGCCGGCATGACGAGGCGATCCGTCGGGCCGGGCTGGCCCGCAGGCTGTCGCCGCATGACCCGTTGCGGTATTTCTTCGACATGGCGCTGGCGGCGCCGCTGTTCCTGCGCGGCGACGCCGCCGAGGCGGTGCGCGTCGGCAACCAGGCGATCGCCGCCAACCCGGGGTTCTCCTCCGCCTTCAAGATCCAGCTCGCCGCGCTCGGCGAACTGGGCCGCCATGCGGAGGCGGCGGAAATCCGTGCCCGCCTGCTGGCGCTGGAACCGGGCTTCTCGCTAGGCCAGGCGCTGGACCGTTCGCCGATCGAGGACCCGGCCGCACGCGCGCGCTATGCCGACGGGCTGCGGCGCGGTGGGCTGAGATAAGCCCGGCCGGCGCCGGCCGCCGGCTGGCGCGGCCGCTTGCTTGCCGGCGGTATTCCGCGGCCATACGCTTCGGGCGCGGAGGAAACGCATCCATGCCAGGCTTGCTCGGAACGGCGCATGTGTTCACGGCGGTCGCGCCGCCTTCCCACCATCCCGAGGCCGGCGAGGCCGCGCCATGAGCTACGAGCGCCCTTATGCCGGGCTCAAGGTGATCGATCTCAGCCAGGGCGTCGCGGGACCGTATTGCGCGATGCTGCTCGCCCAGTACGGCGCCGACGTGATCAAGGTGGAGCCGCTCGGCACCGGCGACTGGAGCCGCGGGCTGGGCCGGGTCTACGGCGACCAGACCGCCTATTCGATTCCCGCCAATCTCGGCAAGCGCAGCCTGGCGCTGGACCTGAAATCGGCAGCCGGGCGGGACGTGCTGTGGCGGCTGGTGCGCGGCGCCGACGTCTTCGTGCAGGGCTTCCGCCCCGGCGTGATCGACCGGCTGGGCTTCGGCTACGCCGCGGTGGCGGCGCGGGAGCCGCGCATCCTGTATGTGTCGGTCTCCGGCTTCGGCCCGACCGGCCCGCTCGCCGAGCGGCCGGCGATGGACCCGGTGCTGCAGGCCTTCACCGGCCTGATCGCGGAAAACGCCGGAGAGGACGGCGTGCCGCACCGGGTGCCGATCATCGCCATCGACATGAGCACCGCGCTTTATGCGTTTTCGGCCCTGGCCCCGGCGCTTTATGCGCGGCGGGAGGCGGCGGCGGGGCGCCACATCGAAGCCAGCCTGCTGTCCGCCGCCGCCGGGCTGCAGGTGGTGCGGATGCTGCAACAGCACCTGGAACACGGCGCGCTGCGCCCGCCGGCCGCGCCCAGCGGCGTGTTCGCCACCGCGGATGGCTGGATCAACGTGACCATCGCCCGCCCGCACGAATGGCTGGCGTTCTGCGCCGCGATGGAGGCGCCGGTGTTGGCGGAAGACCCGCGCTTCGCCGATTTCGACCTGCGGATCGAACATGCCGAGGCGATGCGCGCGATCCTGCGGCCGGTCTTCGCCGGCCAGCCGACCGCGCACTGGTCGGCGCGTTTCGCCGCGCACAAGGTGATGCACGAGCGGCTGAACAGCTACCGGGAGTTTCTGCACCACCCGCATACGCGCGCCAGCGGCGCGGTCGCCTGGGTGGAGCATCCGGCGGTGCCGGGGGCGCTGCCGCTGCCCAACCTTATCGGGCTCGATGCGTTCGTACCGGACAGCGCGCGGGCGCGTGCCCCGGCGCTGGGGGAGCACAGCGCGGAAATCCTGGCGGCGCACGGCTACGCGGCGGCGGAGGTCGCCGCGCTGGCGGCGCAAGGCGTGATCGGGATCGGCCGGCCGGAGCGATGACGCCCCGCCGGTCCGGTTCAGCCGGTCAGGATCCCGGGTTCGGGATCGCGGATGTCAGGCCTGGGCGGCGGCGCGCTTCGCCTGCGCGCGCAGCAGGCGGCGCTTGATCGCCAGCGCTTCCGGTTCCAGCCGCCGGTTCGGCGTGCCCAGCAGGAACGCGTCGATCCCGCCCTTCGATTCGACCGTGCGGATCCCACGGGTGGACATCCGCAGGCGGACCGAGGCGCCCAGCGTGTCCGACAGCACCGACGCCACCTGCAGGTTGGGCAGGAAGCGGCGGCGGGTCTTGTTGTTGGCGTGGCTGACGTTGTTGCCCGTCAGCACGGTCTTGCCGGTGATCCGGCAGCGGCGAGACATCGCGGTACCTCTCGTACAACCCATCGGCCCGGGCGGAAACCGGGGCCGCCGGAGACCGGGAAAGCGCGGCTTATGGCCAAGCCGCCGGCCTGCGTCAAGAGACGGACCGGCCGTTTCGCCCCCCAGGCGCGATCTGCGCGCGGCCGGGCGCCGGCCCGCGTGAAACCTGTTGCATCGCGGCGCGTGCGGGAACAGCCTGGGAACGCCATGGTATCCAGCGATCGGCCGTTCCTGCCGCAACACGGGGCTGCGTTCCCGCGGGGAGCGCATGCCTAGCCCCTCCCCCGTCGCGCCCGAGGACCTGTTCGGCGGGCCGCCCGAACCGCCGGCGGGCCCGTCCGGCGCCGCCCGGCCGCTGGCCGACCGGCTGCGTCCGCGCGCGCTCGACCAGGTGGTGGGGCAGGACCATCTGGTGGGGCCGGACGGCACGCTGACCCGCATGCTGGCGCGCGGTTCGCTGGCGTCGCTGATCCTGTGGGGGCCGCCGGGCACCGGCAAGACCACCATCGCGCGGCTGCTGGCCGCCCGCGCCGGGCTGGCCTTCGTGCAGCTTTCGGCCGTGTTCTCGGGCGTTGCCGACCTCAAGCGCGCGTTCGAGGACGCCGGCCGCCGCCGCCGCACCGGCCAGGGAACCCTGCTGTTCGTGGACGAGATCCACCGCTTCAACCGCGCCCAGCAGGACGGGTTCCTGCCGGTGGTGGAGGACGGCACCATCACCCTGATCGGCGCCACCACCGAGAACCCGTCCTTCGCGCTGAACGGCGCGCTGCTGTCGCGCTGCCAGGTGCTCGTGCTGCGCCGGCTGGACGACGCGGCGCTGGAACAGCTGCTGGCGCGCGCGGAAGCCGAGCTGGCGCGCGCGCTGCCGCTGGACCCCGACGGCCGCGCCAGCCTGCGGGCGATGGCCGACGGCGACGGGCGCTACCTGCTCAACATGGCCGAGCAGCTTGCCGCCCTGCCGGCGGAGACGCCGCCGCTGGGTCCCGCCGCGCTGGCCGAGCTGCTCGCGCGGCGGGCGGCGCTGTACGACAAGGATCGGGAGGAGCACTACAACCTGATCTCCGCGCTGCATAAGTCGCTGCGCGGGTCGGACCCCGACGCGGCGCTTTACTGGTTCGCGCGCATGCTGGCCGGCGGGGAGGACCCGCGCTACATCGCCCGCCGCCTGACCCGCTTCGCCGCCGAGGACGTGGGCATGGCCGACCCGGCGGCGCTGGGCCAGACCCTGGCGGCGTGGGAAACCTATGAGCGGCTGGGGAGCCCGGAAGGCGAGCTCGCGCTGGCGCAGGCGGTGGTTTATCTCGGCACGGCGCCGAAATCGAACGCGGTCTATGCCGCGTTCGGGGCGGCGCGGCGGGCGGCGAAGGCGACCGGGAGCCTGATGCCCCCGGCGCATATCCTGAACGCGCCGACGAAATTGATGCAGGAACTGGGCTACGGCGCGGGGTACGCGTACGACCACGACGCCGAGGAAGCGTTTTCCGGGCAGAACTATTTTCCGGAAGGGATGGCGCGGGAGCGGTTCTATGCCCCGCGCGATCGCGGGTTCGAGCGGGAGATCGGCAAGCGGCTGGCTTACTGGGGGAGGCTGCGGGCGGAGCGGGGCGGGGGGTGAGGGGGTGTCGAGTTGGTGGTCGAGGCGTGGACATGGCCCGATGAGGCGGTGGGGGTCCGGGGCAAGTGGTTGCAGTTCCCGCGGTCTAGGACTGCTTTGGGTGGTTTCGCGACGGCCGGCTTTCGTGCGGGGCCAGTCTGAATCGGACATTCGTGCTACGACGGCGGTTACCGGCCCAACTCGGCTAAAGCCTGCCCCAATAGCCGATTCCGGAAACGGACGTTCCGCGACGTTGATGTCCGACGGGTG
>JAGWSV010000237.1 GCA_028869315.1 Rhodospirillales bacterium
AGGTAGCGCAGCACGCCCTCGCTCTCGTCGCGCGGAATGCCCAGGATGCGCCGGGTGAAGCCGCGGTTCACGTACAGCGCCTTGCGCCCGGTCACTGGATGCGTGCGCACCACGGGATGTTCCGCATGCGGGTAGCTCGCCTTGTCCGCGACGCCGTAATTGGCATAGAGGCCGCGATACACCGGCTCCCCGTCATGCAGCGCGGTCAGCCCGTCCAGATACGCTTTCATCCGGTCCGACAACGCTTCGTAGGCGGCGTACATGCTGGCGAACAAGGTGTCTCCGCCGGCGGGCGGGCAGGTCCTGATGTAGAGGATGCTGCCCAGCGGCGGCAGTTCGTCGCAGGACACGTCGGAATGCCAGTTCTCGCCGTTGGCGCGCGGGCTGTCCTTGTCGGCGTGGATGATCATCAGCGCCTCGTGCCCCGGCGCGTGCGGCGCCGCCGGGTGGATGTGCAGCGGGCCGAACTGGCGGCCGAACTCCAGGTGCTGCTCCGGCGTCAGCTCCTGGTCGCGGAAGAAGATCACCTGGTTCTCGGCCAGCGCGCGATGGATCTCGTCGAGCTGGCGGTTGGTCGGGCGGGCGAGGTCGACGCCGCCGATCTCGGCGCCGATGATCGGCGTCAGCTTGTCGACGGCGATGGTCTCGTACGGCGCGCCCGCCGCGGCGCTGTGCCGGTAGCGAGGGCCCTGGTTGCCGCGCAGCACGTTCATGGCGTTCCTCCCGGCCGGGCCCAGGGGGCGGATCCCCAGGGTTCCGGCGGCTGATGTCCGGATGGTCGATCGGGGAAGGAACGCTAAGCGGCTGCCGGCGCGTGTCAACGCGGCGCCCGCCCGGCCCGGCGCGCCGGCTACGCGGCGTCGTGCAACTCGGCGATCCGGCGCGCCACGGTGGGCGCCGAGGCGATCACGTGCAGCCGCGCCGCCACCGCCTCCGCCGCCAGGCGGGCCGGGGGGACGGTGTCCAGCACCGCGATCCGCTCGATCAGCGGGCAATCCAGCAGGCCGGGCGCGCCGCCGATGAACAGCCCGTGCGCGGCGGCGGCGAAGATCCGCGCGGCGCCGCCGGCGTGGCAGGCGGCGGCGGCGCGCGCCAGGGTGGTGCCGGTGCTGATCAGGTCGTCCAGGATCACCGCGGTCCGCCCGCGCACGTCGCCGGCCAGGCGCCCGCCGCTCACCACGCCGGAGGAGCGGAACTTCTCGACATAGGCGCTGGCGACGTCCCGCTCGGTCAGCACCTCCAGCGCGGCGCGGAACTGCTCCACCCGCTTGGCGCCGCCGGCGTCGGGCGAGACGGCGACCACCGGGGCCTCGCCCAGCAGGGAGGCGAAATGCCGCGCGAACAGCGGCGCGCTGTCGACATGCACGGTGGGGCGGCGGAACGCGTTCTCGAACGCCGCCACGTTGTGCACCTCGACGGCGATCACCCGGTCGATCCCGATCGCCTCGAACAGCGCCGCGACGTAGCGGGTGATGATCGGATCGTTCGGCTTGGTGCGCCGGTCCTTGCGGGCGTAACAGAGATACGGCACGACGGCGCTCACCCGCTCCGCCCCCGCGTCGCGCAGCGCGCCGCAGAAGAACAGCAGCCGGCACAGCTTGTCGTTCGGACTCTGCCCCGCATCGCCGTCGAGCGCGTGCACCACGAACGTGTCGTGGCCGCGCACGTCCAGCAGCGGGCGGGCCTTGTGCTCGGCGTCCTCGAACCCGCGCTCCTCGTGCGGGGCGAGCGCCACGTTCAGCTCGGCGGCGATCCGCTCGGCATAGGCGCGGCTGCTGCCGAGACCGAACAGTGACAGCGGGCGCGTGCTCATGGCCGTACGATCCCGCCCGCCGTCCGGCGGCGCATTGATCTGCGTCAAATCCCCTGCCGCCGACGGCGATCTCGGTCGGGAAGCGCAACGCGCGCCTCAGCCGCGGGCGGCCAGCCAGGCCGGCGGCCCGCGCAGGAAGCAGTGGCTGGCGGCGAGATGCCGGCGCGCCTCCGCCAGCCGTCGCGCCGCCGCAACGGGATCGGTCTCGCGCAGCGCCTTGCCGGCCAGCGCGAAGCAGCGCGTCGCGGCGCGCACCGACAGGAACAGCGGCAGCACCGCCGGCGCCTCGGCGTCGCCGGCCATCTCCTGGTAGCGCGCGAAGACCGGCGCGGCGAGCGCGCCGCCGCCGCGCATGTGCAGGTCCATGAGCAGGAAGGCGAGGTCGTAGAGCAGGTCGATGGTGCCCAGGGTTTCGTCGAACTCCAGGCAGTCGAACAGGGTCGGTCGGCCGTCGAACAGGCAGATATTGGGCAGCCGCAGGTCGCCATGGACCCGCCGCACCGCGCCGGTGTCGCGGCGGCGGTCGAGCGCCGGGGCCAGCGCCGCCAGCGCCGCCAGCGCCCGCCCGCGCAAAACCGGCAGCGCGCTCGCGCCCAGCGGCGCCGCGACCCGCAGCAGTTCGCGGTGGTTCGCCTCGATCGCGGCGCGCAGCCCGTGCGCGCCGCCGAAGCCGCGGTTGGGCGGCGCGGCCAGATGGAACCGCGCCACCACGTGGCCCAGCGCGCGCAGCAGGTCCGGGGTCAGCCGCCCGGCTTCCTGCAGCCGGTCGAACTGCTCCGCCTGGTCGAACCGCCGCATGACGACCACGTGATCGACCGGCCTGCCGGCCCCGTCGAAGCCCAGCGTCCCGTCGGCGCGCCGCCGGATGGTCCGCACCCCGAGATACAGCGCCGGCGCCGTCCGCCGGTTCAGCGCCAGTTCGGCGCGGCAGGCCCGCGCCCGCCGCGCCCGCGTCGTGTAGTCCACCGAGGCGAAGCGGATCGCCCGCTTCAGCTTGTAGGCATGCGCACCCACCAGGAACACGATCGAGCAATGCGTCGTCACCTGCACGACCGCGGTCCGGCCGTCGCCGTAGCCCGCCGGGTCGGCCAGGAACGCCACCGTCTCCTGCTGCCGCCAGGTGGCGTCGACCGGCGGCGCGCCGCCATGGCTGCGCAACCCCGCCGCTCCCGGCGCCGCGCTCAGCCCGCGCCGGACGCCGCGCATGCCCTGTCGAGCGCGGCGGCCAGGTCGCGCACCCCGTCGCTGATCGCCACCGGCACCGCGCACGGCTCCAGCCGCCGCAGCGGCTCCGGCAGCAGGGCCAGGGAGGCGCGGGCATGGGCGCGGGCGGCGGCGAGGTCGGGAAAATCGGCGACCCGCCGACCGGCCCGCATCGCCGGGCGCAGCAGCGCCTCCCCCGCCACGGTCTCGCCGAGCAGCGCCACCGTGTCGCCGGCGATCCGGCCGTCCGGTCCGGGGCGGCGGTACACCTGCTTGCGCCCGGGCCAGGTCGCCTTGCCCTCGCTCCGCTTGCGCCGCGCGCGCCCGGCGTATTCCTGCAGCTTGTAGGCGCAATCGAGCGCCGGCGCGTCCGCCGCGGTGGTCAGGCTGGTGCCGATGCCGAACCCGTCGATCGGCGCGCCGGCGGCGCACAGCGCCAGCAGGGCGTGCTCATCCAGCCCGCCGCTCGCGAATATGCGGATCTGCCGCTGCCCGGCGCCGTCCAGGATCGCGCGGACCCGCCGCGCGTGCGCCGCCAGGTCGCCGCTGTCGATCCGCACCGCCCGCACCGGGCTGCCGGCGGCGGCGAGCTTCGGGGCGATCCGCGCCACCAGCACCGCGGCACGTTCGGTATCGTACGTATCTATCAGAAGGGTGAGCTCGCGCGGCCGGGCGGCGGCGAAACGTTCGAAGGCCGCCTGCTCGTCGTCATGCGCCTGGACGAAGGAATGCGCCATGGTACCGAACATCGGAATCCCGAACGCGCGATGCGCCAGGACGGTCGCGGTGCCGTCGAACCCGGCAAGGTAGCTCGCCCGCGCGGCCAGCAGCCCGGCCTCCGCCCCGTGCGCGCGGCGCAGACCGAAATCGATCAGTTGCCGGCCGGGCGCCGCCAGCACCATGCGCGCCGCCTTCGAGGCCACCACGGTCTGGAAATGCACCAGGTTGACCAGCCGCGTCTCGATGATCTGCGCCTCCGCCAGCGGCGCGGTGACCCGCAGGATCGGCTCGTCGGGGAAGACCACGCTGCCTTCCGCCAGCGCGTCGAGATCGCCGGTGAAGCGCAGCGCCGCCAGCCGGTCGAGGAACGCCGGCGGAAACGCGTCCAGCGACTGCAGCCAGGCAAGCTCCTCCGGCGCGAGGCGCATATGTTCCAGGAAAGAGACGAGCTGCCCCAGCCCGGCGGCCATCAGGAAGCCCCGCCCGGGCGGCAGCCGGCGCACGAACAGCTCGAACACCGCGATGCCGGTCATGGCTTCAGCGTCGTACGCCGCCAGCATGTTGAGCTGATAGAGGTCGGTCAGCAGCAGGCTGTCCGCCGTCGTCGCGATGGGGGCCGCCGCCAGGGTGTTCGTCGTCGCCATCCCGCCCTCGCCTCCGCCCCCGCCCTCGCCGTCGCCATCGGCGGCCGTGCGGATCTTGCCGCGCGCCATGCCGCCGCCCGGGCGACCGCGCCGGTCAGTCCGCCAGCCGCACCACCGTGCTGGCTTGCGGCCCGTGCTCCCCGGGGTCGGGCGCCAGCACGTAGCGCACGGTGTCGCCTTGCAGCAGCTGCGCGAACCCGCCCGCGACGACGGCGTTGGCGTGGACGTAGATCTCCTCGCCGCCTTCGGTCGCCAGGAAGGCGTAGCCGCGGTCGGGGAAGATCCGCGCGATCCGGCCGACCAGCGGCGGCGCATGGGTCTTTTCCTCGCCGCGCGCGCGCCGCGCGTGATCCTCCAGCTGCCGGCGCGCCGCGTCGAATGCGTCGCGGATCGCAACATGGGCGTTCTCGTGGGCGTGATGCGCGCCGGGCTCGCGGCCGACCACGATGGTGCGGCCGGGCACCTGCAATTCGACCCGGACATGGAACAGCTTGCCCTGCTGGTGGCGGCGGTGCTCGGCTTCCAGCACCACGTCGCAGGAGGTGATGCGCGGGTAGAACTGCTCCAGCTCGGCGACCCGGCGCTCCACCTGGTCGCGGGCCGACGTATCCGCATCCATGTTGCGGAAGCTGATCCTGGGCGGAACTTGCATGGCTTGCCTCCTTGCCGTGTCGGGCGCCCTGCATCCGCTACCAGCGGCCGGGCGACGGCGCGTTGACACAGGTCAAAGCGGCCCGCGCGCAGCGTTGACCTGCGTCAAGACCTCCCCCGGCGCCGGCTGCTATGGCGTGGCTCCGGCGCACCAGCGGAGCGTGCCCGTGTTCCTCTATCGTGTCCGACTGTTCTCGCTGTTCGGCTTCGCGGTCAGCGTGGACGCGTCCTGGCTGGTCCTCGCCGCGCTGGTGAGCTGGAGCCTGGCCGCCGCGGTGTTCCCCGCGCTGCACCCGGGCTTCACCCAAGCCACCTACTGGGCGATGGGCATCGCCGCCACGCTCGGCCTGTTCAGCTCGATCGTGTTCCATGAAACCGCCCATTCGGTGGTGGCGCGGCGCTACGGCATCCCGATCCGCGGCATCACCCTGTTCATCTTCGGCGGCGTCGCCGAGATGGAGGAGGAACCATCCTCCGCCCGCGGCGAACTGCTGATGGCGGCGGCCGGCCCGGCCGCCAGCCTGGTGCTCGGTGCGGCGCTGCTGGCCGCGGCGTCGGCGACGGCGCCGCCGCCGGCCGCCGCGGTGCTCGGCTATCTTGGCTTCATCAACTGGGTGCTGGCGCTGTTCAACCTGGTGCCGGCCTTCCCGCTGGACGGCGGGCGGATGCTGCGCGCGGCGCTGTGGCTGTGGCGCGGCGACCTGCTGCAGGCCACGCGGATCGCCGCCACCTGCGGGCGCGGTTTCGGCCTGCTGCTGGTGGTGTTCGGGCTGTTCCGGGTACTGAACGGCGACGTCGTCGGCGGGGCGTGGAGCTTCCTGATCGGCATGTTCCTGCGCGCGGCGGCGATCGAGAGCTACCGCCACACCCTGGCGGGACGGCTGCTCGCCGGGGTGACGGTGGGGCAGATCATGACGCCCGACCCCGTCGCGGTGCCGGCGGACATCCCGGTGGCGCGCTTCGTCGACGAGTACGTGTACCGCCACCACCATCACTGGTTTCCGGTGGTACGCGACGGCGCCCTGCTGGGCACCGTCGGCACGCGCGAGATCGCCACGGTGGACCGGGCGAACTGGGCGCGCGTGCCGCTCGCCGGGCTGCTGAAGCCGATCGCGGCGGACATGCTGGCTTCGCCGAATACCGAGGCGATGGAAGCGCTGCGCCGGCTGCGCCGAGGCGGCCAGGAACGGCTGCTCGTGCTGCAGGACAACGAACTGGTCGGCGTCCTCGCCTTGCGCGACGTGCTGGGCGCGCTCGCGGTGCGCGAGGAACTCGTGCCGCCATGAACCGCGTCGTGCCCGATCGCGATGTCCCCCTGGTGCCGATTGCGCGGCATGTCTGGGAGCAGCGCTACCGCCAGGGCGGCGCCGGCGAAGCCTCGGTGCAGGCGACCTGGCGGCGGGTGGCGCGCGCGCTCGCCGCGGTGGAGCCTGCGGACCAGGCCGGCTGGCAGGCGCGGTTCGCAGCGGCGTTGCAGGACTTCGCCTTCCTGCCCGGCGGACGGATCCTGGCCGGTGCCGGCACGCACCACCGGGTGAGCCTGTTCAACTGTTTCGTCATGGGGACGATCAAGGATTCCCTGCCCGGCATCTTCCGCGCGCTGGAGGAAGGCGCCGTCACCATGCAGCAGGGCGGCGGGGCGGGCTATGATTTCTCCACCCTGCGCCCGCACGGCGCGCGCGCGATGAGCGCGGGCACCGTCGCCTCCGGCCCGGTTTCCTTCATGGACGTGTGGGACGCGATGTGCGCGACCATCCAGTCCACCGGCGCGCGGCGCGGCGCGATGATGGCCACCCTGCGCTGCGACCACCCCGATATCGGCGGCTTCATCGACGCCAAGCGCCAGCCCGGCCGGCTGCGCCATTTCACCCTTTCCGTGCAGGTGACCGACGCGTTCATGCAGGCGGTGGCGGACGATGCGTCGTGGGACCTCGTGTTCCCCGCCGCCGCGCTGCGCGACGAACATGGAACGGTCGCGCTCGAAACGACCATGCGGGAGTGGCCGGGCGCGGGCGGCCCGGTCGCCTGCCGCGTGCTGCGCCGCCTGCCCGCCCGCGCGCTGTGGGAGCGGCTGCTCCGCGCCAGCTTCGCCACCGGGGAGCCGGGCGTGCTGTTCATCGACCGTATCAACCGGATGAACAATCTCGGCTATTGCGAGCGGATCAGCGCCACCAACCCGTGCGGGGAGGTACCGCTGCCGCCCTACGGCGCCTGCGATCTCGGCGCCATCAACCTGGCGCGGCTGGTGCGCGACCCGTTCGGCCCGCACGCGCGGCTGGACCTCACGCGCGCCGCGGCGCTCGCTGCCGTCGCCGTGCGGCTGCTCGACAACGTGATCGACGCGTCGATCTTTCCGTTGCCGCAGCAGCGCGACGCGGTGCGCCGGGCGCGGCGGGTGGGCCTCGGCGTCACCGGGCTCGGCGACGCGCTGGCGATGCTCGGGCTGCGCTACGACGCGCCGGCGGCGCGGGAGGCCGCCGCGGCGGCGATGCGGACGATCTGCCACGCCGCCTACCGCGCTTCCATCGCGATCGCGGCGGAGAAGGGCAGCTTTCCGGGCTTCGCGCGCGAGGCCTACCTGGCGGCGCCGTTCATCCGCGCCCTGCCGGACGACATTCGCGACGGCATCGCCCGCCAGGGCATCCGCAACAGCCATCTGCTGGCGATCGCGCCGACCGGAACCATCAGCCTGCTCGCCGGCAACCTGTCGAGCGGCATCGAGCCGGTGTTCGCCGCCGACGCGGTGCGCACCGTGCTGGATGCCGGCGGCGCGCCGCGCCGCTTCCGCGTGACCGATGCCGCGGTGGCGCTGTGGCGGGCGGCGGCGCGGCGCGAAGACGGCGCGCCGCCGGCGCTGACCACCGCGGCGGAGGTGTCGGCCGAGAACCACCTGGCGATGCAGGCGGCGCTGCAGCCCTGCGTGGACAACGCCATCTCCAAGACCATCAACCTGCCGGCGGGCGCGGATTTCGCCGCGTTCGCCGCCGTCTTCCGCCGCGCCGACACGCTCGGCCTGAAAGGCTGCACCGTGTTCCGGCCCGCCGCGGGACGCGAGGCGGTGCTGACGGCGGCGCAAGGCCAGGCCGGCTGATCCGGCTGTTTGATCCACGTCAAGGACGGACCGCGGCGGAACCGGTTCAACTGCAACCGTCACGCCGATCCGCAAGGGAGACACGCCGATGCCGGACGATCAAACCCTGCAGGCCCTGGTGATGGAAGAACTGGAATGGGAGCCGAGCCTGGAGGCCGCCCATATCGGCGTCACCGCCGAAGCCGGGGTGGTGACGTTGAGCGGCCATGTCGCCAGCTACGCCGCCAAGGCCGCCGCCGAGCGCGCCGCGGGCCGGGTGCGCGGGGTGAAGGCGATCGCCGAGGAGATCGAGGTGCGCCTGCCGGAGGACCACAAACGCTCCGACACCGAAATAGCCGAGCGCGCGCTGCGCATCCTGTCCTGGGACGTGGAGGTGCCGGCCGACCGCATCCAGGTGAAGGTCGAGCACGGCATGGCGACCCTGAGCGGTGACGTCGGATACTATTTCCAGAAGGCGGCGGCGGAAGCCGATATCCGCCGCCTCGGCGGGGTGCGCGGCGTGGTGAACCTGGTGCGGGTCGCGCCGGCCGCCCAGCCCGCCGGCGACCCCGCGGCGGTGCGCCAGAAGATCGAAAGCGCGCTGCGCCGCAACGCCGAGGTCGAGGCGGGCCATATCCTGATCGGCGTCGAGGGCGGGCGCGTCACCCTGCGCGGCAGCGTGAAGACCTGGTGGGAGCGGCAGGTGGCCGAAACCGCCGCCCGCTCCGCCCCCGGGGTGACCGAGGTGAACGACGAAATCGACGTGCGCCCATAGCGGCCGGACGCCGGGCGGCGGCGGCCTCGGGGCCGAACGCGCCAGGCTCGCGCGGGATCGGCCCGCATCGGGGCCGGCAGCGTCGGCCGGCCCGCGTGAGCTTCCCCGCTTCGGGACCGCAATCGCTTGTTTGCGCGCGCTGCCCGCGTCCCGTCCCGCCTCCTCCGGCGGTCGCGCGCTAGTCCATCACCGCCGCTTCGCGCGGCCCGCCGCTCTGGCGCGGCCGGCGCATGATGAAGAACAGGATCAGCAGCGGCAGGGTCATCAGCATCAGGAACTTGTAGTCGTCCGAGTAGGCAATGATCGCCGACTGGGCGTCGATCATGTGGTTCAGCAGCGCCGCGCCGCCATGCGTGAGCAGATCGAGGTAGCGGTGCACGGCCGGCGTGCCGTCGAGGGCGCGGTTGAGCGGCGAGGCGAATTGCGACAGCACCGAATGCTCGGTCTGCTCGTTGCGCACCAGCAGCGCCGCGGTGATCGAGGTGCCGACCGCGCTGCCGACGTTGCGGCAGAGGTTGAGCATCCCCGCCGCCTCGCCGCGCAGGTCCGGCCGCAACGTGGCGTAGGCGGCGACCTGCAGCGGAATGAACACGAAGCCGAGACCGAACCCTTGCAGCACGATCGTGGTCACCACCTCGGCCACCGCGACGTCCGGCAGCCAGTTCATCATGCGGTAGAGCGAGTAGGAGACCACGGCGACGCCGAACGTCATCAGCTTGCGCGGATCGACCCGCGCCGACAGCCGCCCGGCGAGCCACATCGCCGCCATCGTCCCGAAGCCGCGCGGTGCCATGACAAGCCCGGCGGTCCGCACCGGGTAGTCCGCCAGATCCTGCAGATAGGGCGCGAGCAGCGCCGAGCTCGCCAGGATGATGGCGCCGACGCCGAGCATCGTCACCATCGCCGAGGTGATGTTGACGTCGCGGAACAGGGCCAGTTGCAGGAACGGCTGCCGGCTGGTGGTGACCAGGTGGACGACGAAGAAATAGAAGCCGAAGCCGGCGATCACGGCCTCGATCAGAATCTCGGGCGAGCTGAGCCAGTCCTTCTCCTGGCCGCGGTCGAGCATGAGCTGCAGGCCGACCAGCGCCATCGCCAGCAGGCCGAAGCCGAACCAGTCGAACGTCATCTTCGGCCGGTGCGTGCGCCGCGGCATCAGCGCCGCGATGCCGATCGTGCCCAGCACGCCGAACGGCAGGTTGACGAAGAAGATGTAGCGCCAGTTGTAGAAATCGGTGAGGTAGCCGCCCAGGGTCGGACCCAGGATCGGCCCCACCATGACGCCGAGGCCCCAAATCGCCATCGCCTGGCCGCGCTTCTCCTCCGGGTAGATGTCGATCATCGTCGACTGCGACAGCGGCACGAGCTGCGAGCCGAACAGGCCCTGGAGGAAGCGGAAGGCGACGATCTCGGTGAGCGAGGTGGACAGGCCGCACAGCATCGAGGTGACGGTGAAGCCGATCAGGCTCGTCATCAGCACGTTCTTCCGGCCGAACCGCGACGCCAGCCAGCCGGAGGGCGCGGTCATCACCGCCGCGCCGATGACGAAGGAGGTGAGCACCCAGTCGATCTGCTCGGAACTCGCGGCCAGGCCGCCCTGCATATAGGGCAGGCTCACCACCGCGATGGTGGAATCGAGCGCCTGCATCAGCGTCGCCACCATCAGGCAGATCGTGATCAGCCCGCGGTTCGGGACCTCCAGGAGGGGTTGGCTCGACATCGTGCGGGTTCTCGCGGCAGGGACCAGCCGGGACGGCCCCCGGGCCGGCGTCTGGTGTGGGGTGTCGGTGATCGGGCCGATGGCCTGAAGTCGTATGTACGGGTGATCATAAGCTGGCCCGGATAAGCGCGGTGCCAAGCCCCCGGCGTTGCGGCACGCGGCCGTCTGCCTCCACCCACGAGCATGGGACGATCAGCGCGCCGCGGCCTCGACCACCAGCACGGGCACGCCGCGGCGGGCGGCAAGCCGCGCCGCGGCCGCGCCGTCGGGGCTCGTCGCCCGCCCGAGCACGATCAGGCTTTCACGCAGCCCGGCCAGGGAATGGGCCAGGTGCTCCGCCGCCGCGTCCGCGCCCATGCCCGTGCCGGCCGGCAGCGCCTGCGTCTGCACGCGCGCGGGCGCCACGCCCA
>JAGWSV010000238.1 GCA_028869315.1 Rhodospirillales bacterium
CGCTGTTCCCCTATCTCACCACGGTGGAGGGGCTGAAACTCGCCGCACTTGGTTTCGCGAAGGACGTCGCGAAGCTCTCCTGCTGCGCGGGGTAAGGTTGGGTCAACGCACCGAAGCCGAAAGGCGGGTTCCGTCACACGCCCGGCCCGCGATCCCGGCCGATCTGCCGGGAAACCCCGCCGTCGGTGACGGGGCCGACGACCGCGCGGGCGCAGGGCGGCGGCTTTGCGCAGCAGGTGCTGGAGCTTGGCGAAGACGTGCGCGATTCTGTCCAGGTCGGGGACGTATTTCGGCAACAGGAAGAGCCGTGCGCCCGCGCTGGCCGGACCGCGTGATGGCGGGGGAGCGCTGCGGCGCCGCCCGTATCAGCTGAACCAGGACCACCCGGCTGCCAGCGCCGCCGCCAGCACCGCCAGCAGCAGCGCGCGGCGCACTCCGGCGATCTGCGGGGGGCGTCGCGTCGCCGGCAGCTGCTTCCACCCCGTCACCATCGGCCGCAGCAGGTTCTGCCCCTTGGCCGCCGCGTAGACCGCGATCGCCGCCAGGTGCAGCCCCACCGCCGCCACGATCGCCTGGAACAGGATCGCGTGCAGGTCGGTCACCAGGTTCATGAACCATGCCGGGGTGTGGTCGGTGAACGGCCCCTGGTCCGCGACGTCGTTGTTGACGAAGACCCCGCTCAGGCACTCCGCCAGCAGCAGCAGGAGCAGCAGCGCCACCATCCAGCCCCCGGCCGGGTTGTGGCCCACCGCGTGGTCCGGCTCCCGCGCGAAGCTCCGGCGCAGATGCCGCCACGCCGCCGCCGGGGTGGCGAGGAAGCGGGCGAACCGCGCCGTCTCGCTGCCCACGAAGCCCCAGAACAGGCGGAACAGCACCAGCCCGAGCAGGACCTCGCCGGCGAGCACGTGCCAGCCCATCCGGTTCCAGCGTTCCGTCACCCACAGGACGAGCACCAGCGGCGCCAGGAGCCAGTGGAACAGCCGCACCGGCAGGTCCCACACCAGCACCCGGCGCGTTCCGGGCGCGGCTTTCATGACCGCGGGCGCATCTGGCGTACCCGCACCAGGCTGATCACGGTCGCCATGCCGGCCGCCACCGCGCCCACCACCAGCGCCGCCTGCACGCCCCGGGCGATGCCGGCGCTCGCGGTGCCGGCCAGCCCGAACGCCAGCGCCACCAGCGCGCTGCCGGAGGTCTGTCCCAGCAGCCGGGCGGTGGAGAGCATGCCGCTCGCCCCACCGCTGCGTTCCGGCGGGGCCGAGGCCAGCAGCAGCCGGTTGTTGGGGGACTGGAAGAACCCGAAGCCGAAGCCGCAGATCGCCATGCGCCAGGCGACGCCGAACCAGCCGGCATCCACCGGCAGGGTCAGCAGCATCACCATGCCCACCGTCATCACCACCAGCCCGGCGGAGCCGAGCACGGCCGGCGCCGAGCGGTCGGACAGCCGCCCGGCGAACGGGGCGACGAATACCACGATGGCGGGCCAGGGCGTCATCAGCAGCCCGGTGGCGATCTGGGAGCGGTGGCCGACATCCTCGAACAGGAACGGCAACGCCACGTAGACCAGGGTCTGCGCGGTGAAGGCGCAGATGGAGATGCCGACCGACAGCGAGAACACCGGGCGGCGGAACAGGTCCACCGGCAACAGCGGGGCCGTCATCGCCCGCGCGCGGTTCCACAGGATGACGGCGAACACCGAAGCCGCCGCGACCTCCGCGCCCGCCAGCCCCAGGCTTTCGCCCCGGCCCAGCTCATCGACCGCGATCATCAGCAGGCCGAGCGCCGCGGCGTTCAGCGCCGCCCCCGCCAGGTCGAAGCGATGGCGGGAGCGCGGCGTGGCCGGCAGCACGCGCGCGCCGTACCACAAGGCGACGATCCCGAGCGGCACGTTCACCGCGAACAGCCAGTGCCAGCTGGCCGCCGACAGGATCGCGGCGGCGATCGACGGGCCGGTGGCGGCGGACACGGCGACGACGAAGGCGTTGAACCCGACCCCGCGCCCCAGCTGGTCGCGCGGGAAGATGAACCGCACCAAAGCGGTGTTGACGCTCATCACCCCGGCGCCGCCCAGGCCCTGCACCACCCGCGCGGCCACCAGCATCGGCAGCGAGGTGGACAGCGCGCAGGCTCCGGAGGCCGCGGTGAACACCGCGAGCCCGGTCCAGTAGACCCGCTTGTAGCCGATGATGTCGCCCAGCGACGCGCAGGCCAGCAGGGAGACCGTCACGGCCAGCTGGTAGGAATTCACCACCCAGATCGAGGCTGCCGGCGTGGTGTGCAGCTCCCGCGCGATGGTGGGCAGGGCGATGTTGGCGATCGCGGTATCCAGCACCGACATCGCCACCGCGATGCCGATGGTGGTCATCGCCCGCCAGCGTTCGGCGGGCGGCAGCCCATCGGCCCCGGCGGTGGTCGTCGCCGCGGCAATCGCGGCCGGGGCGGCTTGGGACGGGACGGCGGCTTGCTGCATCGGCCCAACTTGACCGCGGGCCGCCCGCTCAACAAGCTGCGTTTCCATGCCCCTGCCCCAGCACGAAACGCAGGTCCGTCCGGAGTGGATCGACTCCAACGGCCACATGAACCTTGCCTATTACGTCGTGGTGTTCGACCAGGCGACCGATGTCGTCTTCGATGCGCTGGGGATCGGCACCGCCTATCGCGCGCGCTCCGGCAATTCCTGCTTCGTGGCGGAAACCCATACCGTCTACGAACAGGAGGTGACCGAGGGGGAGCGCGTCCGGGTCGCCACCCGGCTGCTGGCAGTGGGTCCCAAGCGGCTGCATTTCGTGCACGAGATGCACCACGCCGCGACCGGGGAGCGGCTGGCGCTGCATGAATTGCTCTGCCTGCACATCGACATGGCCGCGCGCCGCGCCGCGCCCTGGCCGCCCGACCTCCGCGCCGCGCTGGAGGCAGCGGTCGCGGCCGACTCGGCGCTGCCGCCGGTGCGCGGGGTCGGGCGGCGGGTCGGCCAGCCCAAGGACACGCCGCAACCCTGATCCCGAACACCCTCCCCGGGAAACGACGCCCCTTGCGGTTGTCGGGTCCGCCCGCCGCCGCCACACTGTCCGGCGGCAGAGGGAGAGAACGGGAATGGCACCCAGGATCGCGGTCGTCGGCGCCGGCGCCGTCGGTGGATATATCGGCTCCGGCCTGGCAGCGGCGGGGCATGACGTGACCCTGATCGACCCCTGGCCCGACCATGTGGCGGCGATCCGCGCCGGCGGCATGCACCTGTCCGGCATGACCGAGGCGGAAAGCCGGATCGTGCCGGTTCCCGCCCTGCACGTGACGGAGGTGCAGGCGATCGCGAAGCAGCGCCCGGTGGATATCGCCTTCATCGCCGTCAAATCCTACGACACCGAATGGGCGACGCTGCTGATCGCGCCGTACCTGTCGGCCTCCGGGGTGGTGCTCTCGCTCCAGAACTGCATCAACGAGGAGCGGATCGCGCCGCTGGTCGGCTGGGGCCGCACGATGGGGACGGTGGTCACCGGCGGGCTCGCGCTCGACCTTTACGAGCCCGCGCATATCCGCCGCACCATGGCCCGGCGGCCGGACCTGACATGCCTTTATGTCGGCGAGCCGAGCGGACGGATCTCCGCCCGCGCGGAAGCCATCGCGGCGATGTTGAACGATGTCGACGTCACCCACGCGACCGACGATCTGTGGGGCGAGCGCTGGACCAAGCTGTGCGTCAACGGGATGCGCAACGGGGTCTCCGCCGCCACCGGCATGGGCGGCAACGAACGCGACCGCCACGACGCGGTGCGCCGCGTGTGCATCCGTCTCGGCGCCGAATCGGTGCGGGTCGGCCAGGCACTGGGCTTCAAGGTAGGCAAGGTCGGCGCGCTCGATCCCGAGCAGCTGGCGCGCGCCGGGGAAGGCGATGCTGCCGCCTTGGCCGAAGTGGAGCGGCTGATGCTGGCCGGCACCACCGGCGCGGCGCGCAGCGACCTGCAGCGTCCGTCGATGGCGCAGGACATGGCGAAGGGCCGGCGCACCGAGATCGAGTTCATGAACGGCTTCATCGCCGCCAAGGGCGAGGAGGCCGGCGTGCCGGCGCCGACCCATGCGCGGCTGACCGAAGTGGTGAAGCAGGTCGAACGAGGCGACCTGCGCGCCGATCCGTCCAACGTGCTGTGGAACTGAAGGCCCATCGCCGCACGGCGGCGCCCGGACGGCGTCCGGCGGAAGCTCCGTTGCCGGTTCCAGGCGCGATCAAAGTCGGGAGCACGAGATCATGAGCGTCGCGCGAAAGACCGGAGCGGTCACGCCACCCGAGGTGCTGGCGCGGAAAGGCGGCGTGCCGCTGGTCTGCCTGACGGCCTATACGACGCCGATGGCGCGGCTTGTCGATCCGCACTGCGACGTCGTGCTGGTCGGCGATAGCGTCGGGATGGTGCTGCACGGACTGCCGTCGACGCTCGGCGTGACGGCGGAGATGATGATCATGCACGGCCAGGCGGTGCGGCGCGGCCTCGAACGGGCGCTGATGGTCGTCGACCTGCCGTTCGGCACCTATGAGGGCGGCAAGGAACAGGCCTTCCGCACGGCCGCGCGCCTGATGGCGGAAACCGGCTGCGCCGCGATCAAGCTCGAAGGCGGCGAGACCATGGCGGAAACGATCCGCTTCCTCGCCGCGCGCGGCATTCCGGTCATGGCGCATATCGGTCTCACGCCGCAGGCGGTGAACGCGCTGGGCGGCTACAAGGTCCAGGGGCAAGGCGACGACGCGGAGCGGATCATGCGCGATGCCGTTGCGGTTGCCGAAGCCGGCGCCTTCGCCGTCGTGCTGGAAAAGCTGGTCGGGCCGCTCGCCGGGCGCATCACCGCGGGGATCGCGATCCCGACCATCGGCATCGGCGCCTCGGTGGCCTGCGACGGGCAGATCCTGGTGCTGGAGGACATGCTGGGCATGTTCGCCGACTTCCGGCCGAAATTCGTCCGCCGCTACGCCGAGCTGGGGCGGGACGCCGGCACGGCGATCGCCGCCTATGCGGCCGAGGTGCGGGAGCGGCGCTTCCCCGGAGCCGAGCATGCTTTCGGTGACGGCGGTACGCGCTAGACTGCCCGCCGCGGCAGCGGGAGGGCAGCGACGATGTTCACGATCCGACCCAGCGGGGCGATCCTCGGCGCCACGGTCGAGGGGCTCGATGCGTCCCGGCCGATCGGCCCGGGCGATTTCGCCCGGCTGCTGATCGCGCTCGGCCGGCACGGCGTGCTGCGCGTTCCGGACCAGCATCTGGACGACGCGGCGCTGCGCGCGTTCTCCGAGCAGTTCGGAGAGATCCAGGGCTCGGTGACGAAGGAAGCCGCCGCCGGGCGGGCGGTGCCGGAGGTGGGCACCTTGTCCAATATCCGCGAAGGCGGGCGCTATATCGGCTTCCCCGATGCCGGGCAGGACTGGCACACCGACATGTCCTACCGCGACGTGATGGGGTTCGTGAACGTCCTGTACGGGGTCGTCATCCCACGCCGGGACGGCCGTCCGCTGGGCGGCACCGAGTTCGCCAACATGCACGCCGCCTATGATGCGCTGCCGGAGACGTTGCGCGTTCGCCTGGCGGACGCCACGGTCACGCATGATTTCAACCAGTACTGGGAAACTGCGCGGCGCAACG